>CAITYU010000308.1 GCA_903896675.1 uncultured Planctomycetaceae bacterium
AGGGGCCACGATTGCCATGTCATGGGCAGCCCATGAAATTGAGCTCAGACGAAAGCCGAACCAAATCCTGATTCGGCTGATGGACGGGCAGCATAGTCTATGGTCAGAAGCGGATGCAGAGAATCCTTGACGGGGACGTGGCATCGGTGATCCGGGGATTTCGTCGGATGTCGGCCCTGAAAAAACTGCAGGGAGATCGTAAGGCTTCGGTTGAAGCAGCATGTGGGTATTTCGAAGCTCATAGCCATCGAATGAGGTACCACGAATACCTGGCTGCGGGGTATCCGATTGCCACTGGCCTGATCGAAGGAGCCTGTCGCCATCTTGTCAAGGATCGCCTTGAATGTTCCGGCATGAGATGGACGATCAAAGGTGCTCAAGCCATGCTCAATCTCCGGTCTGTCAAAGCATCCGGCTTTTGGGACGAATTTCAGAGGTCATATCACGGGGTGAGAGCTATACCAACCTGATGCTGTCCGGAAGTCCGGTCGCACTCCGCAGCAAACAGGCGGATGCTGACCGCGGACTGGTACTGTTCGGTGAACAGGAAGGCCGCATCGCTCACGCCAACATCGGCCGCGATCTTCTGTACCTGTTCGTCGCCCTGCAGCGGCACCTGGGCTACCCGTCCGTCCCGAAATCCGTTGTCAATGACGACAACGAACGCCTGCCGAAAGCTCTGGAGGTACGGCTGCAGAAAATTGAACAGAAGCTGAAGATTCTGGAAATGGAAACGAAGGGCGGACTGGACCTGAGCCGGTTTTACAAACCGGTGGCTGTGCAGTTTCTGTGGCTGGTTTTTTTAACCACAGAGGCACAGAGAGCAGCCACGTGTTCGGTGGGGACTGTTGGGCTCACGCGAAGCCGCGAGGGGGACTGATTGAGCGTGGGTTACCGGCCCCTGGGACTTGAGGGCATTCGGAAAACTGCAGCGCATCAGTGTGTCACGGACGTCGCGGCTTCGCGTGGGAATTTGCCCTGTGGCGTGCACGGTTACCAGCGTGACGGACTGCGGTGTGTGACAGGGGCAGCGGGGAACTGGAGCCGGTTATTCCAGTACGGTCTGCACTGAGCCTCGGTTGCGGATCTGGTCGCGGACTTCGCGGCGGGCGTCCTCACGCTTCTGGTTCAGGATCGTCTCCTCAATCTCCGTCTGCACCTGCTGGAACGGGATCGTGGAAGGCTCGTGCCGATCGGTGATGCTGTAGATTTCGACGCGATCCGCAAGGACTCGCGGAGCCGAAACATCACCGACCGCGAGGCCAAAGACGATATCTTCCAGTTCCGGTGCAAGGGCACCGCGACTGATCCAGCCCATGTCTCCACGCTTGTCACGGTTCACAGGGTCGGACAGTTCGGCTGCAAGTTCCTGGAACTGCTGGCCCTGACCGATCCGCGCGATGATGTCGTCCGCCTGCTGCTGTGCCTGAGCGATGCCGCCTTTGCCCGGTCGGACCACAATCTTGGCAACACGTACCTTCTCTTCCGATGAATAATCCCGCAGGTGATCTTCGTAGTATCGCAACAGCTCTTCGCGATCCACCTTCTCCGGAACTTTGATCAGGCTGGACAAATAGCCTTCCACCATCTGAATGCGGTAGAAGGACTGCCGCAACTCCTCGACCGATGTCCCCTGCCCCGACAAAAACTCGTCCAGTTCCTGTACGGTGGCCTTGTTTTCCTTTTTGCGGATCACTTCGACGGTTTCCTGGAACTTTGGTTCCAGAGACTCGCGGATCAGGTCCTGACGTTCCTTCGGGACTTTGATCTTCACCTGCTGGACGATCAGTTCGTCCTCGACATATTTCGGCAGCCGGTTCTTCAGTTGGGTCATCAGGATCATCTGCCGCTGCTGGTCTGTAAGCTGCGGATTGTTTTCCACCATCTGTCGAACGCCGGCAAGGACGTCATCGAGGAACACGGGATGTCCATTGACCAGTGCCACGACACTGTTGCCTGTGAGCGGTCCGCTGCTGAGACGCTGCATGCCGGTACTGCGGAACGGATTGGCCGGGTCAGCATCGCCTGCGGCAGTGCCCTGGTCGTCTGTTTCCATGCCGACGCCCAGCAGCCTGCGTTCTTCTTCGTCAGCGGCTTTATTGATCAGAGATCGTCGCGGCGGAGCCGGTTCGAAGACGGGATTGTCGTACTTGATCGAGCGACCTTTGCAACCCGGTGCAGCCAGTGACAGCAGACATGCAGCCACCAGTGCACGGTGATCGCGCATGGCACAGCGCAAATGCTGTTTCAGCTGACTGACAAGTCTGTTCACTGCGGATTCTTCTACGCCCTGGGTGGAAAACACGAACCCTGCCGCCGGCTGAGTTATAGTTTGGGACGGCATTTTGAATCAAGACGGCTTTCTTTGCGTAACGTGTTGCTTTGCAACAACTTGCGACGGCATTTTTTGCCGCAGGCCGGAGCTGGCTGCAGAATTCGCTGGAAACGGAGTCTGGCGGGGCTGTTTTTTGGCTCAACGTAAAATAAAGTGCGCGTGCTGAGCCTGCGCACCTTTGGGAGGGCGACGCTCCCGCCGAGCCGTACGTCAGTGCTCAGTATTCGGTATTCAGTGCTCAGTGTTCAGTGTTCAGTGTTCAGTGCGCAGTGCTCAGTGCTCAGTGCTCAGTGCTCAGTGCTCAGTGCTCAGTGTTCAGTGTTCAGTGTTCAGTGATCGCAAAGCCCGCCCGTTGGGAGCTTCGCTCTCCGAGGAT
>CAITYU010000309.1 GCA_903896675.1 uncultured Planctomycetaceae bacterium
AGGACTTTCGGCGAGGATGCGACAGATTTCCGCCACCAGATCATCGCAGTCGGCAAACCGTGAGTACAGCGGGCTGGGGGCAATTCGCAGCAGATCCGGCTCGCGAAAATCCGGCACAAATCCGCGGGCTCGCAGCGCTGATGACAGGTTGCGCGCGAGGGGGTGGCGAATGGCCACGTGCCCGCCGCGACGGTGGTCGGCAGCGGGAGTCGCGAATGTAAATCCTGCCTGCGGCAGGCGCTGCAGGAACAGTTGCCGCAGATGGGCGGTCAGTTGCAGTGACTTGTTTCGCAGTCGGTCCACTCCGGCGGATTCGATCACCTGCAGTGAACCGCGGAGTGCTGCGAGGCTCAGCACATGCGGAGTCCCCAGTTGCAGTCGGCCGGCTCCGACGGTCGGTACCAGTTCCTGTTCCATACGGAACTGCCGTGACTTATCGGCCCCGAACCAGCCGGCCAGCCCCGGCGGACGATCATGCCAGCGAGGGTGCAGGTACAGGGCGGCCACCGAACCCGGGCCTCCGTTGAGGTATTTGTAGGTGCACCAGATGGCCGCATCCGGTTCCAGTACCGACAGATTGAGCGGCACGACACCCACGGAATGCGAACAGTCCCAGCAGATGCGGACATCGTGCCGAGCAGCCGCAGTGGTGACCGCAGCCAGATCCAGCAGTTGCCCGGTTGTGAAGACAACGGATGGCAGGATGGCCATTTGCACGCCGTGACTCAGCTTTGCAGCGATGTCCGTTTCCTGCAGCAGGTCGGAGTGATCTGCGGACACCTGCAGCAGATGTTCCGCGGGGTCAAGTCCCTGACTGCGCAGGAAGCTGGCGACGGCGTAGCGATCGGTGGGAAAGGCCGTGCTGTCGATCAGAATGCCCCGTCGAGGGTCATTGCGACGGTACAGCGTCGCCAGCACCTGATGCAGATGCAGCGTGGTGGATCCGGTCAGCGTTATGCTGTCGGCGGAAGCCCCCACGATTCGGCCCAGTTGTTCCGCGATCTGCTCGGTCAGATGAAACCAGTCGGGCTGTGCGTGGGTCCAGCCCTCGATGGCGAGGTATTTCCATTGCTGCAGCGTTTCCAGCACGGCGTGCTCGGCAGCGTGGCACAGCAGACCGAGAGAATTTCCGTCGAAATAGATCTTTCCTGAAGGCAGATAGAATTGCTCGCGGAAGGCCGCGAGCGGATCGAGCTGATCGAGGGGATGATCGTTGACGGACATCGCGAGCTTCTGGGAAACGAGGTGACTCAGGGTGCATTTCCGACGGCGTGCGGTCTGCGCACTGGCCACAGCATACAGCCACCGTCTGCGATTCTGAACTGAGCAGTCATGCTGCACGAGCATCGTGGGGAAATCAGCGTCTGACGCAGCCCCGGCAATGACAGTGCAACGCGTACGTGGCTGTTTTGGAACAGCCCCAGCGGATGCCTGCGCAGGCACAGTCGAGTGTCGTCCGGAAGTCACCGGCGACCAGCGGCGTTTCGTTGATGAAGGCGGCGGGCGGGGTGAGGAGGAGACAGTGAGATCAGGGGCCACGGGGCCGCAGGGGACCTGAGCCATCGGGGTGGTGCTGGTCCGCGTGCGGTCAGTACTTCGGGAAAATCGCCGGGCTCGGGAAACGTTCTTCAGGGTTCGCGGCGTCGTCAAGATACTCTTCACGCGGAACCTGTACCTGAGGCCAGTTGCCCGGTCGCACTCGCACGATACGCCCGGTCCGTATGCCCTCAATGATCAGGTCCGTTTCGAAGCGAATCTGAATGCCACTGCTGCCGAGGGACTCCGCCCCGGCATCCTGCGTGACTGCCAGAATTGTGCCGCGTGATGCCATGTGGGCTGCTCCGTAGGCGCCATGGGTGTGCTTGAGCGTGTTCTCCACGGCGTTCATCATGGCCGCCGTGTTGGCCTGAAAGTCCGCATACAACGCCGGGTCCATGCCGCCAAATAATGTCGCCGTCACGGTCGCGCGTCCAAACTTCCCATACTCCACCGCATCAACCCGCGCAGGCATCCAGCGACTGCGTATGAAGGCCCGGTGCGTCTCAGTCTGACGTCGCGAGGCCTGAGCCAACGCCGCATCGTCCAGCCAGATGTCGGAAATATGAAACCGCGTGAAGACTCCGTCCGGTGTCGGCTTCCACGTCAGCCCCAACTGGACTGCCTGCCCCCCCAGATCCTGCTGGCCGCCGGCCGGCCACTGTCCCTCCAACACCAGATCCTCAACCGACAGACATTCCCGGCCGCGCCAGATGCGGGTCGCGGCATCAAAGGTCAGCCGCTCCGGTTCCACCGCCCCGATCGCTGCGTCCCGCGTCTCAAGGCTGGCCAGCAGCGTCCCCGAATTGTTTCGGCATTCCACTTCCCGCAGCTTCCAGACCTTTCCCTCCCGCAGACACCGACTGGGCTCGTCCTCCAGCAACAGCACATGATTCTCCGCCGGAAAAATCCCCGCTCCACGATTGTGGTTGGCATCCTTCTTGCGGCTGTCCACCGGTAATACCGGCACCGCTGAAATCTGCGGATCCGGTGGCAAAAAAGCGTGCACATGCAGAATCGTTCCCAGCGGCACGTCGCGAAGATCCGCCGGAGCCCCATGGTAACGCACGATGCCGCAGGGCAGCAGCGCAAAAGGATGCGGGTCGTTGCGGAAGAACATCCCGGAACCCTGCACGCGCACACTGCCACGACGATTCGCATGGTCCACAAACACCAGCTCGCCACGATAAACGTGCGATTTTTCCAGGGGCGGAAAACTGCCAGGCGCAGGACGAAACGGTTCGTCCGCCAGCAGTACCACCGCAGGCCACAGACTGCTGGCAGCCAGCAGCAGCAGCAGTGCCGGTCCAAATTTCGCACGCCGCATCATAGTTCCACCGCCCGGTTGCTGTCGCCGAATCGATCAACCTCCACACCCATCTTCTGAGCCATCGTCAGCAGCAGATTGCTCATGTGCGCAGCGGAGTTGGCCGGACGACTGCACAACGCATAATGCTCACCCGGTTTGTCAAGCTGGTACCCCTGAAAATGGCCCTCGTTGAAGTCGAGATGGCGGCCATGCTGCAGTCCCAGATCGGCCCCACCCGCCAGCACCAGCGGCAGGTTGGCGTTGCCATGACTGTGCCCATAACTCATGCCACTGCCAAACAGGGCCATGGTTGAACCCAGCATCGGTCGACCATTCAGATCCTGAGTTTCCGTCAGTCGCGTCAGGAAGTATCCAAACTGCTCGATCGCGAATGTGTCGTAATTGGTCAGCTTCTCCATATAGCCGTGATCGCCGCCGTGATGACTGAGCTGATGCCGGGATTCCGTAATCCCGATTTCCGGGATGGCAAAGGCATCACCCTCGCCCCCCAGACTGAACGTGGCGACTCGCGTCACATCCGTCTGAAACGCCAGCACCATCAGGTCGTAGACCGTCCGGAAGTAGTCTCCGGCCTGCGTCTGCGGAATGTCTCGATTGGTGCGTTTGCGATCCGCTTCGGAAATCGCCGGCAACGGTGTATCCAGCCATGCGTCCGCCCGGCGAGTCCGAATTTCAGCCTCCCGCACCGAACTGAGATACTGCTCCAGCCGCCCGCGGTCGGCAGTCCCCATTTTCGATTCCAGACGTCGCACTTCCGCCAGATTGTCGTCCAGCACGCTGGCCTTCCGCCGCAGCGCCTTCCGCTGGACGGCCGTGCCACCTTTCGGTTCTTCAAACAGCGAGGCAAAAATCTCGCTGCAGCGACGCTGTGCCGGCAACTGCACTCCATCAGCAGTCCACGCCAGTGAACCCTGCGTCAGGGCCACTTCGAGCGACGGATAGCGGGTGTGCTGCGCGGTCACCTCGGCCATCTTCTGGTCCACCGAAATCGTATTGCGATCCGAAGGCCCCAGCTGGCCACCAGTCAGCCAGATCGAGATGCAGTTGTGGTGATGACTGAGCGCCCCCGGGTGATGCAGTCCGCTGATCGGAGTGATCACGCTGCGGTGTTTTTCCAGTGGTCGCAGCGAGCGAGAAAACTGAAAATCCCGACCGGGTGTGGTGATCTGATAATTGAGCGAATGCACACCATTGGCCAGATAAATAAAAGCACTGCGACGCGGCATGGCCGGCGGTTCGGCGGCCCGCAACGGCTGCATACACTCGAGCATCGGCAGTGAGATGCACGTGCCCATGGCACGCAGAGCATGCCGTCGGTCCAGCAGCCATGATTGAGACAGAAAACTCATGAGATTTCTCCGTTGCCTGAATTCAGTCCGTAACGTGGTCGGGTCAGCGTTTGGAAAACAGATCCGACAATACGACAGCTCGCACGAGATCCTGCACTCCGTAGTTATTGGCCAGCGCGGTATCCACAATGGCCTGCACGTCAGCGCGATCATCCACAGTCAGCACACGTCGCAGGGCATACGTGCACAGATGTTCGACAAACCCCCGCGTGATTCGCTCACGATCGGCCAGCAGCAGCCTGCGGAATTCCACGGCATCACGAAACTGGCGGCCGTCCGGCAGTACGCCCGAAGCATCGGCCGGCGGATGTTCGCCGACACCCGTCGGGACATGTTCGTGAGTCCTCCACTGCCCAATCGCATCATACTGATCAAAGGCCAGTCCCAGCGGATCAATCGTGCGGTGACAGGCGGCACAACTGGCATTCTTCGCATGGGCTTCAATTCGCTGGCGAATCGTGACGCGGTTGCCTTCCGGAGGAACCGGTTCAATCGGGTCCACATTGGCCGGTGGTGAGGGCGGAGTCCGGTTGAAGAGCGATTCACTGATCCAGACCCCACGATGGACCGGACGATGCCGCGTTCCGTCGGAGGTCAGGCCGAGCACCGCACCCATCGTGAGTAACCCACCACGATGATGTTCCGGCCTGAGCTCGACTCGCTGAAAACCACCCTCGGTCGGTTCCGGCAGCCCGTAGAAATCACAGAGTCGAGCATTGGCCATCGTCCAGTTGGAATCGAGGAAACTGTCCAGCGGCAGATTCTTCGTCAGCACCTCCCGAAAAAACTCCACGGGTTCCGCCTGCAGACTTTTCTGCAGCCAGTCGTCGTAGGCGGGATACAGCCGGCGATCCGGCGGAAACATGCCGACGCGGTGCAGTTGCAGCCATTGCCGGGCAAAGTCGTCCACGAATCGCTGCAGCCGACTGTCTGCCAGCAGCCTGTCAAGCTGAGCCCTGAGGGATGGGCCACTGAGCTGATTGCTGCCGGCCGCGGCCAGCAGAGTTTCGTCCGGCATGGAGCTCCACAGAAAATACGACAGTCGCGAAGCCAGTTCGACATCCGTCAGACGCTGGCGGACTGCGGGATCGCCTTCAACCAGATAGATGAAGTTGCGTGATGTCAGCACGGCATGGAGCGCGAGGCGAAATGCGTCGGCCAGCGTTTCACCCTCCGCCCGCGTGCGGGCGATGGTCTGCAGATAGCCATCCAGTTCTGCGAGGTCCACGGGACGTCGCCATGCGCGGGAAGCGAAACGCTGCAGGTGTTCGGCCACAACTTCAGGAGTGGCGTCGGCGGCGGGAATGACGGCCTGACGCCGCGACTGTTCAGCGGGCGTGACCAGCGGACCCTCCCATTCAATCCAGTCCAGCAGGACGGTGGAAAACAGGCCGTTACCGCGGTCATCGAACATCTGAGGAGCATTGGGATTCAGCAGCAGTGTTTCGCTGCTGTGGGTAAACACGTAGGAGCCACTGGTGAGGGCGTTGCGAAATGCCGCACCACCTCGGCGATCCACCGCATCTGTGGCGACCACGCAGAAGTGCAGACTGGTTGGCATTTCCAGAGAGACTTCGAACTCGTAAATCTGCGGGCTGTCTTCGGGAGCCGTAATATCGAACTCAATCAGGCCATCGACGGTTTCTTCGCTGGTTTCCCGACCGATGCTGAGGTGCGCGGGCTGGCCACCGGCCGGACGAATGCCACTGGCCTGCAGACGAACTTTGTAAAGTCCGCTGTGTTCAGGTCCAGTGCGACCAAGCCAGTGCGGGGCCAGTGCCTGCTGCACGCGACCGGGGAACAGCAGTTGCCGCAGTGGCCGTTTGATGCCGAACCTGTTCAGCAGCTCCTGTTGTTTCTGTCCACCAGCGTAGCGCAGTTCTGCTGCCGTTTTACGGACGCGAGTCGTTTCGCCGGTGATGGCGGGAAAGGCACGGTCGAGAACAATTTCTGCGGCCCTGTAGTAGCGGTCCATGTGAGATGGGGACAGTGACAGTTGTGCGCCGATGCGTTCGTAGCCGTGCCACAGAGTGTCCTCGTTCAGTTCGCCAGGTCGGGACGGGTCGTAACGAACTCCCAGCAGGTCATAGACAGTATGCTGGTACTCTTTGCGACTGAGTCGGTAGTGGGAGACAGGGGGGCGAGCGGCCATCCGCGCGGCGCGACCGTCCTGCAGCAGGGCGTCAAGTGCGGTGACAAAGGACTGGATTTCGGCCTGTGTGGGCTGAGGCTGATCCTTTGGAGGCATCTGGCCACTGTTGATCTTATCGAGCGCTTCGGCCCAGTGGTGCGTATCGACACCAGCACGGAAGTCGCGGGACAGCGTGTCAATTCTGAGGTCGCCTTCCACCTTCTGATCACCGTGGCAGCGCAGGCAGTACGTGCTGAGGAACATTTCCCACGGTTCTGCGGCACTGGCAGGGACGGTGGTGTTGCAGACGAACACAGCCACGACCAGTGTCAGCGCGAGAGCGCGATGTGGCAGGGCAGGGGATTTTGCGATCATGGGTGGGGTTCCTGCCGGCCGGGTGGCTGATCAGTTGCAGGGGTTGGACGCTGGGACGTGAGGGGGGGCAGTGAGTGCGCGGGTACGGTGTATATTCGGGCGAAAGTCGCGGGAACGCAATGCGGCAAGTGCCGGATGGGGAGGGAAATTTCGGGATTTTTTTGGGGGAAGGGGGTGCGGGGTGGGGGGGGGCGTTGCGGAATGGGTGGAGACGTTTGGTGGGGGGGGGCGGGGCGGGGTGGGAATGCGGCGGGGGATGAAAGTCGTAGCGTGGGCTTTAGCCCTTGTCGTTACCCATAAAATTGGTTGTCTGCGATGCCTTTCCGCCGCTGCATCCCAGGGAATTCAGACTTTTCGGCCTGCAAATTGAAACCGCTCCAATCCGCCAATGGTGATCGACGAATGCATTGGCTGTGAATTCAGTAACACATTTGTGCCCCCTGACCCGAGTCCATCGGGTGATCGCGAGGCTAAGTTGTGTCTGGCCGTTGGCCAACTTCGGGGCGGGGCGCGGCATGGTCCGGTGAGCCATCACCGCAGCAAAAGGGGGCATTTCCAGGGTTGCGCCCCTGAAATACCGGAAAACAGCCCTTCAGGCCTGAGCCACAAGCACACGCACGGCACAA
>CAITYU010000310.1 GCA_903896675.1 uncultured Planctomycetaceae bacterium
CAGGCCTGGTTTATTGCTGTCGCTGACAGCGCGGTGTTCCTTCGGCCAGTAGTACAGAGTGGCACATGCTGCCACCTCGTCACCCAGCGCCCGAATCGTGCTGTATTCGTGCTCCCCGCCCAGTTTGTCCGGCGTCTCTATGATTACCGTCAGACGCACACCCCGCCGCGCGGCTTGAACCAGTGATCTGGCCACGTTCGGTATCGAATATACCGCAAAACTCACCAGCGTGATGCGCTCGCGGGCCGCGTCCAGCAATTGCAGGATCGCCTGTTCAGTCCGTCGGAATGTGGTCACACCCGCATCCGGTCCCGTCCAGACCAGCTCGACAGATTGCGATTCCCGATGCGCCTGCACCGAGATCGCTGCCGTCTGCAAAGCCACCGCCACTGCCTGTGCGGAAAGATGACTGCCCTCAACCCGCCACTGTTCCAAAAACTTCAACACCAGATCCCGGTGATGATGCTGCGGCACACGCTTCGAAATCTCCGCCCGCAACATGGCCACCGGAGTCGTCAGCACAGCCTGCGCAACGGATTCCAGTACGCTGCCCGGAAGGCCGCACGCCAGTCCATACGCAGACTCTGCCAATTGACGCTCAGTCAGCATCGGTTTTCCTGAAGAACATCACATCCTGACGCTGCACCGTCGGCACCAGCACCGCTCGGTCCAGATACTTGTTGCCACGCTCGCACGACGTCTCCGGAAGAAACGAACACGCATGGCAGCTGGCACCATGCAGAGTGTCGTCAGTGCCCACCACGTGCTCCGAACACAGCGGATCCGAGGCACATAAGGCCACCTTCTCCAGGGCCCGCCGAATGTGACGTCCGAGCTTGTCCGGTTCGCCCAGCGAACACAGCCCCCCCAGCGTTCCCTCACTGTCAGAAGCTGCCGTGTAAATCAGCACGCCGGCCATCGGCTCGCCAATGTCCGGCGTCCGCGAATAAATCCGCTCCGTAATCGAAGCACTCGTGTAACCACACTCAATCGCCAGCTGCCGGATCAGGGCATGCGAAAACGTATGCAGCAACACGTACCGAATCCCCGGATAAGACACTTTTCCCGACAGATTCTTCGATGCCTGCCACGAACGTGCGGCCATCTCAAACTGCCGATCATACCGGTGCTGCTGCAGCTCCCACTCCCTGATTCGCGACTCGGAAAACTGCAGGAAAATGCCTTCCCCACGAGTCTCACTGGCGGGCAGCCACGTCGGCTTCTTTCGTGACAACGCACACCGGTGAGTCTCCGGTACATCGCCGACGTTATCAAAATCCCTGGGTGACATCAGCCGAGTAAAGCCGATCAGCGATCGCACTTCCCGCAGCTTCTCTACCAGCACAATCTTCTCAAACCACTCAGCAAACTCCGGCGGTGGCGACACCGCTCGCAGCTTGAAATTCCTGCTGGGCTCCAGCTGCTCCGGTTTCGTAAACACCAGCCACTCCGGCAGCTTCAAATCACGAGGATCCTTCTCATCAACCGTTCCCGCCTGTTTTGCCTGCACCGCCGCCCAGATCTGATCGTCACTGTACTTCACCAGGTCCTTCAGCAGGTTGATCGCCCGGAAAGCCTTCACAACCTCCACGCTGGTCGCTTTCTCCAGCATCACCCAGTTGTCTTCCACCAGCCGCGGCAAGTCGCCTTCAGACTGCGGTACCGACAATGCTGTGATCAGTACCGGAAACCACAGATTCGATGCGCCCTGCAGCATCGGCCGCACAAACTGCTCCTTGCAGCCATCCTGTTCCGACTCCCGCAGATGCGGCAGCCGGCCTCGACACGGTGGCAACACGCCTTTGGCGTTTGGCCCGAACGCCTGCCCCATGCGTCGACGCGCACCACAACCCTTGCACTGCACCTCCACATCCAGTGCCTCGCCACTGGCTCCCAGCTCCCGCAGAAACAGTTTCACCTGTCCGCAGTCCTGCTTCCCCAGATGTACAAAATGCACCCACGGAAAGTCGTCCAGATGCCCGCGCTCGCACGTGACCATGAATCGCGCAGGGACAACCTGAGCTGGTCCGCGAGCTGTGCCACCCGCCGTCGGGCAGTTATGCACATACCCCGCCTTCTCCGGG
>CAITYU010000311.1 GCA_903896675.1 uncultured Planctomycetaceae bacterium
CGATTACTGACCACTGACCACTGACCACTGACCACTGACCACTGACCACTGACCACTGACCACTGACCACTGACCACTGACGTCCGGCTCGGCAGGAGCCTCGCCCTCCCGGCCGGAACCACCGTCCCCTGCCCCTTCGTGGTTTGCTGCCCTCGCGGTGTCACGATATCCTCATCAGCCACCGTGCGGCCGCAGTGGGCCTTGCGGCAACTGTCGTTTGTCAGGGAAGCCTACCGTGAAGAATGTGCTGTTGTGTTGTCTGTTCGCCGCTCAGGCCTCAATCATTTGTCAGGGGCAGGAACAGATCCCGAATATCGGGCCCGTCGGTCCCGTCCAAAAGCTGCAAACAGGATTTGCATTCACCGAAGGACCTGCCGCTGATGCCGCAGGCAACTTCTGGTTCACTGACATCCCGAACAACCGCATTCACAAAGTGGATGCCGCCGGGAAACTCAGCGTGTTTGCTGAGCCCTCCGGACACTGCAATGGCCTCATGCTGCACGATCAGTATCTGCTGGCCTGCGAAATGGACGGTCGCCTGAAAATGTTCCGCCTCGCCGATGCTCAACAGTTCGTACTGGCCGCGGAATTTGAAGGCAAACGATTCAATGCCCCCAATGACCTCGTCATCGATAACACCGGCGGGATTTACTTCACCGATCCTCGCTATCGCGCACCCGAACCATGGCCACAGGGGACTGAGGCTGTCTACTATCGAGCTCCCGATGGCAAAGTCAGCCGGCTGATCAGCGATCGCAAAGCTCCCAACGGCGTCATCCTCTCACCCGACGAAAAGACGCTGTACGTCATTCCCAGCATGGAAAAACAAATGTGGGCCTATCCCGTGGAAGCTCCCGGAAAGCTGGGAACCGGCCGAGTTCTGGTTGAACTGCGTCAACGTCCCGGCGAAACATCCGGAGGCGGCGACGGACTCACCATCGATACCGCCGGTAACCTCTACATCACTTCCGGGCTCGGGATTCAGGTCGTATCTCCGGCCGGACAGATCCTCGGGATCATCACTCTCCCGGAACAACCGGCCAACGTGACGTTCGGTGGTCAGGACCGCCGGTCACTCATCGTCACTGCCCGCACGTCCGTCTACAGCGTTCCTACGAAGGCCACCGGACACGTGTTCCCCGGAGCACCGATTGCCTTGCCCGAACCTCAGCAGAAAGCTGCTGATTCAGAGCAGAAATGAGTGACCGACACTGAACAGTCGCCGCACGCAAAGTGCCCGGATGAACTCGTCCGGGCACCCGTTCATCAGTAAAACGCGGTCGCCAGTTTCCGACGGTATTCTGATGCCAGTTTGGACTTCGGTCCCATCACTGTCAGCAGGCCCACCATGGCTTCCTTGGCCTGAGTTCCCACGCCACCACGATCGTGGCGAACCAGTTCCAGCAGCAGCTCGCACGCTTCCTCAAATCGGCTGTCTGCTCCCAGTGCCTCCGCCAGTTGCAGCCTCGCCTGCAGATCCCCGGGGTTTGCCTCCAGAGCCTGTTTTGCAGCCACCACTCCGCCGGAATCCTCCACCTGACTTCGCAGTTCCAGTTGCTCCTTCAGCACTTCTGCCTCAGGCTCCAGATATCCACGCTTCTGCAGCTCTTCAATAATCTCCCGCGACTCCTGATCACGATTCAGTTCCAGCAACACCCGAGCGTGGGCGATGCGGAACGTGGCCTCGCCCGGTTCCAGCTCCGCCGCCCGACGATACTCCAGCTCCGCATCTGCTACACGTCCCTCAGACTCACACTGCTGACCTCGCTCCCAGGCCTCGGCCGCCGGCGACGGCAGGAATTCCTGAAGCCACGCTCTCAGTTGAGCCTCCGGCTTGAGCCCCGCAAAATGACTGACCGGCTGCCCACCGGACATCGCCACAACAAACGGAATCGATTGAACACCAAATGCCCCGGCGATCTCAGGCAACTCATCCACATTCACCTTCACCAGACAAAATGCCCCCCGCATTTCTGTTGCCAGCTTTTCAAGCAGAGGCATCAGCTGACGACAGGGACCACACCACTCAGCCCAGAAGTCCACCACCACCGGACGTTCCTGAGACTGCTGAATCACGTCCTGACGAAATGTGTCCATCGTCGTGCTGATGATCACCGGCTTGCTGTCGTTCATGATTCTCACTCGCTTCCCTGTAATCACACTCGCAGTTCAAAGTTCCGTCCAGCAGTCCGCCCACTGACCGAAATTCTCTTCAACACTGATTCGCAATCGGCTCAGCCCCTGCTGGCCCCGCAACCCCAGTCTCTCGCATAATGTCTCGGACAGCCAGCGAGCAATCAGTTCCGCCGTCGTATTTTCCACAGGTAGAATCCGACAGTCCTCCGCCGGAAATAACCAGCGACGATTCTCAAACCGCGCCGTAACTTCGCGCCCATCCTCAGACTGCTCAACCCGAATCTGCCGATGCCGATCCGGCAGCAGCACCGAATGATCCAGCTCCGCCACCAGTCCCTGCAATCCATCTCGCAACGCTATGAAATCAAAAACATAGCTGTTTTCATCCAGTGCCCCCTCAATCGCTGCCTCCACACGCCAATTGTGACCATGCAGACGTTCGCAGATGCTGCCATTGAATGTGATGAAGTGTGCAGCACTGAAAACCAGACCATCCTTGATCACACGTACGCCAAAAGTTGACCTCAACCCACCCATCGCTGCCTGCTCCCCCACAATTCGCTGCGGAGTCAAAACAAAAAGGCCAGTCCGCCCGGCAGACTGGCCCTGCTTCAGAAATCACAGTGACTGGCGACTTCAGCGAACCCGACCACCAGCCGGCTCTTCCGCCTGCGAAGCCTTCTCGCCCTGCTCGCGAACACGAGTCTCGGCAGTGGCTACCAACTGCTGGCCCTGCACAATCTGGCCAGGCTGGAAGTAACGTCGGAAACCATGAATTCCCCGCACAGTCTTCGTCGACAGCTGCTCCCAGCTCATGTTGTCCGTCCGAGTCCAGATGGCTGCCTGAGCAGACTGCTGGTCAACTCGACCCGTACCCACCATCGTAATCAGTTCCGCCAGAACCGGGTCGCTGGTGTAGTCGCTGACTTTCACCATGCGGTACTGAGCCGTTGAATTCGGCTCGGCCTTACCATGGTTCAGACAAGCCGACACGAAAGGCACCTTCAGCGTACGCTCAGCCGGGATGGAGAAGAAACCTCCACCGCCCATGCCGCCGCCACCCATGCCACCCATGCCGCCCATCCCACCCATGCCGCCCATGCCTCCGCCGCCCATGCCGCCCATACCACCGCCACCCATGCCGCCGCCCATGTTCTGCATGCCGCCGCCGCCCATGCCGCCCATGCCGCCGCCGCCCATGCCACCCATGCCGCCGCCCATACCACCCATGCCGCCACCCATGCCGCCCATGCCCATGCCGCCACCAAGCTGCTTCAGCACCTGCACTGCAACAAAGGACTTCGGCAGATCAACGGTCAGCGTCTGGTCCGAATTGTTCGTGATGAAAACGAACCCGCCCTTCGAGTCGTTGGCTACGATCTTCGTCTCCAGACGACCATCGTCCATTCCGCTGAACAACTCAACCCGCTCAGCAGAAGCGTCAAACTTCGGATTGATGACCAACGAACGCCGGTTGTTGCCCGACTTCGGATCCGCCATCCCGGACGATGCCGATAACAGCACGCCGGCCAGAGCGGCCAAACCGACCAACAACTTCATCGCCGACCGACGAATTCTCATCTGAAAAACTCCTGAACCACAATGGGATCCGGTCTCACCCAGTCACACTGCCCCAGCCACTGTAACCGGGGGACTGCGTCGTCCAGTGAAAACGGAGAGCTTTGTAAAACGTCCGGACAGTTTATCGAGGATTTTCGGCAAGTCACAACAAAAAACCCCGCCGTTCGGCAGCAAGTGGCATTTTCCGGCGGTGAATGCAGGGATGACGACGGACCGGAAAAATCCACCGGTTCTCCCTTCCAGAACCATTCTGAACACTGCAAAAAATGCGTTTTTTGCGGTATTTCAAACGATTATACCACGTTTTCCTGCGCCCCAATCATCCCTAGGATGGGTGTTTTTACTACCTCTGGCAAAGCTGGGCTGCAACCGTGGCAACCCCTCAAGACCGCTTTCTCAGTTCGCCCGCCGCCGTGTTCTCCGCCAGATCAGCGATCATTTCCCCGATCGACGCTGCCACCGCCTCCCGCCATCGCCCCTCACCAAACTGCTCCTGATAACCGGGGCGCCGCCACGCAAAATTGATTCCTCGTGAGCTGTTCACGACTGCCCCCAATCCATCCGCCGCAAAAGCTCCGGCCGCGTCAGCCGAAGTGCCACCCTGACTGCCGTAGCCTGGCACCAGCAGCGGCACCCGCGGCATCAAAGCACGCAGCTCCTGCAGTTGTTCCGGCCACGTGGCCCCCACCACCGCCCCGACATCTCCGTAGGAGTCCTCATCCCGACGGTACTTTTCTGACACTCGAACCACAGCCGAGGCCACCGCTGAGTACATCCGCGTCCCCTCCGTCAGCCGATCCTGAAACTCCGCCGCTCCCGGATTGCTGGTCCGCACCAGCACATACAGTCCCGCCCCCCGATCCCGGGCAAGACTGGCAAACGGCTCCAGTGTGTCACCCCCAAGGTACGGATTAATGGTCAACGCATCAGCCGGCCACGCAGCGGCCTCCGGGTCCTCGCCCGCCAGCCAACCCGCAGCATAGGCCTCGGCCGTAGTGCCGATATCGCCACGCTTGGCGTCGGCGATGACCAGCAGTCCCAACTGCCGCGCCTTCCGCATCACCGTCTGCAGGGCCTGCAACCCCGGTACTCCATACTGCTCAAAGAACGCCACCTGCGGTTTGACAACGGCTACGTGCTCAGCCGCAAGTTCCAGAATCTCACACGAAAATCGCTCAAATCCGCGGGCCACAATCTCTGACTGACTGCCACCGGCTGCCGCTGCTGACTGCCGAATTTCACTTGGCAGCCAGTCCCATCGCGGGTCAATTCCAATCAAAGCCGGAGTTCTTTTTCGCTGGATCTGCTGGTGCAGTCGCGTTGCAAAGCCTGCCATGGTCCATTTCCAAATGTGTCTGTTGCGGCCTCAAATCTGCCTGAAGTCCCTGCAGAATAGATGTCCCCCGAGCTTTGTCAAACGCCCGCCACGCGGTTGCACAACCTGCCATCCATCTCATTCAACCGGCTTTCCAGCAGATCGAACCATTCGCAAGCCCACCCCCGGATTCTCCCCAGAATCCCCGCTGCCAAACCACTGTCACGGATTGTCCTGCTGCGGACAGGCTTTTCCGGGCGGACCGGTTGCAGCCTGAGCACAGGACTCTAAACTGCGCAGGATCGGAGGTTTGCGAAGATGGAGGTGACGCGATGAACAGGCATTCCGGCAGGCCGTGCAGCACAGTCCGCATGCGGCGCTCCAGCGTCATGCAGATGCTGGCGATTGTTGCGCTGGCAGTCATCCTGCCTCCGTCATTGTCTGCCGCCCAGGTGCAGTCCACGACCGGCGAGTTTCCCGAGCTGAAAGACATGCCGTTCTCAGACCGCCTCCGCAGAATTGACGAACGCCCCGAACCGGGACGATCGTCGCCATCCGACAGCACGGATTTTCCGCGGCTGAATGATCGACTGCCGACCAATCCCGACGAAATGGCTCCGGACGAAAGTCGTTCCCTGCCACCTCAGCCGACCGACCTGCCACCGGATGCCCCGGCAGGTATTGATCGCAGCCATATCGACTGGACTGTTCAGCGAGTTTCCGCAGTGGATCTGGAAGTGGGGCGCGAGTGGCGTTTTGAGCACGGCTCAGCCACGATGACGCCGGCCGAGGAATCCGACTACGCCGACCTCATTCGACTGGCCCTGAACCGTCGTCGTCTGATCACCGCCGGCATTCCGGATGACGTGGGAGCAGAAAGTGCGTGGCAGTCCGCATTTTATCGCTACGAGCAGGTGCGGCGCCAGGCGTGGGCTCAGGGCAATCTCACACTCAGTGGCCGAGTGACGCTGCAGCAAGACCCGTTTTCGGGCCAGAACGAAACCCTCGTCTCACCCCTCGACCAGAACTTCACTGCCCCCGGTCAGGCTCGCTACTCACTGCTGCAGGACATGCTCACGCATCCGGGAGAATTTACCGGGCGTCCCGTTGTACTGTACGGAATCTTCACGCCCTCGGGCGCGGTGCGAGTGGCAGCCAGCGGGGCCCTCGAGGGTGAGGAGTCTGAGTTTGCGGTGCAGCGCGGTGCCTTCCGCAGTCTGTCACGCCCCGGTTCGATCGCTGTTGTCGATGCGATGGGGTTCCGCAGCTCAGTGGAATCCGTCAATTCGACAGCGTGGCCGGTCACACCGCGGCGTGACATGCCGGTGCTGCTGAAAGGCTGGTTTGTAAAACTGTGGGGGACCAGCCCACTGCTGTTTGCGGAATCGCTGAAGGTGCTGTCTCCGATTCCGTGGCGTAACGAAATTCTCGACAACGTGACAAATCGTCGGCGACTGACCTCCGACGAAAGCTGGCTGTACCACGAGACGCTGCGACAATTGCAGGTGACCAGCCTGACGGCGCAGCGTGAACTGGCGCGCGAACAGCAGTTGGCACGCATGAAACAACTGCGAGCCGAACTGCAGGTGCAGGTGATTGCTGATCGGCAGCAACTGGAAGATCAGTTTCAGCGAGAAACAGCCTCCGGTGCCGATAAAAATGACTCGCAGCAGCGACTTGAAGACGGACTCCGCAGACTGCAGCGACAACTGGCTGCCCGCGATGCCCGCTTCGCCGGGTGGCTGAAACAGCCCACGCGGTTTCCCCTGTTTGTGGATGCCTTCCAGAACCCGGACTACTGGCAGGGGCGACTGCTGACTCTCCGCGGACACGTGCGGCGCGTCATGACTCATCCCGGTGATCCCCAGTTGTTTCAGGGACGACCGCTGCACGAACTGTGGCTGTTCACCGAAGACAGTCAGCACATTCCCACTGTTGTCGTCTGTCCGACACTGCCGCGAGACTTCCCCACAGGTGCCGAAATTGTCGATTCGGTGCAGGTGACCGGTTGTTTCTTCAAGACCTATGTGTACAAAGCGCAGAATGAAACGCGGGTGGCACCGCTGCTGCTGGCCGGACATATCGAGTGGCTGCCGACCGCCTCGCAGGTGCTCAGCCTTGTCCGCGATGGCCAGCTGCCGGCCGATTCGCCACTGGCGGCTCAGGCTCGCGAAAAAGACACTGATCGGCCGGAAGATCTGCTGGTACTGCTCACAGCCGCACTCGCCTTGCTCGTGGCGATGACGGTGTGGTCTCGAGTGCAGCGGGATCGCCGTGAACGGCAGCGAGTCCTGCGTCTGGTGGACGAGCCGGCGACTTTTCGTCAGACTTGAGCTGTGGCAATGACAACTGCAGCAACGCAACCACGCGGGATGTAAAACTGTGTCTGTGGCAACAAACGATGGTGAACATGAAGAGGTGATTGCCGGCGTGCAGGGTCGCCCCGCAAGACTGGTGGTCCTGATCAGCGGCGGGGGCACCACTCTGCTGAACTTTCTCCAGCAGATCCGCGACGGCCAGTTGCCGGCAGAGATTCCGCTGGTCATCTCCAGTCAGCACAACTGCCGCGGTGTTGAACGCGCTCAGGCCGCAGGACTGCCCGTGGAAGTGCTGCGTCGCCCGGACTACTCCGGGACACCCGAATTCAGCGATGCCGTCTTCGCTGCCGCTCGACAGGTCCACGCCGATTACGTTGTGCTCGCAGGTTTCCTCAGCCTGCTGCAGATCCCCGCAGACTTTCACCTGCGAGTGCTGAATATTCATCCGTCCCTGATCCCGGCTTTCTGCGGACATGGGCAGTACGGACATCACGTACACGAAGCTGCCATCGCTCGCGGCGTGCGAATCAGTGGGTGCACCGTTCACTTTGCCGACAATCAGTATGATCACGGGCCCATTATCCTGCAGCGTTCAGTCGAAGTGCCTGATCATTGCACGGCCGACCAGTTGGCCGGACTGGTGTTCCAGCAGGAGAAACTGGCCTACCCGGAAGCACTTCGCCGCGTCATTTCAGGGCGCCTGCGTGTCCGCGACGGTCGGACCTTTCTGCTGGCTCCGGAAACAGCCGCATGCCACTGAAACACCACGCCGGCCGCTTTGCCGTGCTGCAGCACGATCATCCGTTTCTGCACTGGGACCTGCTGCTGGAGGATGGTGCTGACGCCGCCACGTGGCGACTGCTGCGACGACCGGTGCTCGGCGAACCGCTGGCTGCTGAACCGCTCGCCCCCCATCGGCTGATGTACTTAAGCTATTCCGGACCCGTCTCCGGTGGTCGCGGGTCGGTCAGCCAGTTGGCAGCCGGCACATGGCAGCGTCTGCCTCTCACCGGTGCTGCGCAGGCCATGCCTCCGAACACGGTTGCAGGCCCCGACTCAGCAGAACAGCAACTGCTGCTGCGAATCAGACTGTATGACTGGCGTGGTTACGCCACTGCGGAACTGCGGCACACCGCCGACCACCGCAGCTTCTGGACCTTCGGCGAGTCCGTTGATCAGCGATTGATGCCCACGTAAAAGCTGAAGATCTGCTCGCGGTCTGCCGCCTGAGTTGTGATCGGGAAGGCAAAGTCGAAAGCCAGTGGCACCGGTCCCATCTGCGGAATCGTCAGCCGCAGTCCAAAGCCCGCAGTGGCACGAAACTCCGACAGCGTGACCTCCTCATCAACCGAGCCAAAATCTGAAAAGACCACAGCACTGATCATGTCGTCCGCAGTCAGTGGCAGACGGTACTCCACCGTACCCAGCGCCTGGAACGTGCCACCCAGCGAGAAGCCGGTCTCATCACGCGGTGTCACACCACGGAAACGAAAGCCGCGGAAAGACTGGAAACCACCCGCAAAGTAACGTTCAAAGACCGGCGTGTCGTCGCCGGCCCAGCCCAGTGCTCCCGCCAGCGTCAGCACCTGACGGCCACTGCCGTCAGGACGACTGTGCAGCGTGAAATACTGACGAAATTCCGAATCCACCTTCGGAAAATTGAATTCATTGAAAGCCTGCTCGTAACCCACATCAAAGTAATGACCTTCCGTGGGCAGCATGGCCGAATCGCGAGTGTCATGAGTCACTGAAACACGCCCGGTGGACAGGAAGTTGTGCCCCACCCATTGCTGCACCATGGTTGGCACCGGAGCACGCAGATTGCGCATCTCAATGTCTTCCAGCCGCAGTGCCACGGCCCCGGACCACTCCGGAGTGAACTGACGACCCACCGACACTCGACCTCCCACTCGGTCCTCAGTCCAGTCCGTATAAAATCGATTGAAGTAAAAGCCACCCACAGACAGGCTGTAGTCGGTATACATGAAATAAGGGTCCGTCCACGTCAGGGCGTAGCGACTGACCAGATTGCCAGGAGCCGCTTCCGCACGGAACCTCTGACCACCGCCACGCCATGCCCGACCTTCCAGAATGTCTGCAAATGTCGTCGGCGGACGAAACAGATCAAAGTTGGATTCGTCCCAGACGAAGTTACCGACCAGACCCGAGTTACTGTTGACGCCCGCACCAAACATCAGTCGTCCGGTGCGACCCTCCGTCGCATTCACATTGATATCCACCCAACCCGGCGGAATATCGCGGAACTGATTGCGATAGGGGCTTTCATTGATCATCTGGTCCTCGCGGGAAGGTGGCCTGACCTCCGCACCTTCATCCTCAGGAGACTGAGCTCGAATGATCGGGCCGTTCACAAGCTCAGGATCCGCTGCCGACACAAAGGCCGGAGCCTCCTCAGCAACAGCGAACAGCAGTCGCGGGTCAGCCGCTCGAAATGTCGATGGCTGTGGAATCTCGGCAAGCTCCGGATCCAGCACTGCCAGCGACGACAGTCCCGCAGCGAACGGAGCAGCCGGCGTTTCGGCTGCCGGACCACCGCTGGCGGTCAAAGCCACAAAATCCGGCTCGTCACCGCGCCGCTGCCCGTCAGCACTCACCGCTGCTCGGAACGTTGACAGCTCAGCACCGGAACCCGGTGCTGCAGAGTCAACAGGTGCACTGATCGGAGCATGTGATGTGGACGGCTCAGTTGCAGCATCCACGGTCTCTGAGGTGTCGCCCCCGGCAGCGGAGGCGTCTTCATCGGACGGTGTGTCCGAGCTGCCCCACAGTTCTGAATAATCACCGATCGCACCGCGACGCGCCGTTTCACTGGCCGATTGATCCACAGCCTGCAGAAACGACTCCGTCCAGTCATCCAGCTCACCCGGATTCTGACCACGAAATGCCGCTGCCACTGAGGCAAAACTGCTTTGCTCCGGGTCCACCGGCACAGGTTCAAACACGATTCCCGGCTCAAACAGTCCGCTGCCCGCCAGACGCGACTTGCCGCGGCGAATTCGTCGCGGGTCAGCGAGGTCACCCGGCTGCACCTGAATGCGGTCCAGCACCACAGTGTGCTTCGTGTGCGGGCTGTCACCCTCGTAATTCACATTGATATCGCGAATGTACCGCGGACGGTCCTCGTCAATTTCAAACACCAGATCCACCACTCCCGGAGTTTCCGTGAAATGCGGCACCGGATTGACCGAGGCAAAGTAGTGGCCCATGTCGCCGTAATAGCCCAGCATTCGCTGCACGTCTTTCGACAGCATCCACGAATTGAATTTCTGGCCCACTTCCTGTTTGGACTCTTCCTTCAGACGCGATGTCTGAACAACTTCGTTGCCCTCATAGGTGATGCTGCGAACTGTGTAACGCATCCCCTCTTTGATCGTGTACAGCAGCTCAACATCAGATTTGTCAGGCGAAAACCGCGGCTCCCCCGTGATCTCCACATCAAAAAAGCCCACTCCGCGATAGTAAGCCTTCAATGCCTCGATGTCCGCAGGCATGGTGTCCGGGTTGTAGTGGCCCCCCCAGAACAGAAACGCTTCCTTCGAAACCAGATTCTTGCGCAGCAGACCATCGCTCCAGAACACATTTCCCGCGAAATTCCGCTCCTTCACCTGCACCTTCGGACCTTCAGTGATTTTGAAAACCACCTCCCGGTCACCCGGCTTACCGCCTTTCAGCAGCTTCACATCGACAAAGTAATAGCCCTTGTCCCGATACTCCTGTTCAATCCGGCGGACGGCTTCCTGATTGGCGATATAGTCAAACGGACTGCCAGCCTTCAGACCGGTCCACGCTTCCAGATGTTTCAGCTTCACCTTCCTGTTGCCGACGTACTGCACTCGCTGCACAATCGGACGCTCTTTCACCTCAAACACCAGCACATACCCGTTCGGAGTCTCATCGATGCGTTCCTGCACATCGAAAAACCAGCGCGTATTCAGCAGCGAGCGTTTGTCTTCACGCAGCTGACGTTCCGTCACAGGTCGCTGCGGCTGGGACTGAATCTTCTGCAGAATCACGGCCTCGGGAATCGTCTCATTCCCCTCAATTCGCACGTCGTAGACAATCCGCCCGGCCTCTTCGCTGACCTCAGGAGACTGTTCTGTCAGGGCAGAATCCTGCACCGGCGCCTGAGCACGGCAGCAGGCAGGCAGCAGCAGGGACACTGCAACAACCAGCATCGCTGCTGCATACGACCGCGCAGCGCAGGGCTGGGCCCGGTGACAGCGCGGAAATATCGGGGATCGATCCGCCATGCAGCGACTCGTTGCCACACAGATCCGCAGATTCTGCGAAAAAACGTGGCCTGAGAGGAAACAAATGTTAAGCGGACCACCGGCCGGCAGCCCACAGACCCGCACAGCATCGCACATTTGATGAATTTGACTCAAGGTCAATTCAGAAAAGCCAATGTGACGCTCAGACGCAATCCGCTCAGACAGCCCGTTTCCCTCAGAAATCCCTCCGGCCGCGACCGCTTATTCACGAGCCTGCTGGCCAAATCCCAGCTTCCCCAGCCAGCGACGACTGCCGGAACGCGACTGCGATTCAGCCTGCCGCACCAGCGTACCGTCAGTGTTGACCGCAAAGCCCAGCTGCTTGGCCAGCACGTCGATCAACAGTCGGGACTGCTGCAGATTGTTTTTCTCACGCGACAGCCGCGCACGCTCAAATGCCAGCTCCAGCTCACCGAGCCGTGTCAGATTGTCCGCACGTCGAACAGAACTTTCGATCAGTGTCGACAGCTCCACTGGCAGCTCCCGCTGCAGCGTTCGCAACTGATCCAGCGTCAGCAGATTCAGCCGCGATTCCTCGCGACAGCGGAGGCGGTAAATCAGCCGCGCCATCAGGCTTTCCCGCTGGTGCAGCAGCGCCCGCAGCTCGTCCGCAGACATCGCCTCCAGTTCCCCCTGCTGCGGAATCTCCGTCATCACCAGATCGTCAGTCGGGGAAAAGTCCGCCGGTACGTAGCCACCTTCCTCCGGAGAAAACACAGCATCACGCATGCCGGTCGGAGGCGCTGGTTCAGTCGGCAGCTCAATCGGCAGATCCGCCAGGTATCCCGCCTCCGTCTTGCGTTCCACTTCCTCAAACAGCTCCTGACGAATCTCCTCCCAGCTTCGCGACAGATTCTTCGTGGACGATCCCGCTGGTTCACGCGGGGTAACCCGCTGCTCGACCGTCGCGGCCGACGACCTGCCACTCACTTTGCCCGTATTCACCGGCTGCACGTCTGCCGCCGGCCGAGCCGGAGCGGCACTCAAGCCGGCTGCCAGCAACTGCTCAAAACTGCCGGCCAACTGCGATTGCAGGGCCGCACCCAGTTGTTCAAAGTGCTCGTTCAGCGTCTGAACCAGTCGCGCCGTAATCAGATCCGCAGTCACCGCTGCCTCGTCCCGCCCGGAATCCTCCGGCAGACTGCTGCTGCCACCCGGAACTGTCCCCGCAGACACCTGCGAATTCCAAAAACCCGGACAGGCATCCAGTTGCTGCGGAATCTGCACCTCCGTGCCCAGACCGGATTCGCAGATCACCTGAAACAAAAGTGCGTCAACCGACTGTTCGCCGGTCAGGTCCGCAGATCCAGTGGCTGGCCGAACTTCGCCTTTGGACAATTCTTCGCCGCTGCGACGCCGACGGCGACTGCGAGTCTTCAGAGTCTGCTCCAGCAGCTGGCCCTGACCGTCAACCAGCGGTGACGGGGTTTCCTGCATATCGTCCAGCGAGCGAGTGGTCCTGCGCGGCACACTGCGGCCTGCCGATGCTGCGGCCACCGCTTCCGCCACGGCCGGAATTGTGTCCTGAGGTTTGGATCGATCTGCTCGTGTCATGTGAGTGCCAGTTTGGGATCGCGTGGAGTCCTTCTGCCGAATTCAGAAAGCCTGAACCCGTAAAGTCCCCGCCGAATTCCACGACCTGCCCCCACGATAGCTCCAGCCCACGCAAATCGCGGGAATACCCCCGCAAAATCCCCGTGACTCACCAGCTTTGCGGGGAAGTACGCAGCGATTGCGCCGGCTGTACGGAATTCCGCGAATCTGACTGACCTGCGGACTTGTTGCCCCGCCACAACACGCCCCACCACGCACCGCTCGACCGCGACTCCCCTGCCCCCACCCCCCCAGCCTCGAATTCCTCCGTTTTTTCGCACGCACCCGCCATGCTTTTCCCCGGACCGGCAGAACCATATGATACGACGTGTGTGCTCCGGGCCAGACTGCTGTGGCAGCCTGCGCAGGGCCGGAGCGGATCAAAAGTTCAGCAGACTAAGGTGTGCACAATGGGGTTGTTTACCGGCAGGAAGGGATTGGTACTGGGGATCGCCAACGAACGCTCAATCGCGTGGGCGATCACGGAAAACCTGCACCGTGAAGGTGCCGAAATGGGCTTCACACACATGCCGGATACCGGAGACCGGCCCAAAAATCAGAATAAAGTGGCAAAGCTGGTCGATCCCGTCGGCTCAAAATTCCTGCTGCCAATGGACGTCTGCAACGATGATCACATCAATGCTGTGGTGGCCAAAGCAGCCGAAACCTTCGGGAAAATCGACTTCATCGTCCACAGCATCGCCTTTGCTCCGCCAGCCGATCTGACCGGGCCAACGTGGGCCTGCAGCCGCAATGGTTTCAAGACCGCCATGGAAATCAGTGCCTACAGCCTGCTGGCTGTGGCTGGCGCAGCTCGCCGACAGAACGTGCTCAGCAGCGACGCCAGCATCCTGACACTGACCTACTTCGGCGGCGAAGAAGTGATCCCCGGATACAACCTGATGGGCATCTGCAAAGCCGCTCTTGAATGCAGTGTGCGGTATCTGGCCAGCGAACTGGGACCGGAAGGTGTGCGTGTCAACGCGATCAGCGCCGGGCCCGTCAAGACCGTCAGTGCCATGGGTGTCGGTGACTTCGACGACATGCTGAAACTGTATGCCGGTATTTCCCCGATGCGTCGCAACATCACTGCCGATGAAGTCGGTCGCACTGCAATGGCACTGCTCAGCAACCTCGCCAGTGGCATCACCGGTGAGATTCTGCACGTCGACTGCGGATTCAGTGTGATGGGTGCGCCGCCGGCCGACTTCTTCACACCGCCGGCTCAAAGCACCTGAATTCCGCAGGACTCCGAGGAGACCATCGTGAAACGTATCGGTGTCGCGATTGTTGAATCGGCAGGCTGCTACCTTGTCGGGTTGCGTGCCCCCGGAACCGTTCTGGCAGGCCTGTCTGAGTTTCCCGGAGGCAAGTGCGAATCCGACGAAACTCCACAGGCCTGTGCGGTGCGGGAATGTCTTGAAGAAACCGGGCTGGCAGTCATCCCGCAGCGGCAGTTGGGAACCGTTCCATGGGATTATCCCCATGGATCGGTCGAGCTGCATTTCTGGCTGTGCTCACTGGCTCAGGATCTGCCCCCCGCACTGGTTCCAGCGGCGCCCTTTCGCTGGGTACCGGCCAGCGAACTGAGCACGCTCACATTTCCACCGGCCAATCAGCACATTCTGCAACTGCTGCAGCAAAGGGGACTGCAGTGACCCCGTCAGGGACCGTGACTGTGCTGTTTTTTGCAGCGGCCAGAGAGGCCATCGGCACGGCGGAATTGTCGCTGCCGGTGTCCGGTCCCGTAATCCTGACAGAAATACAGCAGCAGGTTCTGCAGCGGGCCATCGGACTGCAGCCCCTGCAGCACAGACTGCTGTGGGCCGTCAATAATCAGTATGCCTTGCCCGCGACGATGATACAGCCCGGGGATACCGTGGCCTGTTTTCCACCGGTCAGCGGAGGTTGACGGGTCAGCTGCTCAATGCAGAACGCAGAATCGAAGGAGATGTCAGCGTGATTCAGCTCACAGATCAGCCCCTGGATTACACTGCGATCACGGAATCCGTCCGTGATCCTGCAGCCGGTGCTGTTGTGCTGTTTCTTGGCACAGTCCGCGATTTCACAGCCGGTGAACAGACGCAGCAGTTGGAATACGAGGCCTATCAGCAGATGGCTGAATCCTCCCTGAAACAGCTGGCGGATGAAGCATCCACTCACTTTCCGATCGTGAAGGCTGCGATCGTGCATCGACTGGGAGTCCTGCAGCCGGGTGATGTGGCGGTGGCAATTGCAGTCAGTACCCCCCATCGTGCTCAGGCCTTTGCAGCCGGTCAGTGGCTGATCGATACGCTGAAACAGCGTGTGCCCATCTGGAAGCGCGAACATTACACGGACGGGCGTGTTCTCTGGCAGCATCCTGCGGCCGCAACAGACGCTGCGGCTGGTCAGTCGGGGGGCACCTGAGATGACACAGCCAGAGCAGCGGAAACTGGTGGATCGCTTCGGACGCGTCCACAACAATCTGCGGATCAGCGTCACCGACCGCTGCAATATCCGCTGCTTTTACTGCATGCCGGCTGAAGATGTTCAGTTTCTGCCGAAGCAGCAGTTGCTGACGTTTGAAGAAATCGAACGTGTGGCACGTATCGGAGTGACGCTGGGGATTGATCGACTGCGGCTGACCGGCGGCGAACCGCTGGTACGGCGAGACCTGCCGGTGCTGGTGCGGGCTCTGTCAGACATCCGTGGCATTGTGGACATCGGACTGACGACCAATGGGATCCTGCTGCCCGCACTGGCTCAGCCCCTGCGGGATGCCGGACTGCGACGACTGAATATCAGCCTCGATGCCCTCGATCCCGAAGTCTTCAGGCGAGTGACGCGACGGGATGGATACGAGCAGGTGCTGGAGGGAATTGAGGCGGCTCGTCGAGCCGGCTTCTCGCCAATCAAACTGAATGCGGTTTCCGTGCGCGGGTTGACTGAGGATCAGATTGAGCCGTTCGGCCGACTGGCTCGCGAAACCGACACCGTCGTGCGGTTCATTGAATTCATGCCGCTGGATGCTGACAGTCAGTGGCAGCGCGAGCGGGTGCTGTATGCAGCCGAAATTCTGCAGCGACTGGAGCGGGCTTTTGGTCCGTTAAGGCCCGTGCCGGCGGAAGGGCCGGCGACGGCTGCGGTGACGGAAGATGCATTGCCCGGTCTCGCAGCCGACGAACTTCTGCCGCAGTTGCCGCAATCGACCACCGGCAAGGCCCCGGCTGAAGACTATGAATTCGCTGATGGCCGTGGTCGGATCGGGCTGATCGCCAGTGTCAGCCAGCCATTCTGTGCCAGTTGCAATCGATTTCGCGTCACGGCGGACGGGCGCTTGCGGAATTGTCTGTTCAGTCATGAAGAAACGGACATCCGGGAACTGCTGCGGTCCGGGGCGGCTGACAGTGCGATTGCGCAAGCGATGCTGGACTGTATTGCAGCCAAGGGCGAGGGGCATGAAATCAACACCGCGCGGTTCCTGCAGCCGCAGCGTCCGATGTACGCCATCGGCGGCTGACCCACGCCACACTTCACACTTCTCGCTTCACACTTTTGACTCTCAGCCCCGCATTCGCCACAATGTCGGGCTCAGGTCTTCGTCGGTATCCTTTTCCCACCTGTTTCAGGAGCCCGTGTGATGAGCGTTGCAGATCCTACTTCAGTGGCCGGAATATCCGGGCGTCGTTCGTTCATGGCGGCTGCGGCTGCAGCCATGGCGGCAGCCGGTTCTCTGCGGGCTGATGAATATGCCGCCGATGCCGCCCCGGTGCGTTATCCGGATCATCGTCTGGTTGAGCTGGACAAACGATTCGCAAAGCTCAAGCTCGGCAATACTCCGATTCAGCGACTGTATCACAGCAGGAACATGCTGTGGGCAGAAGGACCGGCATGGAATGGTTCGGGCAGATATCTGGTGTGGAGCGACATTCCGAACAACCTGCAGCATCGCTGGCTGGAAGAGGACGGGCATGTGTCGGTGATCCGCAATCCGGCCAACAACAGCAACGGCAACACCTTTGATACTCATGGACGTCAGATTTCCTTCGAGCATCTGACCCGTTCGGTGGCTCGTTACGAACACGACGGGACGCGTACGGTCCTCGCGCACGAATACGACGGAAAATCCCTGAATGCGCCGAACGACGGAGTTGTGCATCCGGATTCCGGCGACATCTGGTTCAGCGACCCGGGCTATGGTGCGCTGATGGATTACGAGGGGACTTTGGCGGAGACTGGTTCGGTGCAGCCGTATCAGAAGGAGTCGATTTATCGGTGGGAGGCCAGCACGGGCAAGCTGTACCGGGTGGCGGACGACATCAACAAGCCCAACGGCGTGTGTTTTTCACCGGACTACAGGAAGCTGTACGCGGCGGATACCGGGGCATCGCATTACCCGGATGCTCCGAAGAACATTCGCGTGTGGGACGTGGTGGACGGGAAGAAGCTGGCGAATGGCCGCGAGTTTGCTTCGATGAAGCTGGAGATGGCTGGCGGCGAGGTGAAGGCCGGTTTCGCGGACGGCATTCGAGCGGACATTCACGGCAACATCTGGGCCAGTGCCGGTTGGGTGGGCGCGGGGTATGATGGTGTGCACGTATTTGCCGGTGAGGATGGTGCGCGGATTGGCCAGATTCTGCTGCCGGAAATCTGCAGCAACGTCTGTTTTGGTGGTACCAAGCGCAACCGTCTGTTTATGACGGGCAGTCAGTCGCTGTACGCGGTGTACGTCAACGTGCGTGGGGCGCATTTCTGCTGAGAGTTTTGTGGGGACAGCCGTGCGGCCGGTGCGGTATTCCGCACCGGCCACCCCATTGGGATTGCGCGTCTCCCGCCGAGCCGGTCAACCCCTCGGGAGGGCGAGGCTCCCGCCGAGCCGGCCCCCCGCTTGCGAGCGCAAGGCTCCCGCTGAGCCGCGGCGTTCAGCATCCTGACGAACTGCCCGGCTCAGCGGAAGTTTCGCCCTCCCACGATCGCAGTCAACACCCGCGGCCATGCAGTCTGCAGCTGC
>CAITYU010000312.1 GCA_903896675.1 uncultured Planctomycetaceae bacterium
CGCACCTGGCTTTGCTGAGATCGGCCCTTCAGGCCTTGGGGGGCGTGTCGGGCCTGGGGCGAGTGTTTGGTTTATGCTCTGCCTGCGGCTGCGATTCAGGCCTGAAGGACCGTTTTCCGGTAGCCCAGGGCGCAGCCATTCTCATGAGCCCTTTTGCAGAGGTCATTGTTCAAACGAGTGTGCAGCGCAACAGACCCCCAATGGGCCAACGGCCAGACACAACCTGGCTTCGGGCAACGCCCGAGGGACTCGGATCAAAGCTCCCAAAGCTGTTCCTGAATTCACAGCCAATGCATTCGCCGATCACCACAGGCGGATCAGGTTGGCTTCTCTTTGCGAGCCGAAAACGATGACTTCCCTGCGATGCCGCGGCGGAATGCCATCGACAACACCCCCTATTATGGGTAATGACAAGGCCCATCGCGCTCGCCCCAGCCCGCCTCAACCGCACTTCAATTTCGCGTATTTCGTGGTTCAAAAACAAAGTCTCCCCTCACCCCCACCACCACTGCGCTCCGTCGCGTTTGGGTCGATGGCGCGCTCCCTCGTCCCTCGGTCGCTCCGCATCGCCCCAACGCGACTACGCTCCGCTCGCCTGCTATGCGCTCACTGCTGAACTCTCAGGGGGCGAAACCCGAGGTAGCGGTCAGCCCTGCCCGGCTCGCTCCCGCTCCGACACGCAGCCCGCACGCTCCGCGCGCTGCTGTTCCAGCTGCCGCCACGGATCACACGAGCCGAACCCGTGTCGCCGCCATGCGGGTCAACCACCGTCTCCTTCGCATACTGCCGCTTCGAATCTCCGCACCACTCCCAGACATTTCCGTGCATATCGTACAAACCCCACGCATTCGGCCGCTTGCTGCCGATCGGTTGCGGTTGACCGCCACTGTTTTCCCTGTACCACGCGTAGTCACCCAATTGCTCCGGCTCACTGCCAAAACAGTACTCGTGCTGACTGCCCGCGCGGCAGGCATACTCCCACTCCGCCTCAGTCGGCAAACGGAAATCAGACCCAGCCCACTTGCAATACGCCACCGCGTCATACCACGTGATACCCACCACCGGTTGCTTTGGCTGATTGAATTTTCGGTCGTCCCAATACTGCGGCGGCTTGACAACCCCCGGCCGCGCCCGCAAAAACCTGCGATAGTCGTCGTTGGTCACCGGGTAACGACTGAGCCAGAAGCCCTTGCGCAGGACCACGGTATGCACCGGCCGCTCGTCGCTGCCTCCCTCGGTGGATCCCATCCGGAATTCACCGGGCGGGATCCACACCAGCGTCAGCCCCGTCCGCTCATCCACCCGCACCTCACCCGGCTGAAACTTCTCGCCACCCGCCACCCACGCTGTACCAGTCGTCTGATGGAACCGGGCAAGGATCTCGACCGCGGATTCCCGCAATCCCCGATCAGCTTTGCCGTCAGCCACGATCCCCTCACACAGGCCCTGCAGCTCCGGCAGCTCCTGTTGCTTGTCCCGCACCAGTCGCAGCACCGCACCACGACGCACAGCCGATGTCCGGTTGTCACGCAGTACATCCAGAAACACCTGACCTGGAAACGAAATGGATTCCGTCAGACACCGCTGCACGAGGTCTTCCCTCGTCTCCGCCAATCCCGCCCCCAGCAGCTCGCGAAAGAAATTTTCACAGAATAACACCGACTTTCGCAGCGATAACAGCGCAACCTCCTGCCACCAACTGTCGCTGATTCGAATCGCCAGTTCCCGGGCGTACCCCTGC
>CAITYU010000313.1 GCA_903896675.1 uncultured Planctomycetaceae bacterium
CTTATTCAAACTATTTTCCCTTTCGTGTATTTCGTGTATTTCGTGGTCAATCAAAAACCACGAAATACACGGACGACACGAAAAGCCGCATTTAACGTGAATAACTTATTCAAACTATTGTCCCTTTCGTGTGTTTCGTGTATTTCGTGGTCAACCCAACGCCACAAGCCGCGATGTGTTCGGGTTAAATATCCATTTACCCCGGTATTCGTGGTTGAAATCAGGCGGCTCGGCGTTGAATGCCAGGTGCGGCCCCTGGTGGAAGTTGCAGCAGGTCGTGGATCGTTCCATGAACCGGCACCGTCTGTGGTAATTGACCGCCATGCAGCAGACTCGTACGGATTGGGCTGGTCGGTCCCAGCATCGTGGAGATCACGTTGCCGTTCACTGTGCTGTGTGGTTCAATCTGAAACGCAAATCGCCGCAGCATCATTGTGAGTGCCGTGCGGATCTCAACCATTGCCAGCGGTGCGCCTATACACATCCGTGGTCCGGCACCGAAGGGCAGGTAGGCGTAGGGCGACGGATTAATGCTCTGCCAGCGCTCCGGCAGAAATTCGTCCGGGCGTTCATACAGATCAGCACGGTGATGAGTCATGTACTGGCTGAAAATCACTACCGTTCCCTGACTCAGCTGCAGCCCACCAAGCTCAACTGGCGCTGCTGTAAATCGCTGCGAATACGAAGACGCCGGAAGGATGCGCATGGATTCGCGAATGACTGCATCAAGGTACGGCAACCGTTCAAGTTCATCAAGCTGTGGTACGTCTCCAGCCACCTCGGCCGCCAGCTCCGCCTGCAGCTTCTCCAGTACCCACGGGTGTTGTGCCAGAAGGAACAACGTCCAGCTGAATGTATGAGCTGTCGTAAGGTGCGCAGCGGCAAACAGCAGCGTCGTATGGCCGATCAGTTGATCATCAGACAACTGTCGCTCGCCACCAATGTTGTCCATGAGCAGACTCAGGATGTTCAGGCCACCAGCTGAACCACTGCGGTGACGGGAAAAAAGCTCCCGAATCGATTGTTCCAGCTCTTCAGCCTGCTGCAGAAGGCCGTCGTATCCCTGAGCAAACTGAGGGGCAGAAACGAGCGCCCCCATGCCAATTTCATGATTGCGGTGCGTCCAGCGGTCAATCAGCCTGCCCAACTGCTCCGCAAATGCCGCATCGTCCATGCCGAATAACAAGGCACTCGTCATCCGCAGCATGAACTGGACCATGTCAGCATTCAGATCCGCCGTTGTCTGCGACTGCCATTGATCGAGCAGCTCGGTTGTGAGCTTGCAGATGATGTTGTGATAGCCGGGCAGAGCACGGCGGGCGAAGACATCCTTGAGCGAACGGCGGGTGTCGCGGTGTTCCTGCCCGTTTTGACTGAGCAGCCCCGAGGTGACCCGACGCTGGGCAGAATTGCGGCCACCACGAACCGCAAAAAAACGCGAATGAAATACCTCGCTGTCCGAAAGTACCTCCCGGTTCAGCTCTGGAGAAAACACAAACACCAGCTGCTGCGTGCCGTCACGAAGCACCGCCAAATCGCCGTACAGCTGATGCAGCTGTCGCATACAGGCGATGGGGTTCTCTGAAAATTGCAGCAGCGATCCATGGTGTATGGGGGGCTGTGCCGCATGTAGGGTGAGGTGACTGGTGGAGGACATCCATGTTTTCCGGAAAAAGCACCACGCGGCAGAATCCTTTGCCACGGGCGGAGTGTAGCAGGACTGGGGGAAATTTCAATCACTTTCCGCGGTTGCGAGCCGCGTGCGGATGGGCCATCTCATAGGTTTCACGCAACCTTCGAGTACTCACATGGGTGTAGATTTGGGTGGTTGTCAGACTCTTGTGCCCCAGTAACTCCTGCACACTTCGCAAATCAGCCCCCCCGTCAAGCAGGTGCGTCGCAAACGTGTGCCGCAATGTGTGCGGCGATGTCTGCTGCGACAATCCCGCCGTTGCAATGTGCGACTCCAGCATCCGCCCAATGCTGCGAGTCGTCAGTCGGCGACCAAAACGATTGAGAAACAACGCGTCGCGCTGCTTCTCCGGAGCCCGCAAATCCGGCTGACGCACCTCCATCCAGTGGTCCAGAGCCTTTGTCGCATAGCTGCCCACTGGAGCAATTCGCTCCCGCCGCCCTTTACCTAAAACTCGCAGAATACCGGCGCCTCTGTCCCAGTCCCCACAATTGAGCGCCACAAGTTCTGAAACACGCAGCCCCGCCGAATACATCGTTTCCAGAATCGCCCGATCACGCAGTCCGGCTGGTAAGTTTGCCGGTGGCGTTATCAACAGCTGGCCAATTTGGTCGGTTGTCAGAAAGTGCGGCAGCTTCCGCGCTGCTCTGGGGGTTCTCAGTGGCTTCGCAGGATTGTGCTCGCAGATGCCCTCCCGGCAGCAGTAGCGGAAGAACGATCGCAGACACGCCAGTCGCCTGGCAGTGGTCGTCCGTGCATAGCCGCATTCGTGGAGCCAGGCCACGTATTGCCGCAGTATGCTCACATCGATTGCCGGTGCTTCCGGGATCTTACCGGTGCGTTCCTGCAGGAATTCTTCGAGGTGCCTGAGGTCGTCGAGGTAAGACTTGAGCGTCAGGGGCGACGCATTCCGCTCGACCTTCAAATAGTTCAGAAATTGCCGAACGGCGCTGTCCATGGCTGGAAATCTCAGGAATACAGGCCGGTGTCTTCTTCGAACATCGAGGCGGCTTCGTTTTGCATCTCGCGGACACGGCGTGACAGTGTCGCAGCATCAAGCCATGTGAAATCCAGCTCTGGATCTTCAGCAAATTCGGCAAGTTTTGCTCGCAGCGCGTCGACGCTGGCGTCGTCGAAGAGAAAGACATACCGCTGACCGTCCCGAACCAGGGCCAGCACATTCATCGTCCTGCTCATTCCGACTGCTCCTCGACGAACCCCTCGGCGGATAATTCCGCGCACTCACCCGTTGCGGCCGACGGCAAACGGAAGTTAGCCGGCGGCATCGGTGGGGATATCGGAGCAAGTTGGGACCGGATTCACGGCAATCCGGCTGCATTCTGCCCACACTGCAGGAAGCTGCAGCGGAACTGTCCTGAACGTACCGGACACCATGTGTGGCGGCAGATTTTGCCGCTGATCCCACATTTTTCAGGTGGATGCAACGTCTGTGCAGCAGTCGTACAGCAGCTGCAGCGAATGCGCTGCATCAGCGTCAGACATCGTCATCGGCGGACTGACGCGAATCACACAGCCAGCGAGAGGGCCAAGCAGGTGAATGCCGTCGCCGGAGGAATTGCCGCGGTAGCAGCGTTCGACGATGGCATTGGCTGTTTGTGCCGGAGTTTTTGAACCGTGTGGGCCACATTCGATTCCGAAGACCATGCCTTCGCCGCGGACCCGTACGATCAGTCCGGTCTGCTTCAGACGTCGCAGCCCATCAAGGAAAATGGTGTGCAGGTGCCGGGTTCGAGCAATGATGTCTGTGGATTCGAATTCATCGAGAGTTGCCAGCACGGATGCGGACGACAGCGGGTTGGCGCTCCATGTATCCGATGTCGCGCCGTAGCCCATTGGATCGCAAATGTCGCGACGACCAACTGCAGCACTCACAGGAACACCGTTGCCAAGTCCCTTTCCAAGGCAGACAAAGTCCGGTTCGATGCCATAGCTTTCAAACGCGTACATGCTGCCTGTGCGGCCAAAGTTGGACTGTACCTCGTCAAGAATAAACAGGATGTTTTTTTCGCGGCAGAAGTCCTGCAGCAATGCATGATAAGCACGCGGCGGATGATAGCTGCCGCCACCTCCCAGATAAGGCTCGGTAATCAGACTGCCAATCGTGCCGCCGGATTCGCTCCAGATCCGGTCAAGCTCGGCACGGTACCAGCCCGGGTCGAAGGACTTTGCCGGCTGATCCACGTCCGAACATTCCTCACGCGGAAATGTGATGAAACGCACGCGAGGATCACGTTCGGGGTCAGACTCAGAACCAGTCACAGCTCCACTGAGCCCTTTTTTGCCGTGAAAGCCGAAACGCGTCGCCAGCACGCCAGGCCGGGCCGGGTCAAATCGCATGCAGGCCCAGAGCGCCTTTTGGACGGCTTCGGATCCGGACGCCGCCCAGATCACAGTCTGCAGCCGACTTCCACCGCTGGCCGCCTGCAAATTGGCAATCAGGCGACGACTGGCTTCTGCTTCAAGTCCGGTGATGGCGTTGTACGCCGTCATTGTCGCAGCCTGGAAATATCCCTCTTCTGAACTTCCGTAGTCGGCCGGATTCCAACCCATGTACCGCACAAAACGCTGCATCCAGCGACGCGGATTGTGACCCAGATTGGCCACGAGCACCCCGGATGTGAAGTCGTACAGCCGACGACCTTCAGGAGTCCAGTGGAAACAGCCGGCGGATCTGGCGAGCACCGCCTGGCTGGGAGTAAAGGTGCGCAGCGAATGTGGTTCGGTGTTGTCAATCAGGTCTCGCACCGTGTTGGAACGCGGTTCGTTTGAAAAATGAATCGCGAACTGCTGGCGAGCCGCTGCGGAGGCAGGCGAATGGGCAGGGGCAGGGGTAGGGGTGACCGGAGCGGCAGCAGGAGCGGCGGGGGGCACAAGAGTAGCGGCGTCGGGAGTCATCGGCGGAGCTTTGGTGGAGTTGATGGCGGGCGATTGCTGCAGAAATTCCTGCGGTGGAGCTGTATTCTGGCAGGCACTGCACCCGCCAGGCAACTGACAATCCCCGCAGTTTCAGTGGGAGGAACAAATTTGGGGCCGGCAGTCGGTTTGAATGGATGTAAAGGGCTAATCCTCTTCAAGTTCCACGTTCCAGTAGGCTTCGCTGACGAAGCGCGACCAGCTTTCGATGCGTACGCCATGC
>CAITYU010000314.1 GCA_903896675.1 uncultured Planctomycetaceae bacterium
GAAGCTCGTGGCGAACAACGCGGGATTCGCAGGGGTCTGCTGCAGGGACAAATCCTGACGTTACAGCAGCTGCTCAGACTGCCCACCTGCACTGAAGAACAATTCGCTGCCTGCGACATCGACCAGTTAACCCACATGCTGACACAACTGCAGCAGCGATTCAAAGAACACGAAGCCTAAGCCCCACGCCCCGCTCTTCCGTGAAATTCCGTGTTCGTCCGTGGCGAAAAATTGGCCCTGCCACCAATTGCCTCAAACCCATTCGCAATCCTTATTCGTGTCATTCGTGGTTGAAAAAAATCCTGCACCACGCCGGGGACAAAAGTCGGTTGAGGGGTGAAGCCGTTTTCCTCCGCTTGAAAAACGCAGTGTTTTGGGGGTGGATGGGTGCGTAAGTAGCCCCGGGCGCAGCCATTGTCATGACCCCTTTTGCAGGGGTCATGGTTCAAAAGAGTGTGCTGCTGAACCGACCCCCAATGGGCCAACGGCCAGACACAACGTAGCCTCGGGATCGCCCAAGGGACTCGGATCAGAGTTCCCGAAGCTGTTCCCGAATTCACAGCCAATCCATTCGTCGATCACCACAGGCGGATCAGGTTGGCTTCTCTTTGCGAGCCGAAAACTCGGAATTCCCTGCGATTCAGCGGCGGAATGCCCCCGACAACACCCCGTCACCCCATTTGGCGGGTTATGACAAAGCAAGTTGCCCGGGCTAAAGCCCACGCTACGGTTTGTTGTTCTCGGCGTCAGGCAGGCCCCAACAACCGCTGTCGCTTCATCAATGAAATTTCGTACTCACCCGGAACTCTCAGACACCCGTGGCGCCGCTTGCCGAATCAGCCTGCGAAACAGGAATCTCCACCGGTCGCACCTGAGCTGCGGGATTTTCCGCCTGAGGTGCCGCGGGCCCCACCGGTTGTTCAACCGGCACCTCAACTGGCACATCCCCCTGCTGCGGCTGCGGCGGCGTCGGACGGGGCTGACGCCGACGCAACGCTGGATTCAGTAATTCCAGATCCGGCACCGTCTCTGCCGGTTGCACGGGGATCTCACTCGTCAGATTCATTGACGAAAACTGCAGTACTGAACCCTCGTCAGTTTGCTGCGGAATCGAATCGCGCTGCCGCAACTGTCGCCCGGCAGCCACTGTCACAGCCGCCGCAATCCCGGAAACTCGAGACAAAGTGTTGTCAGTCGCCTCCACCGTCGAAACGTCACGCACGACTTCTGTCATCGGCTGACGTGCGCGAGCCATCCAAAGTTGGCCGATCGCCTCACGAACGATTTCACGCTCCGTCACACGCGTTGCTTGCACCACGCCCTCGGAAAACTGCAGCGGGACAGCATCGCCACGCCAGCCATCATTGACCAGCATGCCACCGCCCAGCGCAAACACCGGCTGTACCGGACCGTCCACCATCGCCGTCAGGACGTCACCAAACTGGACCTCCGGAGTCTCGAGGTTGACTGACCCGCGAGCATACATGGAGACGGGATAGATCACGGACAGCACGGTGTCGGCTGTGCTGATTTCCAGCCCCATCCCACCCTCATCCACTGCCTCCAGCCGCACAACGCAGGTCAGCCCCGTCTGCTCGGTCAGTCGACCGGCCAGTTGCAGGGCGTCATAACCGGTGCCCGGAGCATTCTGCAACTGACGCGTCTGACCATCAACGACCTGCACGGAGAGAATTTTTGTGTCCAGACCAGCGACCCACTGCGAATCCTGCAGCAACTGATCCAACTGATCAATCGCTGCACCGGAAATCGTCAGGACCTGCGGAGACTGATAACGCAACCCGGTCGCCAAATCCAGCAAAATACCGGCCGAAACCAGTTGACCGGCGTCGTCCCACAAGGGACCCTCCGATACTTCCAGAGTCCCGGTGAAAGCACCGCTGGCCTGAACCTGCACGGACGAAGTTTCCCATCCGTCCGTCCGCCAGAACGAATCCGTCCACGTGGATTCGTAAATCAGGCTGACCTGCGATTCCGGCAGCGAGATCAACAACGGGGTGGCGTCCTGACCATCCACCGGTTGCAGCAACACCTGAGCCTGCACGGTGTCGTCAACACGCAGATTGCTGGCCAGATTGAACAGCTCCAAGCCGTATTCGGCACTCATCGGAATCTGCCACACGCCCTGATCGTCAACGCTGTAGTCGGTAATCCCATAGTTCTGCAGCAGTTCAGTCAGGTCACTGGACGACTGCAGGGTGACCTGTTTTGGCTGCCAGTACCGGATTCCTGACAGTCGGTCGTGCAGAACAGCCGGAGTCTGCAGGTTGCCATCGCTGTCATATTCCGAAGCACTGGCAAGTTCAATCTCTGCCGTCACCGATCCGGAAACGAACGCCACCGGATTGATGATCTGCACGACCTGACCCAGGCGGCCGTCCGCCACGTTGTCCACCATGCCCGTGCCGGCTGCCAGCAGCCATGGGGCCGGCTGACCATCAACGGCAGCAATTTCGTACTGTTCCGTCGTTTCAACGGCGCCCGTCGCTGCTTCGAATGCTGTGAATTCATCAAGCCTGCCGGGTTCGGTCGGCCACTGAGTGTCGGTGTCTGCAATCGTCGAGCCTTCCTGCCACTCAAGGGGCAATGGCACGTAATCCGGATCAAAGGGCTCACAGACGACAACCAGCGGTTCTTCGCCGGCAATCCCCAAATCTTCCGGACCAAAGTCGCATGCGACCACTTCCACCGGTGAACCATCCACTTCGGTGCAAACCTGAGGCAGTTCCACAGCCGGCACTTCCGCTGCCACAGCATCAGTGACAGCGAACGCCATCGCTGGATCCGCACTGAGCAGCACGCGGACTTCGACCGAGTCCGCAGTGGTGCCGACGACAGAACGACCGGCACGCTGAATGTTGCGACGACGCATGTTGCAGGATCCTGGAAAAACTTGCCGACAACTGAAGCACCCGACACGCGGAGACCAGCCTGTGAGAAGCCAGTCACACGATTGAATAGAGTAAAGATACCCATTCCCTGACTGAAAAAGCCAGATCTGACCTGCCCGGGATGGGTATTTCACACTGTTTTCGACCGAAAAGTTGCCCGAAACATATGGTTTTCACGGCAGAAGTGGCCCGCCAACGAACTTGCACTGCCGGTTTCTGCCTGAAAGCATCAGATAATCAGAATAATCGACGCGATTTCTGCCAACGATTGACCCCATCTCCCGGACTCCCCTCGTTTCCGGCCGTGACAGCCTGGGATTGGCCGCAATCGTGGATCAACGCAAAATCAAGACGCAGTGTGAGGATATATCTTTACCACGAAACGCACGAACGGACCAAACAACACATCGCGCCTGGGAAGGCGACACCCTCGGGAGGGCGACACCCTCGGGAGGGCGAGGCTCCTGCCGAGCCGCGCACAATCGATCGGCCTGAAAGGGGCTCGGCTCAGCAGGAGCTGCGCCCTCCCAAAAGATGCAACACCAGCGCGCTCCCCAAAGGAAGAAACACCCGACGCGGGAAACCCTGTTTTCAAGGTCGTCGCGATCCTGCCTGAACCACCCGTCATCAACACCTGCGGCAATGCAATCGGCAGCCCCGTACTGGATTTCGCATTGAGCCGCAATCTCCGCCACAAAGGCCCTGCCCCCCCCCTCTCTCAATGAACCCTCGCAGTGAACCCCACTGCCAACCTCGGCACCGGCGTAGCCCGGTCATGCGTGATGCGAGGGACAAAAGTCGGCTTGTGGCGTCAAAACGACTGCAATTGATTGAACAACGCCGTGTTTTTCGAGGGTTGGGCCGGGCAAGAATCACGCGGGGGACAAAACCGTAGCCTGGGCTTTAGCCCGGGTACGAACTTCTCGTCATCCTTGAAATCCCCAGTGTTTTTCAGGGGATGGGGCCGAGCAGGAATGCTCGGGCTACCTTTTTGTCCTCGGCGTCATGCGTGAGCAGAACGGCGCTAACCACCGGTGTGTCACTCACACCCCTCACGACGCAGTGCCAACACCCACCCGCTGGCTTACACCATGCGGCTCACAAAACGCATCCGACAAACCGTACCCGGGTCTGCTGAAACACACCTGCCGCAGGCCACTTACGGCATATCGGACGCCAGCCGAGAGCCACTTCCCTGCTGCCGCTCCCGATACAGCGTTCCATCCACCACCGCTGCCATCCGCTCCACCTGCAGGCCCCCACCCAGAAACTGTGCCAGACGCTCTGCGATCCCCCCCGGGTCCCGCAGCACCTCAGCAAAATCCACCACCTGAACCGCGATCCCATGCCGCTCACAACACTGCAACGCACAATCAAAGTGCCCCTGCAGGACCGCGCGAAGCTGCTGAGCCTCAACCTGCACGTCCTTGCCCAGACGCGACAACATCTTCGACTGGGAACTGACAACTTCATCCAGATCCCGCCGCATCAGAATCACGCGGTAGTTCTCGCCCTGCGGCAACAGTGGCAACAACGGAGCCACAATCTTGACGGCGGCTCCCCGCGCCTCAGACAGCCAACGGTTGTCCTCGTACAGCCGCAAAGCTTTCTGGTGCTCGTAATAACCCCGCGGATTGCTGGCATC
>CAITYU010000315.1 GCA_903896675.1 uncultured Planctomycetaceae bacterium
ACGTGCTTTGCCTCTGTTGACGTTTGGTGAGCGGCATCCTGATGTGCACCGAAGGTTCTGCGGTCGGTGTCGGCAACGTGGAGCGGGCCGCCTCGTGTAACGTGATTGGTCGTGATGCTTCAACGATCTTATGGGGGGCGATGCTATGGATTTATTTTGCACGGGTGTTGGGCTGCGCGCTGTGCGCGGTCTGGCGGCGAAGGCGTTTCTGTTCGCGGGTGTGCTGACTGCCAGTGCTGCGGCATTGCCTGCGCAGCAGTTGGCACCGGTGGTCCCGCTGGCTCAGGCACCACCGTTAGTGCCTGACGGCGAGTTTGCGGCTGCCGGTTTTGCTGTTGGTGAGTACCTTGTGCGTGCCGGTCAGACGATTGGTCCGTGGAGTGTCGACCTGGGGAACGTCGGATTGCATGTGGGGCAGGTCGCGGTGCCAGGGCCCGGCATGAATGTCCTCGATTTGAACGGTAATCGTGGCGGCTCGCTGTTTCAGACGCTGCAGCTGCAGCGCGGCACGACATACACCCTGCGATTTCTACTGACGGGCAACTGGCGTACCAACCCCACGACGCCAAGGCGGGTGGCCGTGTTGTTTGGTTTGCAGCGACAGGTGTTCGAAGTTCAGCCACCGGTGGGCTGGTCCTTCGAAAATCCGCAGTGGCAGGTGATTGAAACGACCTTTACTCCCAGTGCCAACGCCGTCGGTTTGCGATTTTCATCGGAAAACCCGGGCGTACCTGACGGAGCGATGATTACGGATGTCAAGGTTTTGCCACCCCCCGTGGCCCCCGGGCCGCTGGACGCAGAGCCCATTCCGCTGCCGCCGGATCTGGACGACTATGTCATGGATCGGCAGAAAGCCATTCTGCTCGGAAAGGCTTTGTTCTGGGATATGCAGGTGGGTTCGGACGGCCGTACTGCCTGTGCGACCTGCCACTGGCATGGCGGTGCTGACATACGCACAAAGCACACGCTGAACCCCGGTGCCCCGGGCAGTCAGTTTGGTCACCAGACAGATCTCGGCGCTGCACTGACGGCGAAAGCGCTGGCCGGATTTCGTGGCGTAAATGTTCAGATGCGGCCGGAAGACTATCCGTTCCACCGTTTCGCAAATCCACTTGTGCCGGGCGACGAACCTGGTTTCGCGGAGCGCGGCAATCCCGTGATTTTCGATACGCTGGAAGTGCACGGCTCGGCGGGTATTCGAAAGGCGAAGTTCAAGGGGATCATCCCCGGCAGTGCAGTGGATGAGATTCTGGTGGGTGCCGATGATGACGAGATCTTCAACATCGAGGGTGCCAATATCCGACAGGTGACGGGCCGCAATGCTCCCACATCAATCAATGCCATCTTCTTTGATCGAACGTTCTGGGACGGTCGAGCGAACAACGCGTTTAATGGCGTGAATGCGTTTGGTGATCTCGATCCCGATGCCCGCGTTCTGAAGGCAGATGCAACTGGTAAACTTGAGCGCGTTCGGATCCTGCTGCGTAATGCGTCGCTGGCTTCTCAGGCTGTGGGCCCGGTGAACAGTGCTGTGGAAATGTCGTGGCTCGCTCGTGAGTTTCCGGACGTGGCTCGGAAGCTGTTTTCACTGCGGCCACTCGCACTGCAGCAGGTAGACAGCACAGACAGTGTGCTGGGCCTGTGGGTGGATTCCAGTGGACGTGGCCTCGACGCCGAGAAGGCCGGGTATGCTCGACTGGTCCGTGAAGCGTTCCGTCCTGAGTGGTGGTCGTCACAGGAAATCACTTCCAGCGGTTATACTCAGATGGAAGCCAATTTTTCGCTGTTCTGGGGCCTGTCGCTGATGCTTTATCAGTCGACGCTGGTCTCTGATCAGGCTCCCTATGACCAGTTCGCAAAGGGTGACCAGAACGCGCTGACGCCCAGGGCCAAAGAAGGTCTGCGAATCTTCCTGAATGAGGGCAAGTGCATCAACTGTCACGGCGGGCCACAGTTCGCCGGAGCCCTGGTGAACGAGCTGCGTGGTACCGCAGGTGAAGGCCTGATTGAATTCATGCCGATGGCTGTCGGTGCCGCCTTCTATGATGGCGGATTCTATAATATCGGTGTGCGGCCCACGGCAGAGGATATCGGTGTAGGAGCCAGTCATCCGAAGTTCGGACCGCTGTCGTACAGTCGTCAGGAGCAGCAGGGACGCAATCCTGACCAGCGAGTGATTGTGCGACCTCGTGATCGCGTCGCCGTGGATGGTGCCTTCAAGTCATCGACCCTGCGGAACATCGAGCTGACCGGGCCTTATATGCACAACGGTGGCATGAAGTCACTGGAAGAAGTCGTGCAGTTCTACACTCGCGGCGCCGACTTCCAGCGGACCAATCAGCGGGATCTGGACCCCGATGTCGGTGGGATTCCTGAACTGCAGGGTCAGCCGGAGAAGATTTCGGCGGTTGTTGAGTTCATGCTGCACCTGACAGATCCGCGAGTCAAGTATCGCAAGGCCCCGTTCGATCACCCCGAACTGGTGCTGCCACAGGGTGTCTCCGCAGTCGTGGATGGATTTGCAAGCGATATCCTGTATCTGCTGCCGGCAGTCGGCAAAGATGGCGGTGCCCCATTCGGAACCTTCGAGGATGCTTTGAAATACGGGTTCCCGCTGGAACGCCTCAATCAGACGCAGTTGCTGGCTCCTGAGGCCACTGGTCGACGCATGCAACCGGTAGCGGGTGAGCCAGTGATCGAAGTCGGCGTGCCCCCAGCTGAAGTGAAGCCGCCAATTGTCGTTGATCCGATCGAGCTGGAACCGATCGCAGAGGAACCGATCGCAGGGGAACCGGTCGCAGAGGAACCGATCACAGAGGAACCGATCACAGAGGAACCGGTCGCAGAGGAACCGATCACAGAGGAACCGGTCGCAGAGGAACCGATCGCAGAGGAACCGATCGCAGAGGAACCGCCTGTTGCGAAACCGGTGCTGCCGAAACCCCCTTACGGAAGGTGATCGGCAGGCAGCACACTGGATTGACTCGGGGAGGCTGACAGTTTCAGCCTCCCCTTTTGCATTTCCCCCCGGAACTCGCCCCTGAAAACTCAGATTGTCTTGCTTTTCTGAGTGTTTGCGATGGAGAATACGCCGCAGCGGTCGGCGGATGCGCTGGCAGGTCTGCAGCGTGCTGGAAATGGGGGCAGGCGATGGTCGGACTCGGGTTGCAGCAGAAGCTGTCGGTGGTGGTTTCCCGGCTGGCAAAAGTGCGGGTCCTGCGGCATCAGACTCGGGTCTGGCTGTTGTTGCTGATACCTGCTGCCGTGTTGGTGCTGCTGTTGCCGCTGCGGGACAACTCCTTTCGTCCCGAAATTCCGGTGTTGCTCGGCACGACGCTGCTCGGAATCCTGATTGCCCGGCTGATGGTGCGGCAACCCTCACTCGCTGAAGCCGCTCGTCTGGTCGAGCAGCGTGACAGTGGTCTGCACGACGTTGTGCTGACCGCTGTGCAGGTGCTTTCGCAGTACCCGCCGCCCCAAACTGTCCTCGCACAAATGACAGTTCAGGATGCGGATGATCTGGTGCGTCAGCGTGACTGGTCAAAGGTGGTTCCTGCCGGACAGATCCTCAAGTGGTCCGTGCTCAGTCTGCTGTCCTTTCTGTTGTTGGTTTCCAGTGTAACTGCCGCCAGCCACTACGGTCGTCGTCTGCTGCCGGCGAAACCGGATGTCGCCGCTGACCGGGGTGCCGCCGAACAGGCAGCTCAGGCTGTCCATGAGCTGGTGGTGGAGCCCGGTGATACAGAGCTTGAGCAGGGTACGGCACTGACGGTCGTCGCGCGTTTTCCCGGTCCCGCACCGGAAAAAGTAGTCCTGGAGTTTGCCGGTGCGGACGCTGCTGCCCGCCAGATCTCAATGAGTGAAACGGTTGATGCCGGCGTATTTGCGGCGCGGCTGGAAGAGGTTGCTGTCAGTGGCGTTTATCGAGTGCTTTATCAGCAACAACTGGCCGCTCAGGGACAGCCCCAGCGATCCCGGGATTTTCAGGTGACAACATTTGTTCGTCCGAAACTTGAGCAGGTTGACGCCGAAGTGACTCCCCCGGCATGGTCCGGGCAGGAATCCGAAACGATCGAAGATGTGGTCCGCCTGACGGTCACCGAAGGGTCTCAGGTGCGGCTGCTGCTGCATCTGAATAAGCCGGTGGTGCAGGCCGAGTTGCGGCCGGCCAGCGGGCCGGCGATTCCGCTGACGGCAACCGGTCCCGACGGCCTCGTGGTTCAGACCGAACTGGTTGCCACGGACAGTTCAGCATGGACTGTGCATCTCCAGGATGCCCACGGACGAACTCCCGCAGATCAGCAGCAGCTTTCCATCAGGGTTGTGGCCAACAAACCGGCTGTGATCAAGCCAACATTCCCAGGGCGTGACGTGAATGTGTCGCCGCTGCAGGAGTTTGTTGTGGAAGCTCGGGCAACCGACGATTTCGGATTGGTCAATTACGGCCTCGAGTATTCACTGGCCGGGGGCGAAAGTCGCGAAGTTTCACTGTTTCAGACGCCCGCTGATGGCTCGCCTGTCACCGCCGCTCAACTGCAACAGTTGATCGATCTTGAATCCCTGTCGGCTGCCCCGGATGATATGGTGACGTACACATTCTGGGCCGAGGATCGTGCAGCCGACGGATCCGTGCGGCGGATCTGGAGTGACCTGCTGTTTGCCGAGGTGCGGCGGTTCGAAGAGATCTTCCGTGAAGACCAGCAGGGTGGCCAGCAGTCCGGCGGGTCGCAGGGGCAGCAGCCCGGTCAGGGTCAGCAGGGTCAGCAGGGCAGCCAGGTGGATTCTGCACTCGACCTGCAGAAACAGATCATCTCAGCGACGTGGAATCTGTTGCGGCAGCTGCCACAGTTGCAATCGGCCGGGACGCTGCAGCAGGATGCTGAGACCGTGGCGCAGTCTCAGCGGCAGGCTATCGATGTGCTGCAGCAATCCTTGTCTCAGGGGCCGCAGGAGCCTCAGATCGCGGCACTTGCTGAACAGGCCGTGCGGGAAATGACAGCGGCTGCCGAACAACTGACAAAAGCCGCCGCTGATGTCTCCGGCCAGCAACTCTCGCAGGCACTTCCGCTCGAGAAAAAAGTGACTCAGACACTACTGCGGATGAGAGCTGCCGAATTTCAGGTTCGACAGCAGCAACAGCAGCAGCAGCAGCAGGGACAACAGCAGCAGCAGGGCCAGCAGAATTCAGCATCGCAGCAGCAGTTGCAGCAACTGGAACTGGACAACGAACGCAACCGCTACGAATCGCAGCAGCAGCCCGGACAGCCGCAGGAAGATCAGCAACAGACGGAACAGCAGCGACAGCAACTGCAGGTGCTGAATCGGCTGAAAGAACTGGCTCGGCGACAGCAGATGGTAAACGAAAGGCTCAAGCAACTGGAAAGTGAGCTTCGCACGGCCAAAACAGCATCTGAACAAGAGGAAATCGAACGTGAGCTGAAACGGCTGCGTGATGAACAGCGGGAAATGCTCCGAGATGCTGATGAACTCGCGGAACGCATGCAGCAGTCCTCAGAATCGCAGGAACAGCCTCAACAGCAGATGCAGCAGCAAATGCAGGAAGCTCGCAGCAATATGCAGCGGGCAACCAGCGCCATGGACGAAGGCCGGATGGCCGAGGCGATAGCTGAAGGTACCAGAGCCGAACGTCAGTTCGATGAGCTGAAAGAAGAATTCCGTAATCAGACCTCATCGCGATTCGATGAAGCCGTGCGAGATCTGCGGGATCAGGCGCGGGAATTGACGGAAAAGCAACAGCAACTGGCTCAGCAGTTGTCCGGTAACAATCCCCAGCAGAACCAGCCCGCAGAGCAACCCGCTGATCCCTCGGAACGGTCCGCTGACGCTGGTTCAGACGCAGACTCTCCGCGTGCCCCTCAGCGCCCCTCGCTGCGATCTGAACGGAACCGCGAGCAGGTTGAGCAGACCGTGAAAGAGCAACGCGATCGACTTAATCGTGTACTGGATCAGTCAAAAGAACTGATTGAGCAGGCCGAGCAGACCGAGCCACTGCTGTCAGATCGACTGTATGAAACACTGCGAGACGTGAAGGATCTGAAGCCGGAGGAGGCTCTCGAGGCTGCGGAAATGCTGGCTGAGAGAGGTCTTTGGCCGCAGACTCAGGAAGCCGAACAGATTGCTCGCCGGGGGCTTGAACGACTGCGCGATGGGATCGAGAACGCGGCAGATTCGGTATTGGGCAGTGAAGCCGAATCGCTTCGCAGAGCACAGTCGGAATTGCAGAAAGCATCGGAGCAGTTGTCGGACGAGCTGCGGGCTGCTCAGGGTCAGCAGCCGGGTGAAGGACAGCAGCCGGGTGAGGGTCAGCGGCGGGGTGAGGGACAGCAACCGGGTGAGGGACAGCAGCCGGGTGAAGGACAGCAGCCGGGTGAAGGACAGCAGCCGGGTGAGGGTCAGCGGCCGGGTGAGGGACAGCAACCGGGTGAGGGTCAGCGGCGGGGTGAGGGACAGCAACCGGGTGAGGGTCAGCAGCCGGGTGAGGGTCAGCAGCCGGGTGAGGGTCAGCAGCCGGGTGAGGGACAGCAGCCGGGTGAGGGACAGCAGCCGGGTGAGGGACAGCGGCCGGGTGAGGGTCAGCAACCGGGTGAAGGACAGCAGCCGGGAGAGGGTCAGCAACCGGGAGAGGGTCAGCAACCGGGCCGGCGTGGTGGTCAGGGGAGCCAGCAGCAGAGATCATCGCTGCTGGAGGGTGGCCGAGAAGCAGCAAGTGGAGTGGCTGGAAACAATCGTTTGGGGCGACCTTTGAC
>CAITYU010000316.1 GCA_903896675.1 uncultured Planctomycetaceae bacterium
CGCAACGGTGTCGCGGCCGCCAAACGCAGTGGTGCCAATGTCGTCATCCTGGACACGGCCGGCCGTCTGCACGTCGATGATGGCCTGATGCAGGAACTGCAGCAGATCGACACACAGGTCGCCCCTGACCAGGCACTGCTGGTCTGCGATGCCATGACTGGTCAGGACGCAGTCAACAGCGCCAAGGCATTCAATGACGCGCTCGAACTTGACGGCGTCATCCTGACAAAGCTTGACGGCGATACTCGCGGGGGCGCTGCACTCAGCGTCAAAGCAGTCACCGGAGTCCCGATCAAGTTCATCGGCGTTGGCGAACAACTGGATCGGCTGGAAGAATTCCATCCGGACCGCATGGCCGGTCGAATTCTCGGCATGGGAGACATTCTCTCCCTGTATGAGAAAGCCAAAAAAGAATTCAACGAAGAAGAAATGCTCCGCCAGCAGGAGCGGATGCAGAAGGGAAAATTCACGCTCGACGACTTCCGCAATCAAATGCGGCAGATCAAAAAGCTCGGCTCCATGCGGGACATCATGAAAATGATTCCGGGCATGGGAGCCATGGTCGATCAGCTGGGGGACTTGAATCCCGAAGGCGAATTGTCGCGAATCGAGGGCATTATCGATTCGATGACAATGCACGAACGTCAGAATCCAGAGATCATCGACCGCAGTCGACGCAATCGAATTGCTCGCGGCAGCGGTGTCCAGGCAGCTGACGTCAACAAGCTGCTCAAAGACTTTTCGATGATGGCCAAAATGATGCAGGGGATGAGCAACATGGGGTTGCGCGACCGCCTGCGGATGATGCGCGGTCTGACTGACGGGGGGTTCCTGAACCCTGGGGCCGAGATTGTCGAGAAAAAGTTAAGAAGTGGTCGAGGCCCTGCCGACAAGGACGCGGCTCGGGACAAGAAGAAAAAGCAGAAAAAAGAGGCCGCAAAGGCCAAAAAACGCAACCGTCGACGCTAAACAGACGTGTTCATATGAACACAGAACCAGTCATGGCCGAGTTTGGGAAGTTTCCGGGACCGCCCCGGATACTTGCCTCCCGGATTGCTCAACGGCGGTTTTACTTGTTATTTTAAAGGATTCCTCTGAGCCAGCAGCCGTCCAGACCGCGTTGTCTGCAGGTTCAAAATCAGATTTGTTGTGGAAAACCTGGGAGCAGCAATGTCAGTTCGTATTCGTATGAAGAAAATGGGCCGGAAGCACCGCCCGTTCTTCCGCATTTGTGTGATGGATTCGCGAGTTGCTCGCGACGGTAAGACGATTGAGGAAATCGGGTTCTACGATCCGATGGTCCACGACAAAGCTGCCCGGGTGAAGATGAATCTGGAGCGGGTTGAGTATTGGTTGTCGGTGGGTGCCCAGCCCAGCGAAAAGGTCAATGCTCTGATTCGCAAAGTGAAGACCAACCGTTTCGGTTCAGCCAAGGCTCCGCCGCCAATGCTGGCTCCGAAAGTCCGTGAGGAAGCGGCACCTGCTGAACCAGCAGAGGCTGCTGCCGCTGAATGACGTCAGCATCATCTGCTCGGCAGTCATTCATCCGATTCGATATTCTGACGCTCTTCCCCGAACTGTTTCACAGCTACCTTGGGCAGGGGCATCTGAAGCGAGCAATTGAACGCGGTCTGGTAGACATTCAACTGCACAATTTTCGGGACTATGCCCCGGGAAAGCGAAAGCAGGTCGACGACAAGCCATTTGGTGGCGGGCCCGGCATGTTGATCATGTGCCAGCCTGTTTTCGACTGTGTGGAAGCCGTGCAACAACAGGGATTGCAGCCAGGACGGCTGCTCATGATGACTCCACAGGGCCGCCGTCTGGATCAGACTTTGGTCGAAGAGTTATCAACTGAACCCCGACTGCTGCTCCTTTGCGGGCGATACGAGGGGTTTGATGATCGGATCCGTCAGGGATTGAAGCCCCTGGAGGTCTCCGTTGGTGATTTCATCTGCAATGGCGGTGAAGTGCCCGCCATGCTGATTGTTGATACAGTAATCAGGTTGATTCCCGGAGTTCTGCACGACGAAACCAGCAGCCGTTACGACTCATTCAGTCACGCCGGCCTGCTCGAACATCCTCAGTTCACCCGACCCAGGGAGTTCCGGGGGATGTCGGTTCCGGAAGTGCTGATTAACGGAAATCACAAAGACATAGAAATCTGGCAGCAGCAGCAAAGTCTTCAGCGTACTGCAGAACGACGCAGCGATCTGCTCCCGGATTCACCCGAACCAAAACACAAGAACACTCAAACGAAAACCTGACAGACGCTCACATACGTTCCGCCGCAATTGGCGGCTCAGGCAGGAAGGATCAGTCATCATGCGTAACGCCCTCGTTGAAAGTGCCGAAAAGTCCAGTCTTCGCGAACAGCCTCTGCAGTTCGCCATCGGCGACACCGTAGACGTCCACACTCGGATCCTGGAAGGCAACAAGGAGCGAATCCAGAAGTTCAACGGCGTCGTAATCGCTCGCCGTGGCTCAGGGACCCGCGAAATGTTCACTGTTCGCCGCATCGTCCAGGGCGAAGGTGTTGAGCGAACGTTCCCTGTCAATTCGCCCAAAGTGGCCGCCGTGGAAATCAAACGACACGCTCGCGTCCGCCGCGCCAAATTGTTCTTCCTGCGTGAACGTGCCGGCAAAGCCACACGCCTTCGTGAACGTAACGCCAAGCCATGGGAAGTACAGGTCAGCGACGCTAACGGCTGAACCCGGCACCTCGCTGCAAACCCCGCACTGCACCACCCCAAAGTGGTCACAGTCAGGGGCCTCAGAACCAGCCGCCGCCCCTCACAGGGCTGGCGGTTTTTTATTTGCCACATAACAAATGAGCTCCACCACGACTCCAGCCATCAGCCTGCTTCAGCAGTACCGACAGTTGCCCGCAACCGTGCACCTGCTCTGTGTCGGCTCGTTCATTAATCGAGTCGGTTCGTTTGTCATGCTCTTCCTGTCCATCTACATCAGTGAAGAACTCCAGCTTGGTGCCGACTTCGCCAGCTACTGCATCGGAGCCTTCGGCTGCGGATCGGTGATCTCCGCACTGATCGGCGGCCAGCTGGCGGATCAGTTCGGCAGACGACGCACCATGCTGCTGGCCCTGTTCGGAGGTGCTGCAACACTTCTGCTCCTCAGCCAGATTCGCACCGGCTGGCTGTTCATGCTTGTGCTGTTCCTGTTCGCTATGATTGTGGATATGTATCGCCCGGCGTCCGCAGCACTGATCGGAGACGCCGTTTCCGATGCTCAAAGGCCCCACGCGTTCGGACTGCTCTACCTGTCTTTCAACCTCGGCTTCGCTGTCGCTCCACCACTGGGAGGTTACCTTGCCGGCAAGTCCTTCCAGTACCTGTTCTGGGCCGATGCCGCTACAACCGCCATGTATGGCGTGGTGGTCCTGCTGACCATTCGCGAACTCCGCAGCTTCCCGCCACACAACACCGATTCACGGCAGGTCGCCCACGCCGGCGAAACACCCGTCGCTGCAGCAGACGCAGCCGCCAATGCCTCCGTCACCACGCCGGCATCAGCACCCGTCAACTCTGCACATCCACGATCAGCAGGTGCTGCACTGCAACACCTGCTGCAGGACCAGAACTTCCTGCTGTTCATGACCTGCAGCCTGCTCACCAACATCGTCTTCATGCAGGCCTTTGTCACCTTGCCACTGTACCTCTATCGACTCGGCTTTAATGAACTGGAATTCGGCCGGATGATCTGCCTGAACGGCGCTCTGATTGTCCTGCTGCAACTGCCCGCCACACACCTGCTCAGCCGCTTCCCCCGAGGAAAAGTGCTGATCTGCGGGGAATTGCTCATGGCCGCAGGCTTCTCGCTCACAGCACTCGCCACCAGAACACCATTCATACTCCTCACCATCACACTCTGGACACTCGGAGAAATCCTGCAGGCACCGTGGAAACCAACGCTGGTTTCGGAAATGGCTCCGCTGGACCTGCGAGCCCGGTACATGGGGCTGTTCAATATCACACACTCCCTCTCAATCGCACTCGGTGCCCCGATCGGAGGCTTTGTCCTGTCACATTGCGGCGCCACCGTGCTGTGGCCCTCCGCAGGTGTCGTTCTGGCACTCACCAGCCTGCTCTACGCACTGCTGTTCCGCCGCCTGTCTCGGCAGACGTCACACCTCTGAAGACATCACCTCATTGAGCCCTCTGCTGCCGCTCCAGCTGGTCCTGCAAAGTCTGTCGCAGTTGCCGCACCCGCTCAACATCCACGCCCTCCGGCTGCTTCGCTATGAACCAGTCAGCATCTGACACCGCCATTGCCAGACGCCCCGTCCGCGCACGCATCTCCAGTCGCTTCGCCCTGTACTCCACATTGTCCGGCACAATCTCTGACAGCGTTTCCAGACAGGAAAGCACCGTCTCATCGGCTCGCCGAGCCTCTGCGAGGCTGAGCAGGTTATTCACCATGCGCTCAATGATCTCGGGGGTCGCCCGCGCCTCCCGGAAACGGGGCTGATCCGGAAAACCGGCTGCCGCTATGATCCGCCGCACATCGTCCTCCGACAGACGCTTGCCACGCTCAAACACATCAATCATCTGAGCATCACCGCCCGACTGCGGCTCAAACCGTACCACGAAATGACCCGGCAGTCCCACACCCACCACCCGCAGATCCAGCCGCTTCGCCAGCTCCATATACAGCACCGAAAGTGATATCGGGATCCCCTCCCGATCGTCAATCACCTCATTCAGATAACTGTTGGATGCCGTGTCGTACTCAAATCGACTGCCGCGAAAACCCAGCTCCTCAAACAGCCAGCGGTCCAGCTCCGCAACCCGACTGCTCTCCGATGCATCGGCCGCCAGACGCCCCCGAATCTCCCCAGCCATCCGCTCCACTCGCTGCACATATCCCGCCGGATCCACATCCGGATTATCAATCCGCGCAACCAGTAATGCACACTGCAGCAGGTCCGGCTGCTGGCCGGCATCCGCAGGCCGCAATGCAGTCACCAGCTCACGACGTACCGCAGCCCGATGCAGGTCCTCAGACAGCAGCTTCAGCCTCCGTGACTTCTGCTGCAGTCGCTCAGCCTCCGCCGCCATAAACTCAATCGCCGGCTCACCCAGCGGCAGCAGAAGATCCACGCCATCCTGCTGCACCGGCAGATCCGCTCGCACGCCATCTGCAAACTCCCTCAGCCGAGCAGCATTCTGAGAATCAGGACTTGCCGGCAGCAGATCATGCCCCACTTCAAATCGCCGAAACTCAGCCGTCGTCCCACGAAATGACGCCAGCCCCACACGCCCACGCGGCAAAACCCCGTCCCGTGATTCAACAACCAGCGCCTCGTTGACAAAACACTGCATCCCCTCTTCCCGAATACGCACCGTCAGAGTATTCCACTGCGCAGGACGCCACGCATCATGCTGCTGATTGTGCAGAATCGTCCACGAATTCACATCCGGACCGTCAAACCGAGTCAGACGCAGATTGCCGGCACTGGGATAGAACCCATAGTGCCGGTCTCCCTCGTCCGAATGAAACACCAGACCCGCTGCACCACTCTCGTCCTCAAGACGAACCAGCACACGAATGTCATACGGAACCGCCGGCAACTCACCACGACTGATGCACAACGAACGTCCCCCAAAACCCGATCCCTCTCCACTGACCTGCATCCGACCCGCCCGCTGACGCCAGTTGCCCCCGAATAACACCGCCCATTGAGCCGGATCAAGAGCACCTATCGTGCTCCAGCGCGACATCAGCACGGGATTCGGATCAGCCTTCAACTCCCGCAATAAACGCACCGGAACCGCAAATCCCAGCTTGTCCTGCAGGGCCGACTTGCGAGTCACAATGCCCACAACCGCTCCGTGGCGATCAAGCACCGGGCCACCACTGTTGCCCCGCTCAATCGACATCGCCAACTGCAGCATCTCCACCCCCTCAATGTCCTGATGCCCGGAAATGACACCCGAAACAATCGAATTGCGGAAACCTTCCGGATGCCCCAGTGCCACAACCTCACGACCCTGCGGCGTTCTGTCGTCTGCCGCCA
>CAITYU010000317.1 GCA_903896675.1 uncultured Planctomycetaceae bacterium
AATCAGATCCCGCAGTGATGGAAAATCCGGTGGCAACTGATCCCGAGCCGACGAAAGGTGCTGCGAGACGGATTCCAGCAGTCGCCACGGTCGAGTCTTCTGCAGAGAACGGCCGGTCGCGCGATTGCCCCGCAACCCCGAATCCGCCAGCGCCTGCAGCAGCAGTGGCACCAGATCGTCGTCCGCCACGCCAATCGTAATGTCATCAGCACGCAGATGAGCCGATACCGCCGCAACCTCCGCAGTCACTGCGTGGGCCAGCTCCCCGGGACCGCCCGCAATGCGACCCGCCTCAGCCGGTATGTTCAGTTGCCGCTGCTCCCAGCGCTCCGCTATCACGCAGCCATACTCGTCATAGTCCTCGGACATCCCCGCTGCTGCCGGAACAACAGCAATCACCCGTGCACTGCACTGCGCCAGCATCCGACGAATCACCGTCGGCATCTCTGCAATCCCCAGCAGCACAATCTGCTGCTCCGCCCGACACTCCAGCCGCTCCACTGCCACTCGCCGCGCTGTCTGCACATCCCACAAATGCAGGGCATCCAGACGTCGATGATACTCACGCTGAATCTCCGCCAACGCCTGCCACCGCACAGCCTCCTCGGATTCCCCGGTTCGCGCCAGATGCTCAGATACCGTTTCAAACGAATGCAGCTCCGCAGCCAGATCTGCATGCTGCCTCCGCAGCGACTGACACAGAGACACCCACGCCGGCACCGACTGCACCGGCGGACGATGCGGAATCGCCGCTCGCAGACGCTCTGCCGGTACCGCATACAATGCCGACATCCACACCAGCAACTGAGTCAGCTCGGGAGCCAGAGGACGCTGCACCGGATACAAGTGCTCGGGAAAACCCTCAAACGTCTCGATCACCGGCGGTCGCAGTCCCGGCCAGCGGTCCCCATGCCGCTGCACCAGCAGCTCCAGCAGACGCCTGCCGGCTCTCCGACCCGGCACCACAACCACCACACCCGACAAATCCAGCTCGTCACCGCAGGCAAATCGCCCCGCCAGAAAATCCACTGCCTCCAGCAGTACAGGACGATCCGTTCCCGCAAAAAAACGTTCAAGTGTCATACCGCAGGCCACCTCCAAAAGAAAATCCCGCTGCAGTGATCACTGCAGCGGGATTTTATCAGGAAAGTGTCAGTCGGGACAACCAGTCAGGACAAAGACTGAGCGGATGCGACGCGACGACGCCACGCTCGCAGCCCACACGCGGCCCCCAGCACCAGCATCACTCCGTATGTGCCAGGTTCCGGCACCGCACTGAACATACCCGGCGTTGTCGAACCGATCTGAATCCCGGCAGGCTCTGTACCACTGGCTGCCCTGATTGCGAAACTGTCGACCACAAAACCAAAAATCGATGAACCACCGGAATTACTCACCGAGTTGGTGATGTTGGTGATGTGCAGCCACCCATAGAAATCCTCGGCTGTGATCGACTGAAACCGAAAGCCCACATAGCCTGAAGTCCCCGTGAACTGCCCTTCCAATGCACTGCCATCACCGTTCATCGGGTCATAATACAAAACCGCCTGCTGCGACTCGTTCGCAAAATCCGCCGCTGTCAGCAGGTAATCCGCAGCAAAATTCGTCGCCAGCCATTTGCCATCGCCAGCGGCGCCGCCGGGCCCATCGTACAGGTCATTGGCAAACCCGGTGGTGTCTGCCAACACCGGTGCCCCCGTTGTTGCGAACGTCAGACGTCCCAAAGGCTCACGCGAAAAGCCCGGCAGATTCGGACCGTTGCTGGCGACCCGATACAGAATGTCAGATTCCCCCGCCTGATCGGACAGAGATGGCCCCAGAAACAGCAGTTCATCCTCGGGTAATCCATGGTCATTCGCGTTCGGCAGTGGATTCGGAGACGAATACAGAACCGGCAACATCGGATCATTGAATTTGAAGATGAAATTGCAAAACGTCATCGGTTCGCTGGAAACCTGCCAGCCCGCATTGTACTGCCCCGGAGTCGACAGACTCTCCTGCTGAAGCAGAAATGGTCCGTAGATCACCTCACCACGCACAGATCCGGCAACGCACAGAAACACCAGCGACAGCAGCAGCAGCCGGCAAGTCACGAACAGTCGCACACAGAGGATGTCTTGAACAAATTGCATCACTACTCTCCGGAAACGGCTGCAGTGCATCGGCTCGCTCACAGCATTTATTTGTGTGTCGGCACCACGCTACCACAGCAAAAGAAGACGGTCAGAGAATCGGCAGGGGATAACTGATTTGCATACAAACAGGCAGAATCTGCCGATTGCAGCGATCGTCATGGTGCACCCGCGATCCTGCTTTCAGGATTGTGGCCAGCAACCCCGAAGGAACGCGAAGTTTCGTGCCATCCAGGCACCCGCACACTCGTTTCAGGCGACTTAGAATCAAAGGCACAATCCCTCGCCTTCGTCCTCGCCGCCGCACTGAAAACTAGTCAGGTGGCATGGCTGCAGCAATTCCGCGTTTCTCGATCCGATCAGTTTTACTGAGAGCGCCGTCTGTTCTGAGGATCCTGACTGTGAGGAGAATTTGTTGCCAAAACCGGCTAACTGATGCGAGAGAGCATCAACGCTGACCGCGGCACGTTGCCGGCAGTCCACAAAACTTCTGCAATGGCGATTTTCCGTCGAAAAATGTTGACCGCGGGCGACATGAGTGTTGCCATGCACCGGCAACACCATGACCACAACTCCAACACCTTTTCGGCGGTCTTCGCCGCATCCGGGAACTACTAACAGGAATTCGCCGATCGCCACAAGACCAACTCTGCGACCACTCAGCCTCGATTCGCCTGCCACGGCTGGTCTTGAATGTCTCGACGTCGGTGATTCCCCCCACTTTCCACCACTTTCTGTTGCCCGGCAGCCAATTGTCGCTACATTCGGGGTACCGCTGGAACCGGCTTGCCTGCACGGGCCCGGCTGGACTCACTCCCCTGCGCCCGTCCCCCACCCAGAAATCACCCGGATCGTCGCCATGCATCGCTTCCTGTCGACCTGTGGCCTCGGGCTCGTCGCATGGCTGCTTGTCACAACCGGTCAGCTTGCCGCCCAGACTGCAGAAAGCCCTTCCGACCTCTTCGAACGGGCAATTCGCCCTCTGCTCCTCGACCGCTGCATCGAATGCCACGGTCCCACAAAGCAGGAACATCAGGTGCGGCTCGATCGACGCAGCGACGTGCTCACAGGGGCAGCGTCCGATATTCCGCTGGTAGTCCCCGGTCAGCCGGATAAAAGTCGGCTCTGGCAGGTGCTGCAGCATTCCGCAGACGACATTCGCATGCCCTCCAGCGGAAAACTGGATCAGCCCAGCCTCGATGCAGTCCAGTCGTGGATTCTGCAGGGGGCCCCATGGCCAGAGACCGCCAACCTCGAAGCCGATGCCGTGGCGCGCCTGCAGCGCTGGCGGCAGCACTGGGCGTTCCAGCCCGTTCACGCTCCGGACCTCAGTACACAGCCACCAGACACTCAGACGATCGACTGGCTCATCGACCGCCAGTTGCAGCCCCACCAACTGCAGCGATCCCCTCCTGCACCAGCCGGTGTGATCGCTCGCCGCCTTTCCTATGCCATCACCGGTCTGCCGCCCGAGTTGACCGAGCTGGAAAGTGCCCGGATCGCAGAACACTCCGGCAGCCTCTCCGCATGGCTCACTGACTACACCGAACGACTGCTGGCACAACCCCAGTACGGCGAACGCTGGGGACGGTACTGGCTCGATGTGGCCCGCTATGCCGATACGAAGGGCTATGTGTTTACCGAAAACCGCGAATATGCCGACGCATGGCGGTATCGTGAATGGGTCATTCGTTCGCTGAACAACGATCAGCCCTTCGACCAGTTCATCCATCAGCAACTGGCCGCCGATCGACTGCCGGGGGCCGATGATCCCGCACAGCTCGCAGCCATGGGCTTCCTGACACTCGGTCGCAGATTTCTCAATAATACCCACGACATCATCGATGATCGCATCGACCTCGTCACACGCGGACTCATGGGAGTGACCGTGTCCTGTGCCCGCTGCCATGATCACAAGTATGACCCCATCAGCCAGGCGGACTACTACAGCCTTTATGGCGTCTTCGCTTCGTCCGATGAACCCGGGACAGAACCCTCGCCGCTCCGACTGATCGATCGGCCGCAACCCGTTGAACCCGTGATTTTTCTGCGCGGTAACCCTGGCAATCGCGGTCCCGCTGTGCCCAGACGGTTCCCGGTCGCCCTCGCAGCACCCGATGCTCCGGTATGGCAGTCCGGCAGCGGCCGACTCGAACTGGCTCAGGCCATCACCAGCACTGCCAACCCGCTCACCGCCCGCGTAGCTGTCAATCGCGTCTGGATGCACCTGTTCGGACGCGGCCTCGTGGAGACTCCCGGCGATTTCGGAATTCGCACCGACAAACCGCAGCACGCCGAACTGCTTGACTGGCTGGCCGCCGAATTCATGGCCAGTGGCTGGTCCCGCAAGGCACTCCTCCGCACCATCCTTCGCTCCGAAACATGGCGACAAAGCTCTGATCGTCGCCCGGACGCCGAACCTGTGGACCCTGAAAATCGCCTGCTGGCACGCATGAATCGCCTGAGACTGGATTTTGAGGCTCAGCGGGATTCGGTGCTCGCCGCCTCAGGTCAGCTCGACAGGACAGTCGGAGGCCCCTCGGCAGATCTTGCCAATGACCCCGCCGTCACACGCCGCGCTGTCTATGCCCGCATCGATCGCCAGAACCTGCCCGGTATCTTTCGCACATTTGACCTCGCCAGCCCCGATGCACATGCTCCCCGCCGCTACCAGACAACGATCCCGCAACAGGCTCTCTTCTATCTGAACAACAGCTTCGTCCTCAATCAGTCTGCGGAAATCGCTCGAGTCACTGCAGCCGCCGGCGAAGATCGCATCGCGGCGGTTTTTGGACACGTCCTCCGACGCAGTCCGACTTCCACAGAACTGGCAGACTGCCACGCATTCCTGCAGACCATCACAGAACTCCAGCAGGTGACAGGGCAGGGCGGCTGGCAGCTCGGCCGAGGCTCACTCCCCGAAAACGCTCTCACCGTCTCCGACTTCCAGACGCTGACCGTCGTCCGCGAAGGCCGGCTGCAGGCAGGAGATCAGCTTCCCGATCCACAATTCGGCTGGGTGTTCCTCAACCGCAATGGCGGGCATCCCGGGAACGATCTGCAGCACTGCGCCATCCGTCGCTGGACGGCCGACAACAACTGCCGCGTGCTGCTGCACGGCGTCATCACACATCCCTCCGATCAGGGGGATGGCATTCGCCTGCGAGTCCTCGCAGCGGACGGTCGACTGCTGGCAGAAACCAGCGCCACCAACGGCACACAGACCATCGCTGCCGCCGGCATTCAACTGCAGGCCGGACAGTTCATTGACTTCGTCGTCGACTGCCGCACAAACTCCAGCCACGATTCGTTTCGCTCGAAATTCGTGGTAACTCAGACCGTCGACGGACAACCCGCTCGCATCTGGAACTCCGAACAGGACTTCCGGGAAGCCCCGTCACCACGACAGGATCCCTGGGCCCAGCTGGCTCAGACACTGCTGCTGACCAACGAATTCTCCTTCATTGACTGAACAGGGGCCCATCATGTCCGCAGCCGTTCCGATTCCCTTCGTTGATCCCGACCAGTCGCCCGTCGTCGTCGGCCGCCGCGGTATGCTGGCCCGGTGTGGCATGGGCTTCGGTGGACTGGCACTGGCCGATCTGCTGCAGCAGACACAGGCCGGCGAACCACTGAATCCCATGAGCCCGCGGCAACCGCATTTCCCCTCCCGCGTCAAACATGTCATCCACCT
>CAITYU010000318.1 GCA_903896675.1 uncultured Planctomycetaceae bacterium
CATGTGGCCAGTAATAAACTTTTCACGGTGAACAGTTACGGATTTGCCGCGTCCGCTCTGGCCAGCCAGGCGACGCAATCCACCGGATACTCGGTATCAACAATCAATCTCTACCGTGACGGTGTGACCGGTAAGGGCACCTCACAGACCCGATTCCGGTATTCAATTCAGAATGGAACCTATAGCGTGCGACTGTACGTCGGTCATCCGACGATGGCAACTTCGACTCGAGTTGAGGCTGAGGGTGGCGCGTACTTCGGCGAGTCTGGTACGCTCGCTCGCAACGTGTTCTCGACGATCACGATCGCCGATATCGTGGTAAGCGACCTGGTGCTTGACCTCGTCTTCCGGACTCCTGCCGGCTACGGCGGCTACTGGCTGGTCTGCGGACTGGATCTGGCCGCCAGCGTCGGCAGTCTGCCAACTACGGCTCCGCAGCGACTGGACGGGGTAACGTTTGACGAGCAGGGACTGGAAGAATCTTCAAAGTCCAGATTGTCCTCAGTCGGCAGAGCAGGGCAGTTACTGACGCCCGAACTTGTCGAACGGGCTCGCAGGGACGCGGTCGCGGACTGGATCACCACGGGATTGACGGCGAGCCAGATCCTCGCTCTGCAGAACGCCACTGTTCAGATCTCGGACCTGAATTCTGAGGGTGCCTTCGGCTTTGCCGGCAGTCGCCTGATCCAGTTGGATGACGACGCGCTGGGCTTTGGCTGGCACGTTGGCAGTGGACCGGTGCCGACCGGAGCCGTCGATCTGGGCACCGTGATGCGTCACGAGCTGGGCCACATTCTGGGCTACGGTGATCTGGACCCCGCCACGGCGGGCGACAGCATCATGTCCGGCACGATACTGCCGGGTGTCCGTCGCCAGATTCCGGCAGCAGGCACCACCGCCGATTTGGCTGCACCGAACAGTTCCCTGTCGTGGCCCACACAGTGGGAGCCTCAGCAACGTCGGGAATTCCTGCCGGACTCCTCAACGCCGCTGGCGACAGCCACCAGCCTTGTACTCGTTGGCCGCGAACTGCCGCCTGAAAACCATACCACTACGACCGTCACTCCGCGAGTGCGTCCACGCTCGCTGACTCTGAACCTTCTTGCCGCCGAAAGCCGCGAACCGTCGGAGCAGCCCGCAGATTTTGCCCTGCTGGACGACCTGTTCGGCAACCCGCTGGAGGGACTTTTTGAATAGTGGTCGGACTGCGAATATGAGCCACCCGACAGCTCTGAACGCCCTGTCCTGGGATACGCTGGCAGGTCAATTTGAGATTTCACCGTCGGCAGCCGGTGGTCCCGCATGAGATTCAGCCCAGCGCTGCCATGCGTAGCTCCATTCCATCCACATCCGCATCACAGACCACAGCAGTCGCATCCGCTCAAGCTGTTCAGCGGGCAGGCGGGTTTGCATTGCCTGAGCTTCCCGGGCAGCCATGTCCAGCCCCCAGCGTCGCGCAAGGAGGCGGCAAAGTGTATCGGCGGTCAGTTGCAGGTTGGGATCGTCTTCGTCTGCATCATCGAAGGGCGCCGCAGCGGCTTCGTCGGGGATCAGACCGCTGCGATCCGCTGCAACAAACTGTTCGAACAGGCGACCGCGAAACGGCTGCAGTTCAAGTGGCCGTGTTGCAGCCTGCGCCTCCAGAATCAGTGATTCAACTTCCGTCAGCAGACTACGGACTGCCACGGGACACTGGACAGATTTCGCGGCGTTCTGATCTTCAGAATTCATGCATAACTCCGACAGTCAACATTCCAGTGAATTCCGGCGCGGGACGTAACGAACAGGGTCTTCCACGCCAGCTTCGGCAAATCCCTTGAGTCGCAGTTGGCAGGAATCGCATTCGCCGCAACTGGCTCCGTCAGGGGCCGGATCGTAGCAACTGTGAGTCAGACCATAATCGACCGACAACTGCAGTCCGTGGCGAATGATCTGGCCTTTCGTCATGTTTATCAGCGGCGCGTGAATTCGGATCTGCCCGCCCTCAACTGCGACTTTTGTCGCCAGATTTGCCATGCGCTCAAATGCCTGCACAAACTCCGGCCGACAGTCCGGATATCCGCTGTAGTCGACCGCATTCACCCCCAGAAACAGGTCATTTGCCTGCAGCGATTCAGCCAGCCCGAGGGCCACTGAAAGGAAAATGGTATTGCGAGCAGGCACGTAGGTTACCGGAATGCCGGTCGACATTTCCGACTCCGCCCGGTTGTGCGGCACGGGGATGTCATTCGTCAGGGCTGAACCGCGGAAGATGCTGGTATCCACGCGGAACAGGACATGGCTGGTCACACCGGCAGCCCTTGCCACTTTCTCGGCTGCAGTCAGTTCAAACCGGTGTCGCTGACCGTAATCAAACGAAATGGCGTGCAGTTCGTAGCCCTGGGAACGGGCAACAGCGAGCACTGTTGCCGAATCCAGCCCACCACTGAGCAGCACCACAGCCTTTGGCATACCCATTGCTTCTGCCTTTTCAGATTGTGCCGCGGAACGGCATTGCGGGGCCACCGCCTGCCTTGCTGAAATCTCGCCTGCTGACCCGGGAAACTCAATGCCGACGTCTGCGATTCCCGCAGAACGCCCACGGATTCTCGCAGCACTCGCCTCAGTCCGTGATGACCGAACCTCCTGAACGGCGGACGGGACGGCGGATATCCGTTGCGAAACCGCCCTCAGGGCACTGCCGGAACGGCAATCTTCCGTCCCAGACAGATGCGAAATCCGTCCCGCGAATCGGAGTAGTGGGGGCCCATCAACCCCAGTCTCACAGCGCAGCGGGCGTTACCGGGAACATCAAAATAGTTGCCTCCCCGACACACCGGGCGGTAATTTTCCTTCGCGAAAAACGGCTCTTCGTGACCTCCCTTCGGATCGAAGTGATCCAGCACCACCTCCCAGACACCGCCACACATATCCGCCAGCCCGAAACCATTCCGACCGAGTTCGCCGTAATGATCGACCGGCGAAACAAAGGCAAATCCATCGCTCCACGTGGCCCGCGCCAGTGGCCACGTACGGTTTCTGTCCGGCAGCAGATCGATGGCTGAAATATTCAGGCGACCGACGCCTTCTTCCAACTCATCCCCCCACCAGAAATTTGCACGCGGACGCCCACCACGACAGGCATATTCCCATTCGGCATCAGTTGGCAGCCGATACTCAAGCCCCTCCGGCAGGCGCCCGGCAGCCTGCTCGCGATCATTCAGCCAGCGGCAGAAGGCCCGCGCATCCGCCCAACTGACGCAAACCACTGGGAAATCTTCCTGCTGCGGGAACTGCCAGTTCGGGTCACGCCAGCTCTTGCCCGCCATGGGTTCCCACGGATGCACCACACTGGTCGTCAGTCGATATCCCTTCCACTCGGGGTTGAAGCACTGAGTCTTCCCGCCGGGACGCTCAGCATCCGTCAGATATCCAGTGTCTTCGGCAAACCGGCGAAACTGGGCCACGCTGACTTCCGTTCGGGCCATCCAGAAACCCTGCCGAATCTTCGTCAGGCGGGCCTCGCCCTCATAGCTCTCCCGCTCGGTCCCGGGAGTTGCTCCGCCTTCAATCCCCGTTGCCCAAGCCCGCTCCTTCGCTGTACTGCCCATCATGAATTCACCGGGCGGCAGGTACAACACATCCAAACGACACTCAGATCCCAGATCCAGAGTCCGTATCTGGCCGACCGCTGGCTGCTGGCCGACCGCCAATCCCTGAAGAACCAGCGTGCAGAGTGCCCACGAAAACAGAACATCCAGAAAGGAAAAACCACCCGCGTCCGATTTCGATTTCGACATCACTTTGCCCCCTCGCCGCTCATCGCCGGCATCCGTTGCCCCCAAATCCGTCCAGTCAAGTCTGCTGCAGATTAACCCGGCTCCTGCGTTCGGGCAATCATCAGCGTTGCAGGATGTTCGTCCTGACTCCTCGCAAAACAAAAGGATCGACGCAAAATCCCGTACGCAGTTCCGGATTGCATTGCCACGGGTGTTGCCCCCTCGGGAGGGCGAAGCTCCTGCTGAGCCGAATCGCTGTCTGGCTGCTGAATCCCACGGCTCGGCGGGAGCCTCGCCCTCCCGAGGTGGAACCAACGAGCACCAGTTCGGTGCCAGCCTTCAGAACAACACCCGTTGGTTTCCGCCAACGGCTCGCCTTTGGATGACTCTGTAAGTGGTGTCTTTCGTGGTCAGAATATTTCTTAACACCAGGCAATTCATTTTGCGTTGATCCAAAAAAACACCCCGCCGACCAGCCACAGCCGGGAGCGGGGTGCGGGACGCTGGATCCGGATCAACTGAGACGTCATTCCACGCCGACAGCTTCCCCGCCATCACGGGTGCCCAGTGCACTGTACACCCGCAGATCCACGTTCTCGGAAATGAATCGAACGGATCCGTCGGCCATGCCAAACTGGGCTCCGCCCGTGTGACGACTGCCAAAGCTGATCTCGTATGCAGCAAAAGCCACAGAACCCACAGGCACTTTTTTCAGGTTCATGGCGACACCGGTTGAACCCAGAGCTTCAGACATGTCACCCATATTCGTCGTATCGACGTCGTCAGAGCCGATGCCCCAGTGATCCTTGCGTCCCTGTGTCGGCTGGCAGTTTTCCCGCACCGTGCCCATCTCCGGAATGGCCCCCATATCCGGAGCAGCCTCGCCTATCGCGATGGTATTCGACGTGCCATCGGTGATGTCAGCCATCTTCTTCCCGATCATTCCATAATGGGCATTATTACGCTTGATTCGCTGATGGTTCACCTTCTGTGAAAAGACACCGTCAAGGTCACTGATGACCTCCACCCACCCGGTGGTCCCCCAGGGAGTTGCCACGTTCTGATAACGACGATCATCGGCCAGCCGTCCGGAAACGCAGCCGAGGTAATTCATGGGCGTTCGCTTCTGAACGATCCAGTTGTCGCCGGAAATGTCTGCAACCTGCTCGGGGAATGGATCGGATGGACAACGAAATGAGGGGAACTTCTGCTCGCAGACAAACAGATTCCGCCAGACCGGAGTATCGTTGGGATCTCCCGGCTTTCCAGGCAGGGGATAGGCCCACTGAGCATTGATCACACTGTCCTCCTGCATGGTCAGCATCTGGTAGGCAGCTGACTGCTCGATGAATGGCAGCAGCAGTCCACTCCACGTTGTCCCCACTCCGAACTCCGCGGCCATTGGCCAGCCATTGTGAACGTCGTGGAAATTGTGGCAGGCCAGCGTCAACTGCCTGATGTTGTTTTTGCACTGCGTGCGCCGCGCTGCCTCGCGCGCCTGCTGAACGGCTGGCAGCAGCAGTGACACCAGAATCGCGATAATTGCAATCACAACCAGCAGTTCGATCAGTGTAAAACCGTGACGAAGCGACCGTCCCGGCAGCAATTCCGAGCGATGAACTTTCATGATACTGCTCCAGAAATCAAGAAAAAATCAGAACACAACGATTGTGAATCAGCCGCCTGCGGACACAGCCGGGGCCGAAATACTGAATTCAAAATTGTTCTCTCCGGATCCCACTGACACCGACTCAGGAGTCGTCGAGGGCGCTTCATACTCGAGGGGAAACAGATTCTTCACCCCACCTTCAACCTCGCTGGGCTTGGTCTCCATTGGCAGAGGTTTGCCGTTCCTGTCAACCCACAGCGTAAACGTCACCTTGTAAGTTCCCGACCAGATCCCCTTCTCGCCCTGAGGATGCTGGATCGTGAATCTGCCCTCTGCATCAGTCACTCCAAAACCAAAGCCATGCCGATCCGGGTTGAATTCCACCACATCCGGAAAGAATCCGACCTTGCAGTGCTCCACCAGTTTTCCATTCAGCGACACAGTTCCCGTCACCTGCCGCATCGGTGGCTTTCCGCAGCCGGTAACCAGACTGACAGTCAGCAACCCCATCATCACGAAACCACCTGCTCGCCGCCTGTTGTACACACTCATCTCCACAGTCCTGCCTGCTACTGCTGCCCGATTGACTCCCCGTGCAATCCAGCGTGATGCACTGAGGGACAGAGGTTGTTCCATGACTGCGAACTTCGCGTGAATTCACGCATGAGTTCTCTGTGAAAAATTTCTGCCGAAATGGTGAAGCCTGCGTGAGGTTTCCGTGAGTTCAGCGGGGTGCAACAATAACTCGCTGGCAACCCGCAGCGAACACGTCAGAATGACCGCCGTCGTATTCTTTGCCTGCATCCCTGTGGAGTCCTGCTGTGTCGCACCTCCGATTGCTTCGTGCTGCCCTGCTGCTGTTCACTGTCCCCCTGCCGCTGCTTGATCCGCAGCCCGCCTGTGGTCACGACGGCCCGGATCCGCTGATCCACTGGGATTTCCGCCCACAGCAGCTGCAGGGCTCGAAGCTCAAGGCACGCCTGGGAGTGGATATAGAACTATCGGGGCCACTGCGATGGTCCGAGGATGAATTTGGACACTCGCTGATGCTGACACCACGAACTGCGGGTTATGCTCAGCCCGCCGGTACCGCCCCAGCGCTGCCAGCCAAAGCGCTGACAGTGTCTGCATGGGTCAGCGTGGATGAACCGCTGGACTGGGGCGGAATCATCGGACGCATTCAGGATGATGGCGATCAGGAACTGGGCTGGATGCTTGGATTTGATCGCAGCGTTTTCACGTTGACAATTTCCACCAGCGGTGCTGATGACGGCAACGGTCGACACACCGCGCTGAAAGGCTCCACCCCGTGGGTCCGTGGCCGGTTTCATCACGTGGCCGCAGTCTTCGACGGCCAGTCAGCCCGGCTCTACGTGGACGGCAGGGAAGAAGCCTTCACTGCCGAACAGTATGGCGAAATCCTTTATCCGGCCGCCCAGCAGGTGTCGATCGGCAGCTTTCGGGATGGCAATGAGGACCATCGCATGACAGGTCGATTGCGGGACATCCGGATCTTCGACCTCGCCGCCAAACCAGAATGGGTACGACTGGAATTCGAACACGGTGTGAAGCTGGCATCGCTGGCGGCCAGGCCCGTCGTTTCTGCATCAGGATTCGCTGTCGAACCCTACCTGCAGTTCGGGACTCAGACCAGCATGACCATCATGTGGCGGACCGCCCAGCCCGGATCGACACTTGTGCGTTACGGCGCAACCGCAGCGTGTGAACAGGAAATGAAGGTGGAAGGTCTGCACGAGATTCATCAGGTGCTGCTGCAGAATCTGGAACCGGAAACGCAGTACTTTTATACGGTGGAAACCACACTGGCCGACGGATCAATTGTGGAAAGTCCCACATATACCTTTGTGACAGCCGTCAAGGATCAGACACCCTTCGCGTTCGCCGTATTTGGTGACACGCAGAAAAATCCGCAGGTCTCGGGGAAACTGGCCACCATGGCGTGGGCTCAACGGCCTTCATTCCTGGTGCACGTCGGTGACCTCGTCGATAAGGGCACGCTGGCGAATCACTGGACCGAACACTTTTTTCCGGGCATGAAGCCCGTCGCTCAGCGAATTCCATTCTATCCGGTCCTGGGCAATCACGAAGAGAATGCTCAGAATTACTTCGACTATATGGCCCTGCCGTCGCCCGAGTACCGCTACACCTTTCACTATGGCAATACCCAGTTCTTCATGATCGATTCCAACCGGGACATTTCTCCCGGGTCAGAACAGTACGAATGGCTGAAGCAGGAACTGCAGCAGTCGCAGGCCGTCTGGAAAATTGCCTGCCACCACCACCCGCCATACTCATCTGATGAAGATGATTACGGCAATCTCTGGAAAACCCGCATCTCGACTCGCGGTGATCTCAGAGCCCGCCAACTGGTTTCACTGTACGAACAGTTTCATGTGGATATCGTCTGGAGCGGTCACATTCACAGCTACGAGCGAACGTGGCCGATTCATCAGGGTCAGGCCGTCGAGCAGCAGGGCACCATCTACATGATCACCGGTGGAGCTGGCGGCAACCTGGAAACCGCCGGCCCATTCCGCCCCTTCTTCCAGAACAACGTCAAACACGGACATCATTACTGCATGGTGGCCGTCAACGGGGGTACGATGGAAATCAAGGCCTTTGATCTGGAGGGTCGACTGTTTGACACCATCACGCTGAGGAAGTCGGCCGTCAAACCAGCACACCAGCCCCAGCCATAACCACGGACGTCCGGACCGACACGTCAGGTTGCCCGGGCAGACTCGCCCCGCAGGAAGCAGCCCAGCAGGCAGGCTGCCGCGAGGCCCACCCCGGCCAGCAGCAGCAGCAGAACTGACCAGCCGTGAGTTTCAGCCAGTCGCGTGGCCTGCCAGTAAAATGCGGCCGTTGCCCCAAAGCCAGCGGCGTCCAGCAGCGATACCAGCAGGCCGGCTCTCGAACCACCAAACTCAGCAGAAAACACACTGGCGGGGATGTAATAGCACGGCGACAAACACACGCCGAACACAAACAACAGTGCCGTGGCAACCAGCGCTGCCGTGTTTGTCGCAAGGTGCAACGCGGGCAGTACTGCGAAGGTGGCCAGACAGCCGGCAGCAGCAACCAGCAGTGCCGGCAGCACCAGTGCCATCCGGCGACGTCCGAGCAGATCGAACACCCAGCCTCCGATCAGCACGGAAATCAGGCTGCCGAATGGAAAAGCCGAGGTTACGCGACTGGCGTCGCTGGCCGACAGGCCAAGCGAGCCTTTGAGGAACAGGGGGATCAGTAACAGCACGTCCCACAGCACCGCCATGCCCATCAGTCCGCCACAGATGAGCCAGCAGCGCGGACTGATGGCGAAGCGTTTCAGAGCCAGAGTCAGGGGCTCATTGGAACCGGAGTTCACCACCGCCCGTGTCGCAATGTCCGGACGACTGCGAATCAACAGGGCATAAACTACGGCCAATGGCACAGCCACCGCCGCCGTCACCAGTCCAGGCAATCGCCAGCCATGCCCGGAAACCAGTGAGCCGAGCCCGAATGTGGCTGCCAGGACTCCAACACGAGAACTGGTGGAAAGTACCCCCCAGATTCGACCTGCCTCGTTTGGCAGCGCCCACGCGGAGACAATTCTGGTCATTGCCGGCCAGCCGGCGGCCTGAGCCAGCATGATGACGAATACTGCCGCACGAATCTGCTGACCATCGCCGGCCTGGGAAAAACCGACAGCTCCAGCCGCTGCCAGCAACAACCCCAGCGTCAGCGTGACACGACCACCCAGCACATCAGCCAGCCACCCCCAGAGAAACTTTCCGACCAGCCCACCCAGCGTGCCGGTCCCGATGATCTGGCCCCACGCGCTGAGGCTGATGCCCAGTCGCGGGTCACTGCAGATTTCCGTCGCTGCAATTGCCGGCAGCGTTCGCAGCGCCATGGAGACGCCATAAGCCAGATACAGCAGCCCGAACACACGCCAGCAACGGACCATCCCTGAAGCGGTGGATGCTGCCGACGCAGCAGGCAGCGATGAATCGGATGAAGAGGAATTCATGTAAGTTGACATGGTCAGGACCCTGCACAAAGCCCGTTGAAGCTGATCTGTATCGTTGCACCAGACAGAAGCACCACCGCAGAAAATTCAGGCTCCGAGGGCACTGGCCTGATAGCGGCGACAGTGCACACTCGTTTGCAGCAGCAGGCTGCGCAGTTGCAACTCAAGTGACGCCAGCAGAGGATCCGTTTCGGCATGTCGATCGCGAGTGGCCGAGGCAGCGATGGGTTCACCAACCTCAATGACGGCACGCCGCGGACCAATGCGGGATTCCGTACCGTTCAGGTGCTCATCAAAGCGTTCGATGGTTTCCAGAATCCGATCGACGGTCGGATTGCTGGCCACATAATCGGGCGGGTAAAGACTCAGTGACTGCGCCAGTTCAGCATGCTTCAATTGAGCCCAGCGCCGCTCCTGTTCTGCGGTCGGCAACTGCCCCTCAATCATGTCCGGCAGAATTGCGCGCCGCAGATCCCGGACACGAGCAATGACTGATCCGGTGCGGGCCCCCTTCAGCCACTGCTCTTCGGCCGGTACCAGCAGGTGGTCAATCAGACGCTGCAGACGCTGTTCAAGATTTCCCGCCTGCGCTGCTCCGAGATATTCCAGTTCTTTCAGAGCCAACAAGGCGCCCCCCACGCGTACCACCCGTTCGGTCAGTGGCAGCCCACTGAGTGGTTTCCACGACAACCGCTGCTCGATGCTGCGCAACAGAGAATCGGCAGTCTTATCAATGTCTCCCTCAAACACATAGCGAATGGCCACCGGCACCACAAACACCTGCCGGCCGGTGGATTCCTGCTGGCGACGACAGCGAGCAGCGGCAGTCCGAGCGATGAACGAGACACCTTCCTGCAGCGCATTCAAAGAATCATTGGCCTGACTGAGCGCCCCCTCAGGGAAAATCACCAGCGGCCGGGATGCCGACGACAGAATCTCCACGGCCTGCTCCACCGCCGCACGATCAATGCCCTCACGATAAATGCTGAATGCTCCCATCCGACGCAGCATGAAGGACTGCAACCGGCTGCCCCGGAAAAGGTGCGAACTGGCCATGACATGGAAGGGCTGCCCAAGCTTTGCGGAGAGAAAATTGAGCACCAGAGCGTCGGACATCCGGCAATGGTTGGGGGCCATCAATAAACCATGTCCGGCCTGCTGCAGTGCCCGCAGTTTCTCAACAGAGCCGATATCAACACGCTGAACCCCAAAGCTGCGACGCAGATGCATCGGCACCAGACATGACAGCACGCGGGGCCAGAGGTTGCCGGTGTGGGGAGGAACAAACTGGTAGCGAGAATCGGTCGGCAGTAACGGGGTCATGATGATAGGCTCCTGAGCGTTGGAAAATCCGAGACAAAGGCCGTGTGTTGCCTTCTTGCAGCAGCCGTACCAAAACCAGAAAAATCCACACAAATGCAATCACGCCAACAACTTAAACTCCTCCAAAGCACAACCGCTCGAAAATGAACCCGCAAAAAACACCCAGCCCACAAACAAAAAATGCACAGCGAAGGTGAACCTCGTCGGAATGCAGAAGTTGCCCGAATCGCTGCTGCCGTTGGACAGCGAACTTCGCAGTTCCCAAAATCTGCCTCTGTTCGCCCTTGTACAATTCCTCAGCGACCCGAATAATCCTGCGGTTGCGAGCAGTCAGGTGAACTCGCCCACTCGCCAATCCCGGATAAAGCCAGCAACTGTGTCCCGTCTAAGCACAACAATCGTGTACGCGATGCGACTGACCGCGGTTTTGGCCGTGGTGTTCAGTGCGATGATTGCGCGGCCGCTGCACGAGCTGGAGCATTCCGGAACAGTGTCCGGCGAGGCTGCGGGGGGGCGACCAGCCTGCAGTTGCGGTCATCTGCACGGGCACGGGAAACCCTCAGCTTCTCAAAAGCCCCTGTCGGCAGTCGATCCTGACAACCAGCCACAGGACAGCGAATCAGATGGTTCGCACAGCCATGACTCCTGCAGCATCTGTCTGGCGTTCTGGCTGCAGAGCCCATTTGTCCCGGTGCAGCAGTTTGCGGTAGAACTGGTGGTTCAGCGACTCGCCAACTCTGAATTGCTGTCCCAGTGCAGCGTGCACACATTGTGTTTGCCACCCCTGCGGGGTCCGCCGGCAGCCTGATACAGGCCCGTTGCGGCCAACCTCAATGGCCACTGCTCCTGCTCCTGCGCGTCTGTATCGACTGGCATCCGCGAAATGCCTGTCACGCGACAGGGACCTGCTCTCAATCTCGCCGCGTGCCTGCGGCTCCTTCATAAGGTTTCCCAATGCGCCGTTCAATTCCCAGCCGCGTTCGCGGCTTCACGCTCATCGAACTGCTGGTCGTCATCGCGATTATCGCCATTCTGGTGGCATTGCTGCTGCCCGCAGTGCAGCAGGCCCGCGAGGCTGCTCGCCGAACCAGCTGCAAGAACAATCTCAAGCAGATCGGACTGGCACTGCAGAATTATCACGATGTACACAGCACCTTCCCCCCCGGCTGGATTGCCGTGAATGCCTTTGGCTTCCCCTCAGCTCACGATGGCGGCAGCGGTATTGGCTGGGCCGCCATGATTCTGCCGCAGATGGAACAGGACAACACGTGGCGACTGTTCAATTCCAGTAATTCCCTCGTGGATCCCCTGAATGCGGCGTTCATTCGAGTTCAGATGCCGGCTTACAAATGCCCTTCCGACCCACAGCCCGAATACTTTGATCTCGTCGAGGAAGGCGGGACTGCAGTCCTGGCAAAAGCCCCTGTTGCCAACTACGTCGGCAGTTTTGGAACGGAAGAGTTGCACGGCTGCGAAAACGACCCGGGCGACGCACCCGTCACTCGGTCAGGGCAATGCATGGGCGACGGCTACTTTTTCCATAACAGCAAAATGAGGATCGCCGATGTGACTGATGGTGGCAGCAATACGTTCATCGTCGGCGAACGCCGGACCAGTCGCCAGCTTGGCTGGTACTCCACATGGCCCGGAATGTTCGCCGAGGCTGAGGAAGCCTTTCAGCGAGTTCTGGGAGTCGCTGACCACACACCGAATGACCCCCACATTCACTTCGACGACTTCAGCAGCAATCACACCGGAGGCGCTCAGTTCTGCCTCGGTGATGGTTCAGTCAGATTCATTTCGAACAGCATCAGCGATGTGGTTTACAAAAGCCTCGCCACGGTGGGCGGGGGCGAAATCGTGGGAGAATTCTGAGTCGAGGTGACTGTGACCAGCCGGGACGGCGGACAGACCGCCGTCCTGCTGCAAGAGCCTGCCTGCAAAAGCCCAGTTCGGCGAAGTGAGGACCTGCCACGGCAAACTGCCGAGAGAAACGGCAGCGGCAAACATGCGGGGCAACCACAAAAATAGACCTGGAAGTCCGCTTCAGCAGGCAACTGGAGCCTGAATCCTCAGAAAACGACCTCCGAACAGTTGCACGAGGACTTTCCCTGCGACTGCAACTGCGTTTCATGGGCCTGCGTTACCGGCCACCAGCGAATGCTGCTGCCTGCTCGTCAATCAAGGCACAGCACGGCCGCAATTTGACCGATTGACCGATTCCTCTGCCGCAGCATGCCTGTCGCCCGAGAAGAATTCCTGTTTGCCGTGAATTCTTGCTCACACAGAATTGACTCGCTTTCCGAGAAATAGTAAAAGCGATACGAGCGCACACGGAGCCGTGCCCCGGGTGCTGATTTCTCTGGCCGTGTGGCCTTTTTTCGGGGCAGTTACGGCATATTGAGGCTCTTTTTTCATAATTTTTTCAGGGGCTCTTCATGAAACTCAGCTCAATGAAACGCAATGCGTTTACGCTGATCGAGCTGCTGGTGGTGATTGCCATCATCGCCATCCTGGTAGCATTGTTGCTGCCGGCTGTGCAGCAGGCGCGCGAGGCGGCTCGCCGAACGCAGTGCAAGAACAACCTGAAACAAATCGGGTTGGCAATGCACAACTACCATGATGTGCACAATCAGTTCCCGCCCAGCATTGGCTGGAACCCCGGTCCGGCGTACGCCAACGACATAGTTGCGGCGTTCTCCGACAAGGTATTTATGCTGCCTTACATCGAGCGCGCAAACGAGTTCAGTCGCGTCCGCTACGACCAGTATCCGTATGCTCACTGGTATCGGGGCAGCAACACGGCTCTCAGTGGACGCATTCCGGTCTTCAACTGCCCGTCGCAGAATGGACCGAACCAGAATGGCGCTGACGGTAACTTCACGTATGCGGTCAACAATGGCGTTCAGCGTCTGTCTACCAACAACGGCGCATCGGCCATCAGTGGCTGGGAAGGCAACCACAACGGTGTTGCCTCCTACCTCGGAAACGGCAGCAATCAGGATGCCCCGGTTGGTTTCCACAATATGCCGGACGGCTCCAGCAACACCGCAGCTTACGCGGAATTTGCCATGGATCTGTTTGTGCCTGAGCCCTACGGTCCTCGCACAAAGCAGATCAAAACCTGGGCCAGCGGCAACACTCACGTTCAGCTTCGTCAGAACTGTCTTGCAATTACTTCATCGGCGGACAACGGCGGTGGTCGGCACGTGATGCGAGGTGCGGGGTGGTCATGGTCTTTCGTGGGTGCCGGCAACGTCTACTCGCACAACATGAACCCTAACGAGACATCCTGCCACTCGAACGAAGGCGACTGGTACGGTTCAACCATGATGAGTGCTTCCAGCTGGCACACCGGTGGTGCTCAGATCTGTCTCGCTGACGGGTCGGTGAAATTCATCAGCGAAACCATCGATTACGCCACCTGGGTCCGCCTTGGCGCTCGCAACGATGGACAGGTCATCGGCGAATACTAAGATCTGGCAGCGACCTGCTTTGGACCAGGCCGGAGTGTCGCAGGACATTCCGGCTTTTTTTTTGATTTCCCGGTGCGTTTCGGCCGTTTCGGTGTGATCGCATGAAGTCTCTTCGGATGTGTCTCTGCGCGGTTCTTGGCTGCGCGTCAATCGTGGTGATCGGCTGCGAGGGGCGAACTACGGAACCGCCGGGCGGTGCCGCAGCTTCAGTTGAGTCATCGGCCGATCAACCCCCGGCAGGCTCGGCAGCCAGCAGGCGTGCGTCCGCGCCTCCGCCTCCTGTGATCAGCCCTGACGACCCATCCCAGTCGGTCACGGCCTCCTACATGGATGTCGCAGCGTCATTGGGCGTGGAATTCCGGTATTTTGAAGATCGAGTGCCCGGCCGATTTCTGCTGCCGGAAGTTATGGGAGGGGGAGTGGCGTGGATCGATCTGGATCTGGATGGCTGGCGGGATCTGTACTTTACAAATGGCGCGAGCCTGGACCCTGCCGCCGGTGAGCCTGCTGTCACAGCCCCGCGAAATCGTGTGTTTTTGAGCCGTCGCAGCCAGCAATTCACTGATGTTTCCGCCATCAGCGGGGCCGATGATGGGGGTTATGGTCAGGGTGTTGCGGCTGCGGATTACGACTCTGACGGCTTCACCGATCTGTTCATTTCAAACTATGGCAACGATGTGCTGTACAGAAATAACGGGGACGGTACCTGGACCAACGTGACGCAGGTGGCGGCCATCGGTGATCCTCTGTGGAGCACCAGTGCGGTCTGGCTGGATTTGAACGACGATGGTTTTCCTGATCTTTACTGTGCCAACTACATGGACGTGACACTCAGCAACAGTGAACCGTGTCTCTACGAGGGGCGTGCAGGCTACTGCGGCCCGGGAAAGTTCAATGGCCTGCGGGACTCGGTCTGGGTCAGTGACGGCATGGGCGGATTTCGAGACGGTGTTGCCGAGCTGGGGCTGACGGCCCCGGCATCGAAGGGGCTGGCCATCTGCGCCGTGGACCTGGATCGCGACCTGCGGCCTGAGATTTACGTTGCCAACGATATGGAGGCCAACCTGCTGTTTACGCGGACGGCGGCGACGGAAGTGCCAGCCACAGCCACAGCCGTGTGGCGGGAACTGGCGGGTTCTGCCGGGGCCGCTGTCAGTGGTGACGGGTTGAACGAAGCCAGCATGGGAATCGCCGCAGCGGATTACGACAACGACGGGCTGGTGGATCTGTATCTGACACACTACTACCAGATGAAAAACACGTTGTACCGAAATCTGGGGAATCTTCTGTTTGAGGACAACAGCCTGCGCAGCGGTGTGGCTGCCACCAGTCTGGCATTTCTGGGCTTTGGTACTGTTCCACTGGACTTCAATCGCGATGGCCGACAGGACATTTTCATTGCGAATGGACATGTTCTGGGGCCGGCGATCGAACCGAATGCCATGACACCACAACTGCTGCAGAACGATGGCCGTCGCTTCCGTGATGTCTCAGCCCAGGCCGGGCCCTACTTCGTGGACGCGTGGATTGGTCGCGGTGTCTCGGCCGGCGATTTCGACAACAATGGCTCTGCGGATATCGCGGTCAGTCACATCGATCGACCGGTTTCCATCCTGCAGAATCGCACAAAAATCGAATCTGCGTGGCTGGGAATTCGACTGGCTCGGACCGATCGTCGTTCCTGCTGTGGCGCGCGAGTCCGGGTCACCATCGGTGATCAGACGACCGAGCAGAGTTTATCAGCCGGAGGCAGCTATCTTTCCACAAACGATGACCGCCTGCTGTTTTTTGGTCCGGTGAATGCAGATGCAGGCACAGTTGAAGTGACGTGGACGGACGGCAGCGTCAGTACCTGCAAACTGGCTGTGAATCAACACTACCACATCCTGCAGGGTCGCGATCCCGTGGGTGCCGTCCCATGAGTCCGAGGAAAAACATCCGTCAACGCCGATTTCTGTTGTGGTTGCTGCCGGGCTGCGTTCTTGCGGCATGGCTGTTGTGGCTGCGTTTTGAGGAAAGTACGGCAGCGACCCTGCGGGAATCCGGTCGCCGGCATCTGCGGGAACGCCGTGACGAGCTGGCTGAATCGGCGTTCGAACGCTGTCTGCAGCGTACTCCGAACGACGCTGAGTTGATTCTGTTATGGGCGCAGGCGGTGATCAGCGGTCGCAACCGGACGCCACAGCAGGCCGCCGAACTGGCCCTGACCCGACTGCAGCAGATTCCGGACTCGTCGCCGCTCGCTGCTGAGGCTCGGATGCGGGAAGGGCGACTCGGCCTGCTGGTCCTGCAAAAGCCGGAGTTCGCAGAAGCCCGACTCCGGAAATCTCTGGAACTTGGCCCACCGACACTCGACGCCTGCTACCTGCTGTGGAAACTCTGCGACCTGACCGAGCGAGTCGCTGAGGCTGAACCGTGGTTCTGGGCTGCATATGAGTTGACACCTGAGGAACAGCAGCCCGAACGGCTGCGGGAATGGTACACCAGTCAGTTCAGCCCGCAGGCTGCCAACGCTGAACTGGATCGACTGCTGGGGTTTCTTGAGCCGAACAGGTTCAGTGATGATGCGGTCACATTGGCGCGACTGGCGGCGTTTCGCAGTCATGAACCGGAATCCTCTCTGACGGCTGCCGCGGAAGCCCATTTCATGATTCACCTGCGAGACCGGGATCCGGCGATCGATCTGTTGCTGAGACACTGGCAGCGTCCCGGGGCAAATACGAACGACTTTCTGATGTCCACTCTGGTGGATGTGCTGCTTGAAACCGGGCGGCTGGATGAAGCTCAGGTGATTTTCGAACGCTGGACTCCCAGCGAAGGGTTTCAGTGGCTGCGGACAGCCGGCCGCGTGCAGCAGATCGTGTATCAGCAGGACTCCGAGGCTCTCGAATTATTTGAACGGGCCCGACCGATCTGGCCGGGCCCGATTGACTGGTCGCTGCTGCACTATGAGGCTCAGTCGCTGGCCAGACTGGGCCGGCGTTCCGAATCGGAATCGGCCCGTGCTCGAGCAAAGGAAATTGAACTGCTGATGGAACTGGATGTTCACCGCGAGCTGCGTCAGGCGCTGCTGGATCTGCGGCGTCCGCAAAACCTGCAGAAGATACAGGACTTCTATCAGAAAATCGGCCGGGATCGTGAAGCGAACGAGTGGAACAGGCACCGTACACGATTGTTCTGAACCGATTTTCTCGGTATGCTCCTGAGAAGTTGATTCGCCAAAATTTCCACAGTGAGATCAATTATGAAGTCAGCAAAATCCCTGGTTTCCGTGGCCCTGCTTTCCGTTGTGACGTTTGGCATTGCCGGCTGTGGCGGCGGAACTCCGGAGATTCCGGCCGGTTCCGGTGGCCAGTCCACAGCCAGTCAGGATGAGATCCAGAAGCAGATGGAAGAGTCGATGAAGAAGGCCGGAGCCAAATACAAAGGCAAGGTTCCGGGCGGACAGCCGGGGGGCAAGTGATCTTTACGGTCTGCATCCGGCAGTGGAAGCAGGTGCGGCAGATGAATCTGGCGGACTGTTCGGTTCGACACGTGCTCTCGCCGTGTTTGCTCTGCTTTCTTACCGGCATTGCAGCGGTCTCAGAACCACGCGTGCCCATTCTGTCTGCCATGCTGCAGCAGGAACCTGAGCAGCAGGAATCGCGTCAAAGTCTTGACCGATTGTTCGCTGCTCTCGTTCGTAATCCTCGTTATGGGCCATCGTTCGAAAGAATCGTCCGATGGCACAACCAGCAGGGCAGCCTCGCCGCTCTGCAGTCGCGTCTGCTGGCACATGGAAATTCCGGGACAGCGGATCCAGGCCAGCCGGGATTGAATGCCGAATCCGTCCTGCAGATACCGGCCACCTGCGCACCTGATTCCGCACTGCTGCTGGCGGGAATGATTGCCCTGCAGCGAGCAGACGGGGAGGGCAGTGTTTCGCTGCTGGCTCAGGCGTCAGCGGCGCGTCCCGCTGATCCGCTGTCCGCATGGTATCTGGCCCGTGCCAACGCTCGGCAGGGCAACATGGCAGCGGCGGTGATCGCGTACGAGCAGGCTCTGAAGCTTCGCCCCAGCCGAGCCGATCTGCTGGAAATCTACCGCGAATATGCGACCGGCCTGACGCGCAGCCAGCAGTCAGAGCAGTCTCTGGCTGTCTGGCAGCGGATGGAAGCGTCGTTCCCCGGTGACCACCGCGTCGCCCGGCTGGTGGCTGAATCGTTGTCTCGCGAGGGTCGCTGGAGTGAGGCATTGCCACGATTTCAGGCGCTCGCCGAATCCAGCGATGATCCTGAGCAGCGAGTGCAGTTGTTGCTCTCCACCGTGGACCTGCTGCAGCAGTTGCAGCGTGACGCGGATGCTATGCAGACGCTGACCGGCCTGCTGGCGGAGGTTGAACCCGGGGGCTGGCTTGCGCGTGACATCCGCCGGCGCATCGAATCCTATTACCTGAAACAGCGAACCCCCGAACAGCTGGCGATGTTTTATGAACAATGGCTGAGTCAGCACTCGGATGATTTTTTTGCCATGGAACGTCTTGCGGCGACTCTGCAACTGGACAATCGCCACGCGGATGCTGAACGCTGGCTGCGGAAAGCCGTTGAGGTTGCCCCTTCACAGACGCTGTTGCGTGAAAGTCTGATCGAACTGCAGGTCCGCAGCGGCAGACTGAATGACGCAATTCAGCAGTACGAAATTCTCTGCAGTGACGGCAAAGGCACCGAGGACCAGCATCGTCGATTTGGTCTGCTGCAGCTGAAGCGAACGGACATTGCGGAAGAGCAGCGGCGACGGCTGGCACTGCAGGCGTGGTCACCACTGCTGAAGCAGGCTGAGTCCGATGCGGCGGCAGCCAGTCGTGCGGCTGATCTGCTGGAACAGGCCGGATTGCCGGATGACGCATTGCAGCAGGCGCGGGTCGCGGTGCAACTGGCCCCGACAGACTCGCAGTATGTGGAACAACTGGGAGATCGGCTGCTCCGCCGCCAGCAGCCTGAGCAGGCCCGGGAAGTGTGGCTGCAACTGACGGCACCACCACTGCAGAATGCTCAGAACCTGATGCTTGCAGCCGCTATGTTCCGGCGGGCGGGGTTTTCGGCAGATGCCGTGCTGGCCATGCGACAGGCCTGTCGCATCCAGCCCGGACTGACAGAACACCTGCAGTTTGCCGACTTGCTGCGAGAAACCGGCGGTTTCGGTGAAAATGACTCATCCACTGCCCCGCGTCCCCAACAACCAACTCCGTCGGAATGCCTGAACGAAGCGCTGCAGCACCTCGAACTGGCGCTGCAGTCCTGTGAATCTGAGGAGCAGCAGGATCAGGTACTGGAGCAGAGAACGAAGCTGCTGTTGCTGGCGGGACGTCTGAATGACGAACTTGCTGATCTGCAGCGGGAGTCGGACTGGGAATCCGAATCGGATCATTTCCTGAACTGCTGGCGTCGAGCACTGGGTTATGAAGCCATCGGCAATCTGCCGGCAGCCGTCACGGCAGCCCGTGAGGCGCTTCAGGTGCAGCCTGCTGCGGCGCGCGTGCTTGCCAGGCTGGCTGCACTGCTCGAAAAATCCGGTCGACTTTCCGAGGCGGCAGTGTCACTGGAAGCGCTTGTGCAGGCCGCCCCGCGACAGGCGTCGGCAACACTGCAGCAACTGGCCAGGCTGGAACTGCGGCTGGGCCGAACAACTCAGGCGCTCGCCGCAGCGTCTCGACTGACCGAAACCTGGCCGGATAACCCTGCGACGTGGCAGTTTCTTTCAGAGATCGCCTTCGAAACCGGTCGCCCTGCTGAAGCATTGCAGGCTCTGCGAAATGCCGTCCGGGTCAGCCCCCAGGACACTGACGCTCTGCAGAACCTCGCCGGTGTCCTCGCCGACCAGTTTGAAACGGCAGAAGCCATCGAACTGTTGTGGCAGGCCTGCGATGTCGCCGCCGATCAGGATACAAGGCTGGAACTGGTGACCCGGATGACGTCGCTTGCGCTGCGCAGCCAGCGGTTTCCTGAGTTTCTCGAGCGGCTGCAGCGTCAGCCTCGAAATCCGGAAGAACCCCTCTCTGCCGCTCTTGAAATGTCACAGGCTCTGCAGGAATCCGGCCAGTTTCGACGCGCGCGGGAAGTCGTTGAATCCTCGCTCGCTGCAGATCCCGAAAACGAACTGCTGCTCCGCAGGGCTGTCACTCTGGCTGAACGCGAAAAGAACGCTGAAGCCGCGACGCGCTGGCAACTGCAGTTGATTCGCAGCCACGGTACGCTGGACGAAATCCGGCGTCTGCTGACTCTGGCAAACGCCGATATCCGACAGTTTTCCCCCGCTGAGCTGTTGCAGGACATTGTCAGCAGACAGCCTCGCCGCAGCCTGGTACACGAGGCCGTCAGGCTGGCACTTTCCGTGCAGCAGGAGACCGTTGCAGAGCAATTGTGTCGCCAGCAGGTGCAGCGGGATCCGACAGACTGGTGGACGCGCACATGGCACGCCCTGCTCGCACACCGCGCCCAGCGATTTGAGGAATCACGGCAGCAATCGCTGGCCGTGCTGGCCCTGAGATACCCGGCTGCCACCGTCCCACTGGCACAAAACTCCGCCGCCGTCGAACGGATGGCCGAACTGTCTGCGGCAGAATTGGATGCGTGGCTGCAGCCGGCTCCGGAGGAACCCGACGCTTATGGTGACGCCGTGCGTCTCTGTCTGCGCATGCTGCTGGAGGACACTGCGGCAATCGAACAGGTCAGATCACACCTGCTGCCGACCGACGATGTCAGCGTACTGGCAGCAATGGCCGGCGTGCTGCTGCAACAGGTCGCCCCGTCACCTGCCGTACTCAAGCTGATTGATGAACAGTTGACCCTCAGGAATTCGGCTGCTGCAGCCGCAATCCGACTGCGACTGCTGGCAACGCCCAAATTGAAAAACGTGTGGCAGGAGGCCGGCTGGTCAGGCCAGCAGCTCAGGGACGAACTTGAGGCTACCGGTGTGCAACTTCTGACGGTTCACACAGCATGGTTCGCCACTGCTGGCTGGCACGACCGAATTGCGCTGCCGGAATCTGTGCAATCCGCTTTGCGTAAGGAACTCCCGGCACTCAGCGATAAAGGCTCGGCCAGCCCCTCGGCCCTGCTGCGGCTGGCTGTTGCACTGCGTGATCCGTCGACGTGCGGTCGTTTGCTGCAGGCTCTGACTACCCAGTCCCCTGTCGCATCGAATGCAGCCGCACTGGAATCTGAACTGGTGCAGCTACTGAACCCGCTGCTGCAACTGCCGCTGGATGCTGATGCAGTCCGCGCTGCACTGCAACTCGTGATTTCCCGCAGCCGCAACCAGGAACGTCCGCTCACGTCCAGTCTGCTGACGGTGGAAGTGCCCGGCCTGCCGGCATTCCGGCATCGCGGACCAGCGGCCACCGGTACTGACCTGCTGATCTCCGGATTGCTGGGCCGCTTGATGGAATTGCAGCCCGGTCCACTGCATACAGTCTGGCCTCAGCTGGACCAATTCCGGGAATTGTCCGCCGGGGAAGCAGCCTTGCTGCGATGCGAGTATTTCCGTCGTCGCAATGATCGCCGACAACTGCTGCCGCAGATGCTGGCCCTGGCAGCGGAATGGCCTGCAGATGCGCACATTCGCCTCTGGGTGGCTGAACTGCTGCTGCTGCTGCCCAGCCCGGATCAGGCAATTTCCGTTGCCGCGTCTGTCCGGTCAGAGGACCCTCAGGTGCTGATTGCCGCACAGCAACTGATTCTCGGCACGGCTCAGGCTGCCGGCCTGCAGGCCGTGGCAGTGGATGCGGCACGACGACTCAGTGAGCTGCCGTTGACACAGCAGCAGCAGGCCGGACTGATCCCCGCTCTCAGTCGACTGGGGCTGCAGCAGGAAGCGACAGCGCTGGAAACCCGGCTGGGGCGCTCCGCGGAAAGTCGTACCTCCGTTCTGGGGCGACAACTGCAGCAGTTTCTGGCAACCGGCCGAACTGACCACGCTGCGGAGGCAGCGTGGGAACTGCTCCGAATCTCTTCCGGCGGCAGCCTGTTTTCGGGCTATCGTCCCAATGATGATCGCGACGACGGCGGCGATCGGCTGCAGGCCATTCGAGCACTGGCTCGACTGAATCGACTGCAGCCGGTGATTGACCGGCACGAAGCCATGCTGGAAAACTCGCCCGATTCCCTGCCGCTGATGGAAGTTCTGGTCGAGTTTTATGAGGCGGCAGAGCAGTGGTCTCGTGTCACGGAATTGCAGGACCGCATGGCGGTACTGTCTCGACGCGTACCACCGGGATTGAGGCGTCAGGCCGCCGAACTGGAGAAAGCGGGTCAGTTCACTGCCGCCTGTGATTTGTATCTGCAACTGCAGAAATCTGATGCCACAGCGTTCTACACGGAGCTTGAAACATTTTATCAGGCCTTTGAACGCTGCCAGCGCAGGCGCGACTTCCTTGCAGCCGTCAGCGGCGCCGATCACGACACTCTGATTGAGCATTCTCGGTTGCTGAGCACCGCCGCGATCGCCGTATTTGACAGCGATGGTTTGGTTTCGGAAGCAGAACAGACGCTGTATGCGTTGCTGGCAATCCCGGACACGCGACGGCTGGCATTGGCTGCTGCACTGTCACGATCGGGTCTTTCAGATCAGCCGCTTGTCATGGCGGCATTCGCGGAAGAACTTCAGGCACTGGTCCGCACAGACGCAGCCAGCGCAACCATGACCGAGGCCGCGACGGGGGAAATTCTCAGAATTTTCCAGAGCTCGAGCCACAGCAAACTGCTGGACTTGGCAATTCAGCAGCTCTCGGCCCCGTCCGTCCGCAGCACGCCGGGACTTGCGGTGCTGGCCTTCGCCTGCATGCTCGCGGGACACCATGAGCAACTGCCGGCACTGCAGGAACGCATCGCCACCGATCTGCGGGATGCCATCAGCAATGATCATCCGCGGGCGGCCGCTGGTGTGGCAGCCCTGATGGTCATGCTGGAGCGAACGGAGACCGCCGGGCCTGCCGCAGCGATCACTGGTTTTCGGATGGGCCTGCTGCAGAGCCTTGCAGCAAACGAGTGGGGAAATACAGACGTGCAGACGCGAGCCGAAGCTGCATTGCTGAACCTGTATCGCAGCACAGGTCGGAACGATCTGGCGCGGGAACTGGTGCTGAAACGAGTCGGGGCTCTGCAAACTGACGGGAACTCGGGACCAGACGGCATTCGCAGCCTGCTGCAGGCCTCAGAACAGATCCAGCACTCCGGTAATCCGATCGAGGCGGCGGGGCTGCTGTTACGGATCACACCGTTCGATCTTGAACGATTCACAAAGGATCTGGGCGAGGACAAAGCGATCGCATTTCGGTCCCGCTGGAATGCTGCCCGGCGCTGGAATCTGCAGCAGATGAAGGCACAACGGATTCTGGAGTGGCTTGAGCAGACTCCGGCTGGCAGCACCGATCTCCTGCTGGAACTGTCCGGTACGACGGACCCTGGCTGCACTGATTTACAGATGCTGCTGGACCTGCGTCTGCAGAGCCAGCTGCTGACAGCGGCACTGCAGTGCGAATGGAATGGTGCAGAGGATCAGGAGCGTTTGCAGAGGGTGCTGCGGAAACTGTCCGCAGCGCAGGAAACGACCAGTCCGCAACTGATTATTGCTGCAGCGGCGGCACACAGCGGTGGCCTGCCGGAGTCTCAGCAGGCGCTGCTGCAACGCCTCGTGGCAAGCCTCATCCCGCCAGCGGCAGCAGGCTCTGAAACAGCCCCAGCACTGACAGTTCCCGATTCTCTGTATCGCTCACAGCACCATGCTGTGCTGCTGCTGGCGCGGAAAGTTGCCGACAACGCGCCTGCAGAAATGCTCAGCCAGTTGCTTGACCGCACCCTGCCGGCAGAAGACTCCGGACTGAACTGCCTCGTGGAACTGGCCATCATGAATGAAGCATTGCTGCTGGCCCGGCAGTTGTCACTGCCAGTGCAGGCAGCAGACATCGAACGTCGACGCAGTCAACTGACAACCCGACAGATGGCTTCAGCCGAAACTCAGACCGGCGAGGACATTCAGGCGGCCGTGGAAAAACTGCTGCAGAACACTGTACCGGAGCCCTGATCATGTTCAGGTTATTTGTTGTGGCCCTCAGACCGCTGCTGCACACACTGTGCTCTGCTGTATTGCTGATCAGCCTTTCTGCAGGTGCGGTGGCTGCAGACGAAACCCTGTCGCTGACACCGACTCAGGACAATTCGATCGTTATGGTGGACGGCGAGTGGTCAGAAAACGCGGGCTCCAGCGGACGCATTCGCATCAAGGGCAATCAGCATATCGTGGCCTTCAACTTTGACTTTGCACCTCTTCGCGGCCGACGGGTGCGACGCGCCACGCTCATCTGTACACAGGCCTCGGAGACAATCCACGGCGTCACACTCTCCACAATTGCAGTGCCGTGGAACGAACACAACAGCAATGCGCTGACTGCGGGAGCGGAGTCCATCGCTGGCTGGGGAGCAGCAGGCGTGAAATTCCCGGCCATCTGCGGCGGCAACGCCGGCACTTTGGTGCATCAGAGCGATGCACCGGTCAGGGATGGCGTCTATTCCTGGGACATTCATCCGGACCTGATCCATGCCAATGTACTGGGACTTGCCTTCGGCCTGGCCGTCCATGAACACTCCGCGGATTACTCGCGAAATCCCACCATCTACGCGCGTGAGCAGTCGGGTAAAGCACCGCGACTGGAGCTGGAAATGGAATCGACCGCTGAGCCTGCTCCGGCACCCCCGCAGCAGATCGAAGTGACGCTCAATTCCGACGGCATGCCTGAGCTGTCGTTTGTCGCACCCGCATCCGGCTTTGGTCTCGAACTTACCGTGGACGGCGTACCAGTGCGTCGTGAACGGATTCCGCTGCTGCAGCCAGGTAAGCGTCAGACCGTTCTTCTGCCCGAGTTACTGGCGGAGTCCGGGCGTTCCGGATCGGCATCGATCGGCCTGCGGGCCGTGAACAGAAATGGCGAATTCTCTGAGCGGACCTCGCTGCGGACAGAGCGGGTGCAGCAACGTACTCTGCCGCAGCTGTCCCCGCAGTCAGTCAGCCTCTCAACAGGGCCAGTCGTGCCAGCCGGTATTGCAGTTGTTCCGGTTTGTGATCGCTACGACCAGTCCGGCAGAGCAGTGGGCGAACTGCCACCGGACTATCGTACAGCAAATCCGATTTTTGACGGTCGACGGATTACGTTGTCCGCAGCGGCCGGCGAAGTCGTATCACTGCAATTGCTGCTGCGGGGCGAGGGGCAGCAGAAGGTTTCGGTTGAGTTTGTCGGAAAGCAGCCGTCAGTGCAGTTGTATCGTGCGGTGTATGTGAAGGCTGGCAAGCGTCAGATTCCGGACCCGTTAATTCCGCTGCAGGATCAGGTACAACTGCAGCAGGATCAGGATGCCGTGATTGTGGCGGATATCAGTATTCCCTTTGACGCGGCAGCGGGAACATGGACCGGAAATGTCAGAATCTCCGACGGTCGCAGGATTCCGATTCTGCTGGAAGTGTACCCATTCCAGTTGCCACGAACGGCGTCGTTTCTCTGCGAAATGAACAGCTATGGCCTGCCCGACCATGTGGAAGATTACTACGCGATGCAGCGAGCCGCACACGACAATCGAGTGCACCTGAACATTCTTCATTATTCGCATAACACTGCCGCTGCCGGTGCCAGGAAAAGCAACCTCGACATGCGGCTGCGTTCCGGCCGCCGGATGGACAACCGTCGATATGATGCGATCGAACCAGGCGCTCAGCATGCGTGGTGGGATGACTTCGCTGCTGCCTTCGGACCGGTACTGGATGGCAGCCTGTTTGCGGATCAGCATCGCGGAGCCATTCCCGTTCCGGGATTCTACCTGACCTTTCACGAAAGCTGGCCCCTGAACTGTCGGCAGTTCTTCAATGGAAATCCTGATGCGGGGAAAGCCTTTGCCGAGCATCCGGAGTATGCGGCAACGTGGACAGCCATACTCAGGGACTTCGCAACGCTGGCACAAAACAAAGGCTGGACCAGCACCGGATTTCAGGTGTACCTGAACAACAAAGGTTCAATGAATGACCCTGCAAAATCACCCTGGGTGCTGGATGAACCGGCCGGTTTCTGGGATTACCGAGCGTTGCAGTACTACGGGGAGCTGGCGGATGCGGGTCGGGCTGCTGCCGGCAATGTCCGGATTGACTATCGGATCGATATTTCGCGGCCTGAGTATACTCGCGGAGAACTGGCCGGACGATCAGATCACTGGGTTGTATCGGCCGCAGCGTTCGCTGCTTACCGTTCACTGGTTCAGGAACAGCAGCGGCAGAATGGCTTGAAGATCTGGATCTACGGCACAACACCGGATGTCGATCAGTCCAGCCGCAGCCTGCATGCGTGGGCGGTGGATTCGTGGCTGGGAGGGGCTTCCGGTCTTGTGCCATGGCAGACGGTCAACAAGTCGGGCAGCGCCCTGCAGGAAGCTGACACCCTCGGGATCTTTATTATGGACAGCAGTGCGGGCGAGCGTCCGGCAGTCCGGCAGACGCTCCGATTGAAAGCATGGCGGGATACCCAGCAGTTGATCGAGTACCTGATCCTGCTGAAAACTAAGCGGCAACTGACAGCAGCTCAGTTGCAGCAGTTCGTCGCAGACCACGTCAGTATCCGGACCCGGGTCAGCCAGCAGAACGACGACGATGCAGGTGCCCTGCAGGCAGAGCAGGTCAATCCGGCAAACTGGAATTCGCTGCGACGGGCAACTGCAGCACTGCTGATGGCCCCCTGAACACAACACAACTGGTTTGACTGAGATCGCCCGGCAGGGGAGTATGTAACACCTGCCAGCATCCCAAAGGAAACTCTGATGTCCGGAACAGTACCCGCCAGCAATCAGAATCACCACGGCACCACCGCGTGGCTGGTGGTGGCACTGCTGTTTCCTGTAGCTCTGCTGAACTATCTGGATCGGCAGATGCTGGCGGCGATGAAGGCGTCGATGATCAATGACATCCCGGGTATCGACAACAAGGAAAACTGGGGACTGGTACTGGCTGTATTCAAATGGGTCTACGCAGGACTCAGCCCCTTCGGTGGTTACGTCGCTGATCGCGTCAGTCGTCGCCATGTCATCTGCCTCAGCCTGCTGGTGTGGTCCGTCGTCACCTGGCTCACTGCGGACGTCTCCACGTTTCAGCAGCTGCTGCTGATGCGGGCATTGATGGGTATCAGCGAAGCTTTTTATATCCCTGCAGCACTGGCATTGATCACAGACTATCACACTGGCCGCAATCGCTCACTGGCTGTCGGTGTGCATCAGACCGGCATTTACGCCGGCCTGATTCTGGGTGGCATGGCGGGCTATGCGGCTGATGCTCCGCAGATCGGCTGGAGATTCGTTTTTTCCGGCTGCGGAATTGCCGGCATCCTGTATGCCCTGCCGCTGCTGCTGATCCTGAAGAATCCGCCGCAGGCGGCGCTGCGGCAGTCTTTCAATCCGGCCCAGACGCTGTCCGCCCTGCTGACAAATGTCAACTTTCTGCTGCTGGTCCTGTATTTTACTCTGCCGGCAATTGCCGGCTGGGTTGTACGCGACTGGATGCCGGACATCCTCAGGGAAAAGTTCTCACTCAGCCAGGGCAAAGCCGGACTGGTTTCAACATTTGTACACCCGGCATGTATTCTGGGCGCCGCTGTCGGGGGCCTGCTGGCTGATCGCTGGATGCAGCGCAGTCATCGCGGTCGCATCTTTATCAGTGCCATCGGCATGGCCATGTTTCTGCCCTCGCTGTATGCCGTCGGCAGTGCTCATACGCAGTTCACAGCAATGGCAGGCCTCGTCCTTTTCGGCGTGGGCTGGGGCTTCTTTGACTGCAACAACATGCCGATTCTCTGCCAGATTGCCCGCCCGGAACTGCGCGCCACCGGATATGGCATCATGAATCTGGTAAGTATCAGTTGTGGCGGCTTTGGAGACTGGGGATTTGGCTGGCTGCGGGATCGAAACGTCCCGGTGAATGCCATCTTCGCCGCCTTTGCACTTGTCGCAGCACTGTCCATCGTGATTGTTCTGCTGATCCGACCAACCCAGCAGGACGAACATGTCGGATAGCAGCCCTGATACCGGTCAGCATTGTGCAAACTCGGCAGGTCTGCCCGTCGCCACCGCCCAGCTCCGCTGGGTCTGCTGTCTGCTGCTGCTGGCAGCGCTGCTGCGCGTCATCGCGGCTGTCGCCATCGATCAGCACTGCCGCCACGTCGGTCGACAATTCCTTGTTGAAGGCGATGCCAATGGCTACTGGGCTCTGGGAGAGGCGATCGCTGCCGGAGCAGACTACGCCATTCACACACCCCCGCGAAGAATTCTGAGAACCCCAGGCTTTCCCCTGCTGCTGGCGGCCAGCATCCGCGTGTTCGGCCACAGTATCCTGATGGCATCGCTGTTGCTGGCAATGGTGGGAACCGTCGTGTGCCTGCAGGTCTACCTGCTGACGCGACGACTTGCCGGACCACTTCCGGCACTTGCCGCACTGGCGCTTGCCGCCATCTCACCACTGCAGATTGCCTCCAGCGTACAGATCCTGTCAGAAGGCTGGTTCACCTGCTGGGTCCTGGCCAGTCTTCTGACTCTTGAACCCCTGCTGCGTGCAGAGCCCCCCCAAAGAAAACTGCACCTGCTGCTGCAGGCCCTGACGGCCGGACTGGCGACAGGCGCCGGAATCCTCGTTCGACCCGGCTGGATTCTCTGGCCAGCCCTCGCCACCCCTCTGCTGTTGCTCTTTCACCGCGGTCCGAAAGGCCAGCGAATCCTGCTGGCCGGCCTGCTGTGCCTGGGTTCATGGCTGGTGCTGTTGCCATGGGCCATTCGCAATCATCAGGTCAGCGGTCTGTGGATTCACACCTCACTGTGGTCCGGCCCCAGCCTCTATGATGGCCTGAATCCGCAGGCGACTGGCGCCAGCGACATGCGATTTCTGGATGAAGAATCGCTGTACACGCGTTTCAGCGAAGCGGAAGTGAATGAGCTCTACAAACGCCGGGCACTGGACTTTGTGTTGCAGAACCCGCAACGAACAACTGAACTTGCGATCACTAAATCAGCACGATTCCTCAGTCCGGTACTCAATGCTCAGGGGCTTTCAAATGTGGCACTGAACGCCTGCCTGCTCAGCTGGTATCTGTTTCTGGTGATCCTTACGGTGCGGGGGCTGTTCAGCGGTTGTCTGCCTGCAGTTGCCACCCTGCTGTTATTCCTGCCGTTTCTGCAGTTCCTGCTGGTTCATATGGTCTTTGTTGGCTCTGTCAGATATCGTTTGCCTGTGGAGATGCCACTGACAGCGGTGGCAGCCTGCGGAATGGTTGGGATGTGGCAGCGTCGCAGCGGGCGCTGGCGTTCCTGACGGCAGACGGGCAACGGGCACGGACGCATGCGTTTTTCATCAGTCATTCGCTGGATGCTGCTGATTGTGGTGACGATCTTCGTGATCGTCTGCGCAGGGGGTGGCCTGCTATGGCTGAAGAAGGATCGGTGGCTGCAGCAGAAACTGGTGCAGACATTCGAAGCCCGCGCCCCGCAATTGACACTGCACGTCGATGAAATCCGCCTGCCCGGAACGGCCACGCTGCAACTTGGCGGAGTGGAAATCAGAGATCGAGCTTCCGGCCGACCGCTGGTCCGGATCAATGAGATTCAGGCAGAGATTGACGATGCGCAACTGCTGGAACGTCAGACGGTCCTGCTCCGCAGTCTGCGACTTTCCGGGGTCGATCTGCTGTTGAAGAGAACGGCTGAGGGACGCTGGAACTGGCAGGAATACAGCTTTCCTCAGCCAGCCAATCAGGTCTTTGTGCCACCACAGATCCGCGTACAGGACCTGCGGATGCAGTTGATTCTTGAACACGCCGGCGCAATTCCGCCTGCAGAACTGCTGCTGGCGGTCCCGGACTTTCAGGCCATACCGGCATCGGAGCATGGCTATGACGTCACGGGCCAGGTGGTACTGCCGGGTGCGGGCACACTGGCACTTGATGGCGACCTTGACCTGCAGTCGCGCAGCTGGAAACTGGCCGGTCGAGTCCGCGACGTGGCTGCCGATCAGAACCTGCTGACGATTGCTCAGTCCACAATGCCCCAGTTGTCCGAGAAGATCGACAGTCTTGAGCGAGCCCTCGCTCAGGCCCTGCAGCCTGCCACCGAGGGCCGACTTTCAGATCGTCCCGACACAGCATCTGTGTCCGGCGTTTCCGGTGCCCTCAGTGTTGGCGAGGGTGATACATCATTGCGGTTTGTCGGATTGATTGATGTCGATTTTGAAGCCCTGCGGGCACCGGGGGCCGACATTCCGGAACTGCAGCTCAAAGTGGCTGTCCGCGAAGGATCACTCGCCTGCCCTGTACTGCCGTGGCGATTTGCCGGCATCGTGGCCTCCATGTCAGTCAGCAATACCCTGTGCAGCATCGAACTGCAGTCCGCTCGCGATGGTAATGCTCTGGTCAGCGGTCGCTGCCTGTTCCCGTTGGGAACCACCGAGACGCCCCCCGAAGCGTCATTGCACCTCGAAAACTTTCCTGTAACCATGCAGATGAAGTCCCTCGTACCCCCGAAGTCACAACGGTTTTTTGATCACTTTCAGCCGGGTGGCTCAATCACCGGTGACGCCGTACTGAAACGCATGCCATCGGGACGCTGGGTGCCGGTGTCCGTGGAAGCCGTCACCCAGGACGGTGCTATGCGATTTCATCGTTTCCGTCAGCAGATCACCGGAGTACGTGCGCAACTGTCTCAGCGAGCTCTGCCGACGCCCGAAGCAACAATGCAGGACGTGGTGTTTGATATTCGCGCCGAGGGTACAGCCGGCGGCAATCTCGTCACTGCGGTCGGCTGGATCCGCAATCCCGGTCCCGAACTGGAACTGAGATTTGATGTACACGCCGAACATCTGCCACTCGATACAGCCTTCCGCGATGCTCTCGACGAACCGGCTCGCAGGGTTATCGAAGCCCTGAATCTTACCGGAGAAGCCACGGCGGATGTTGCCTGCTACCGCGAACCCGGACTGGATCGCCCCACAGACATCCGACTGACCGGCAACGTCCGGAACTCAAAACTCAGATTCCGCAGTTTCCCCTACGATGTCGAAAATCTGTCCGGGCTGGTCAGGTTTCAGTCAAAGGAAAAACGCTGGAGCTTCGAGAACCTGGCCGGGCGTCACGGCGCTGCGGAACTTTCCGGGCAGGGAACATTCACCGGACTCCCGACACCGGGCACACTGAACCTGACCGTGCAGACAAAGAACGCAGATCTGGACGCCGATCTGTTCAATGCTCTGCCACCATCCAGTCGCACAGTCTGGTCCATCATCAACCCGGACGGGCGGGTTGACCTCACAACGCTGATCTCATGGACCGCAGTGCCCGGCTCAAAACCCAGCGTCAGCCTGCAGGACGTGCACGTCTACGAGGCTCGCATTTGCCCCCAGCCCTTTCCATACCCGATGGCAATTTCCTCAGCCAGGCTCAGTTTTATCCCGGATGCACCGGAATTCAACGGACGTCAGCACTGCGAGATTCATTCCCTGAACGCTCAGCACGAAGGTTCGCAAATCTCGGCCTCCGGATGGGCCGAAGTCAGCCCTGCAGGCGAGTGGCAGTTGCACCTGAATGACGTCAATGCCAGTCGCGTGCGACCGGACGATCAGTTGCGTGCAGCCCTGCCCGACAGCTGGCGACAGTTCCTGTCCCGCCTTGGACAGGCAGGCCTGATCTCCATCGAATCGTCAGAAATTGACTTCCGCGGCATGGTCGACCAGTCGGCTGCACCGACCGCAGCATGGCGAGTCAACTGCCTGCTGGAGGGATGCGAGCTCAACGCGGGACTGGGACTGACAAATGTCAATGGCCGCGTGCGGGCCGGCGGCAGCTGGGATGGTGTCGACCTGAACAGCCAGGGCGATCTCCAGCTCACCAGCGTGGAAGTTCTGGACATGCGTATCGGACAGATCAGTGGACCGTGGAAAGTCACCAACGAAGAACTGGTGCTCGGACACCGCGAAGTCATTCTGGGAAAGGCCAAACCGCAGGAAGTGGAACTGTCCGATCGCATTCAGGGGCAGGCCTTCGGCGGACGCCTGGAAATGGATGGACTGGTCAACCTGCGTGCCGGTTCTTCGTGGAGATTCTTCGGAGAACTGAAGAATGCTTTGCTGGAACAGTACGCACGTCAACAGGCACCTGATCAGCGAAATCTTCGCGGCGTACTGAATTCCTGGATCTTCGTATCCGGCGACAGCGATCAGACCAGCAGCCTGAAGGGACGTGGCCAGGTACAGATCAGCCCCGCATCGCTCTACGAAACCCCCGTGGTCCTCGAACTGCTGCGAGCCCTGCCGCAGCTCAATTTTGCCGTGAATGACAGAACCGCCTTCAACCACGCTCTGATGACATTCGAGATTGCTGATTCCGCATTCTGGTTCGATCCCATTGACCTCGTCGGCGAATCCATTTCGCTGCGGGGTCGCGGGCGTATCGGCTTTGAAGGTGACGTGGTGCTGGACTTCTTCTCACGCCCCAATCGGGGGCCCGGTCTGCGAAATCCCATCAGTGATATCCTCACCACCAGTGCTACACAATGGGTGACAGTCCAGGTGCGTGGCACCATCAATCGGCCGCAAACCACCGTCAGCAATCGTCCCCAGATCAACGAACAGTTACGACAATTCCTCGCCGGTTTCGAACCACGTCCGGGAGCACCGGCCCCGGCACTGGTCATACCCAACGCGTTCGGGCTTTCCTTCGGCCAGCCACCAATCCGCGCCAGACGACAGAACTGAACACGAGCGATCAGGAAAAAAACATGCAGAAACGACTGTTGCTGATCACGTGTGCCACACTGGCTTCACTGCTGCAGCCCCTCAAAAGCACAGCCAGTGCGCAGGATGCTGCCACGCCGGCCTTCGAACAGCTCGGAGCGGACTCCCTGCCACAACCCGGGATTCCGGCAGGAAAAATCACCACCGGCCAGTTCCGCAGTCAGCTGTTTCCGGACACCGTCCGGGAATACAGCGTGTATGTTCCCGCCGCCTTTGACGGGACTCAGCCCGCCTGCCTGATGGTGTTTCAGGATGGACACGCCTATGCTGATCCGAACGGGCAGTTCCGAGTGCCAACGGTGTTCGACAACCTGATCCATCGGGGCGAAATGCCGGCCACTGTGGCCATCTTCGTCAATCCGGGACACTCAGGCGCCCCCCTGCCAGCCAACCGCTGGTCGGCTTCCAACCGCAGCTTCGAGTATGACACGCTCAGCGATCAGTATGCCCGCTTTCTGCAGCAGGAACTGATCCCTCACGTGCAGCAGGAACTGCAGCTGAATCTGTCGACGGATCCTGAAGACCGAGCCCTGTGCGGGATCTCATCCGGCGGCATCTGCGCATTTACCGCTGCCTGGGAACATCCCGAGTGGTTTCGCAAGGTGCTCAGCCACGTCGGCAGCTTCACCAACATTCGCGGCGGGCACAATTACGAAGCACTGCTCAGAAAAACTGAAAAACGACCGCTGCGAGTCTTTCTGCAGGCCGGTGAAAATGATCTCGACAACGAACACGGCAACTGGTGGCTGGCAAATCAGCAACTGCAGCGAGCCCTGCAGTTCCGTGGCTATGATCACCGATTTGTCGGAGGGCAGGGCGGACACAACGGTCGGCACGGCGGAGCAATCCTGCCCGACAGCCTGAGGTGGTTGTGGCGGGATCATGTTGTGGGCGGAAGCCAGCAGGAGCAGACAAAAGTGGAAGCAGCAGAAGCGTTTGCCGAAAAGTCCATCGTTTTCACAGGCGGCGAGTATCGGGAGGAGACATTCCGTTACCGATTGCTCAAACCGATAACAACGGACCAGCCACTGCCACTTGTGGTATTTCTGCATGGGGCCGGTGAACGCGGGACCGACAACCGACTGCAACTGCTCTATCTGCCCGATCAGCTCGCGCAGCCACGCTGGCGACAGAGGTTCCCCTGTTATGTGCTGGCCCCCCAGTGTCGCCCCGACCGCAAATGGATGAATGTGGACTGGAGTGCTCCGGGAGATCCGGAAATGCCCACAGACCCCAGTGAGCAGTTGCAGGCCGTCCTGCAGATGATCGAAAAAACAATCTCCGAGGAGCAGATTGACCGCAGTCGCATCTACCTGACCGGCCTGTCCATGGGCGGATTCGGCTCCTTCGATCTCGCCATTCGCCGTCCGGATCTGTTCGCTGCTGTCGCTCCGATCTGCGGTGCCGCTGATCCGTCGCGAGTCAGTGTACTGCAGAATCACCCGCTATGGATCGTGCATGGTGATCAGGACCAGGCGGTACCTGTGGAACGCAGCCGCAGTGCCACAGCCGCTCTGCGAAAGGCCGGTGGCAATCCCGTCTACGTCGAACTTCCCGGGGTCGGACACAATTCATGGAATCCCGCCTACCAGGATGCAGATGGTCTGCTGCCGTGGCTGTTCCGGCAGCACCGCGCAGAGGCTGCCCCGGAAAACCGATAGCGCCACCACAGCATGGCAGTCAGTGCCCTGCCTGCTGCACGGCCTGATGGCCCCGGGATTCAACTGACCTCGGGCAGCAGACCGGTGGCTCTCACCTTCGCCCACTCGGCCTCCCACGTCATCGATGGCTGCCGCATCAGAGACAGGGCCCGAGCCGACATCTCAGCGCATCGCTCCGGAGCATTCACCAGCACCGCCATGGCATCTCGCAACTGCTGCCAGCTCAGCGTCTCATCAATCAGCAATCCCAGCCCGGCGGCTTCGATGTGCTGAGGAAATTCGCCTACACAAGTCCCAATGACCGGCATACCCAGAGCGTAGTACTCCCAGAGCTTCGTGCAGTTTGTCCCGTAGAGCAGAAAGCGTGGAGTGCCTGCGAGGACAGCCAGCCCCACACACCGACGCCCCTGCACGAACCGGCGGAAGTCCTGAGGCACGATTTCATTGTGGACCACAATCCCCGACTGAGCACGCAGCCAGCGGATCAGTTCGGCATCACCGGTCCCGAAGATATGCAGTTCCGCTTTTGCCCGCAGCTCGGCCGGCAGCCCCAGAAATGCCTCGGCAGATGCCCCCACACCCTTCTCACGCCACACACCTCCGATGTAGACAAAGCTGAGCGGCTGTTCTGACGGCTGCGGCTGAGCGGAATCACGCCAAACAACCGACGGATAGTTATGCATTTCCAGCACGTTGCTCGTCATGCGTCGCAGGTGCTCCTGCAGGATTCCCCCCGCCATGTGAATGCAGGTCGTCAGTGTGACCCACGGCAGGCAGATCCGATGCGTCCAGTGCACCGCGAGGCTGCTGAGTCGAGTCTTCCAGCGTCCGCCGGTACCCTCCAGCGAATTCATCTCGTAGAAATCGTGCTCGTCATAAATCAGCGGCACACGATACCAGACACTCCACAACAGAGCGACAGGCAGCACCAGCCAGTGAAAACAGAACACGGCGCAGATGCCGCGGCGATGAGGTGCTCCGATACGGGCAGACCACCGTCCGGTGCCGCGAACATCGAGTGGCTGTTCAGATTTGTCCAGAACCCAGCGATGCCGCGGAAACGCAAACAAACGCACCGTGTAACCGTCGCGCTGCAGACACTCCAGAAACATCGCCACCCGTTTGTTCGCAATCCGAGTGCCGTTGAAACAGATCACCCCTGGCGAGTCCGTGTGAGCGGTATGGCCGTTCGCAGCCTGCGGATCAGCGTTCATGAATTCCTGCCCTGACTCAGCGCTCCTCGATGTCGCTGCGCTGTAAATTGTCTCGAATTCATGCGCAAGCGTCAAGCAGCAGAAAAACCACCAACAGACACACCAAAATTGGCCTCCGAACACTCCAGTGTCTTTCCTGACGTGGAACCGGTGTTTACACTGCGGTTCGCAGGAACGGTGCAGAAGTTTTCCTTCCTGCGTCGTTTGATGGCCTGACTCACCCCGGAACATGCCAAATGCAGAACCTCACTGCTCAGAAATCCCTGCACCCAGCCAATCGCCGCGATACCAGCGCAACACTGGCCCGCATGCAGCGTCTGCTGTCCGCCGGCAGCCTGCTGGTATCGTTGGCTCTCGTCACCTGCGGCTGCACCGGCAGCAGCCAACCCTCATCCGCCGAGACGCCTCAGACGGCCACCGACGCCCCCCCAACCCCTGATGCTCAGCCCGCTGCCACTGCTCAGGCCCCCGCCAAACCGCGTGGGCGCAATGAGGTCTGGACCGATGAAAAAGGCCAGAAGTGGTTCGGGAATGTCCCCATGGACGCTTTCTTCGATCAACCCTACGAAGTGGCCAGCAATACGACCGCCGTTGGCGCCCCTGATGCCGCTCCCGCGGTGGTGGCCGACATGGAGAACCAGGCACCCGCTGAACAGCCCGCCGCAGCGGTGGCTGCCACAACTCCGCCAACCGAACCCACCACTCCAACTCCAACTCCCCCCGACACTCCCGCCGCACCGGCCGCCGCGGAGGGCGACTCATGGGACCAGTTGCTCCCGCTGGCAGACCTGGACGAAGAGATCAAAAGCATTCGCAACTTTCTGCAGGAAACAGTCAGTTCAGTCGGCAACTACAACTCTTCCATGATGATGATTCCTCCCAAAGTGGCCACCCTCGCAGCGCTGGCTGAGGTTGCCCGGCAGCGACAGGAATCCGTCTCGTGGAAGGAAGACGCTGCCTGGGTCCGCGATCTGGCCAAAAAAATGAATGAAAGCCCACTGCAGCGAGGACCGAAGGATCAGAAACGATTGCAGGAACTGTTCGAAGGTGTCTCAGACATCTTCAATCGCTCAAAACCCGCCGGGCTCGATGAACCACCGGCCGAAGACTCGTTCGCCGAATCCGCCGAGCTGCGTTCACTGATGAAACGCATGGAAGAGGCTGAGAAAACCCTGAAAACGGAAATCGGTTCGGCCGACGCTCTGGCCAGCAAAAAAACCATGGCTCAGCACGAAGCCGCCATCCTCGCGGTGCTCGCAAAAATCGCCACGGATAAAGGCTACGGTTACGACGACGACGAATTTCGAGGTTACGGCAACGCCGTCGTAGAAGCCGCACAGGCGATTCGCTCGTCCTCTGAAGGCGGCGATTTTTCCGGTTTCGAAGCCGCCATGTCCAAAGTTGCCACATCCTGCCAGAACTGCCATTCCAAATACAAAAACGACTGATCACCTCTGCCGTGCCGCTCGCTCAGCACTTCCTCACTGCCAATTACGGAACACATCGGTGACCGACCTCGCACTCAACCCACACACGCTCCCCGGAATTCGACTGTTTGACATGCCTGATCAGGTGGCCGTCATCACGGGCGGAGCCCGGGGACTGGGCGCTGTGATTGCCGCCGGACTGGCCTCTGCAGGTGCCGCAACGGTGATTGTCAGCCGGAACCTGCAGGAAGCCTCGGAAACCGCGGCACAGATTCAGTCCGCCTGGGGTGTTCGCAGCTTCGCAGTTACCTGCGATGTGGGCAGCGAGCAGGCCGTCACGGCTATGGTTCAGCAGGTACTGGATCAGACCGGGCGTATTGACATTCTTGTCAACAGCGCCGGAATCAACATCCGGGGGCCAATCCACCAGCTCTCACTGGAACAGTTTCGGGATGTCCAGCGAACGAATGTGGAAGGCACGTGGCTCACCTGCCGCGCCGTGATTCCGCACATGATCACGCGACGGTACGGTCGCATCTGCAACATCGCCAGTGCCCTCGGTGTGGTCGGACTCGCCAACCGGACTCCCTACACATCCAGCAAGGGAGCCGTCGTACAGATGACTCGGGCGCTGGGACTGGAACTGGCACAGACCGGAGTTGTCTGCAACGCCATCTGCCCCGGACCATTCCTGACTCCCATGAACATCCCGATTGCCGATACGGAAGAAGCCCGCCTGCACATCATCGGTGCCACCGCCATGAATCGCTGGGGGGAGCTGAAGGAGTTGCAGGGAGCAGCCCTGCTGGCCTGCAGCCCCGCTGCCAGCTATATGACTGGCAGTCTGTTGACAGTGGACGGTGGCTGGACAGCGCGCTGACACAGGGACTGCACTCCATGAAAACCCGCATACTGATACTGCTGCTGATGCTCGGCGGACCCGCAGCCCTCCAGGCGGCCGATGAACCGGCCGTCCCCCGCCAGCCCAATATTGTCCTGATCATCACCGATGACCAGGGATATCCACCGCTCGCCCGACACGGGCATCCCTGGATCCGCACACCCAATCTGGACGACCTGTACGACCGCAGCACCCGCTTTACACGATTTCTTGTGTCGCCGACCTGCAGCCCCACTCGCTCGGCACTCATGACCGGCCGACACTCCATGAGAAACGGAGTCACGCACACGATTCTTGAACGTGAACGACTGACCCTCAACGCTGTAACTCTCGCACAGACCCTCCGCTCTGTCGGCTATCAGACCGGCATCTTCGGCAAATGGCATCTTGGTGATGAAGAACCATACCAGCCGCATCGGCGGGGGTTTGATGAGGTGTTCATCCATGGCGCAGGCGGAATTGGCCAGGCCTATGACTGCAGCTGTGCCGACGTTCCGGACAACTCCTATTTCGATCCCGTCATCAGGCACAACACCGTCTTCAAAAAAACTCGCGGCTTCTGCACCGACGTGTTCTTCACTGCCGCAATTGACTGGATTCATCGCACATCTCAGCGGAACCAGCCATTCTTTGCGTACGTGGCCCCCAACGCCCCGCATGCCCCTTATCTTGCACCCGACGACTGGAAACAGAGGTTTCTGAAGGCAGGCTTCGGAGAAGATCAGGCGGCGTTCTATGGAATGATTGAAAACATTGACCATAACGTCGGTCGCCTGCTGCTGCACCTGCATGGTGATGACCTGATGAACAACACCGTCGTGATCTTCATGTCGGACAATGGTATGACCGGTGGTGGTTCAGGCAGGGCAGGGCAGTCACTCGGAAGCACACCCGAAGGAAACCGCATGCCATTCTTCAACGCCGGGATGAAGGGCCTCAAGGGATCTCCCGACGAAGGCGGAATTCGCGTGCCATTCCTCGTCCGCGGGGACGGTCGCTGGCCGGGCGGACGTGATGTCGATCGGATCGCCGGCGATATCGACATCTTTCCGACTCTGGCCGAACTCGCAGGAGCGGAAAACCCTGCCGGTCAGGTGGAAGGTCGCAGCCTGCTTCCACTGCTGCGGAACCCCGCAGCAGAGTGGCCTGATCGGTATCTGTTCACACATGTTGGACGCTGGCCCACAGCAGCCAATCCGGATGATTTTAAGCTGAAGAACTTCAGCATCCGCAGTCAGCAGTTTCGGTTCGTTAACAACGAATTTCTGTTTGACATGCAGGCTGACCCCGGCCAGCAGACCAATGTCATTGATCAGCACCCGGATGTGGTGCTGAAAATGCGCAAGGCCTGGGATGACTGGTGGGAACAGACCCGACCGCTGCTTGTGAATGAATCGGCGCCGATGTCAAAAATCCGCCCCTTCCATCAGCTCTACTTTCAGCAGTTGCAGAACGGTGGTATTCCGGAATGGAGTCCGGAATGGACAGGTGGCCGACAATGATCGCCGATTTTCTCGCACCGGATGCACCGCTGCGGGACTGGGATAACGACTGCCTGTGGCACCCGTTCACCCCCATGTCCGCATGGATCAAAGAGCAGGCCCCCATCATCACGGCCAGCGATGGATTTTTTCTGCAGGATACCGAAGGTCGCCGATATCTCGACGGCATTTCTTCACTCTGGTGCAATGTGCACGGACACCGCGTCCCGGAAATTGACGCAGCCATCCGCAGTCAACTGGACCACGTCGCCCACTCCACACTGCTGGGGCTTGCGTCCGAACCCTCCATTCGACTCGCTCGCGCCCTGATCGACCGCGCCCCGGCTGGTCTCTCCCGCGTCTTCTATTCGGACAGCGGAGCAACGACCGTTGAGGTTGCACTCAAGATGGCCTACCAGTATCACCGGCAGAAATCCTCGGACGGTGAAGATCGCAGCATGTTTCTGTGCATCGGTAACGCCTATCACGGAGACACGCTTGGTACCGTCAGTGTCGGCGGTATTGACCTCTTTCATCGATCCTACAGGCACCTGCTGTTCCGCACACTCACGGTACCGTCCCCAGTGGCACTGCGAGTCCCGGCAGGACACTCCCGCGAAACCTGGCTCCAGCACTGCTTCGATGAGGTCGAGCGACAGTTGCGTGAGAATCACCAGCAGGTCGCCGCTGTTGTGATGGAACCGCTGGTGCAGGGAGCAGCCGGGATTCTGGTCCACCCAACAGGATATCTCCGGCATGTGCGGCAGTTGTGCGACCGCTATAACGTGCTTCTGATCGCCGACGAAGTCGCCACGGGATTCGGACGCACCGGAACGTTGTTTGCGTGCGAACAGGAGCAGGTGCAGCCCGATTTTCTCTGCCTCGCCAAAGGTATCTCAGGAGGGTATCTGCCTCTGGGAGCAACGCTGACAACCGAACGCGTGTACGCAGCATTTCTCGGAGACCCCTGGCAGGGCCGCACGTTCTACCACGGTCACACCTACACAGGAAATGCGCTCGCCTGTGCTGCCGGACTGGCGTCACTGAAACTGTTTGAGGACCGCCACGTGCTGCAGAATGCCGCGCTGGCAGCGACGGTGATTCGCCAGCGACTGGCGGGACTCCAGCAGCACCCCCAGGTGGCGGAGGTCCGCCAGCGTGGACTGATGGTCGGCATTGAACTGGTGCTCGAACGCGATTCTTTGACGCCCTTCCCCGTGGAATTCCGCATCGGACACCACGTGACTCTGGCTGCTCGCCGCCGCGGCCTCATCCTCAGACCACTCGGAGACGTAATCGTCCTGATGCCGGCGCCGGGAATGACGCCTGAATTGATCGGGGAAATCTGTGACAAGGCCATCGAATGCATCGAGGAAGTCGTCCAGAACGCCCTGCGCCGACTGGCCAGTGGCAGTCCGCTTTAGCGGGTGCCAGCCAGCCGCGGGAAAAAACCGGTGCGATCCGTCCAATCGCTGCAGATCGCGTCGTTTCCGCAGCCTTGAGCTGTTTCCCGCGTCCTTTTTCCATTTTCCTGCCGATTTTCCGGAACACAATGGTCTCCTTCACCGTCAAAACTCCGTTGAGCTCATCATCGAACCCACTCGCAGGGCTCCAATTTGGTTGACTGCAGGGGATTTCCGCTGATACGCTGAGCGTCTGCGACAGGTCTGAAATTGCATCTCTGCACAGAACTAAACACATGAACACTACACAGCAATGATGGCTGGGCGGGCATGTGTGGGACAGGGCAGGGACATTGTTTCTACCGTTGTCAGTCAAACTGACGAGATCGGGTTCAACCAGCACAGGCATTCGTAAAAGCAACCACAAAGGCACTCACACAGCGAATCATCACTGAAACTTCACTGTGTTCTGGGGATAAGTCATGGCCGAAACAAAAAGTGCGTGGGGCATTGACATTGGGCAGGCGGGCCTGAAGGCGATCAAGCTGCGGACCTCAGAGGACGGCCAGAAGGTCTTTGCGGTAGCCTTTGATTACATCGCTCACCCGAAAATTCTCAGTCAGCCCGACGCGATCCCTGAAGAACTGATTCGCGAGGCGATGAAAACGTTTCTTGAGCGAAACAAGGTCGACGGGGATCTGATTGCGATCAGTGTTCCGGGCCAGAGTTCGCTGGCCAAGTTTATCAAGCTGCCACCGGTGGAAAGCAGCAAGGTGGCTGAGATTGTCCGCTACGAAGCGCGGCAGCAGATCCCCTTCGACCTGAACGATGTGATCTGGGATTATCAGCCCGTGGGTGGTGGTGTGGAGGAAAGCGGTTTCATGCTGGAGGCCGAGGTGGGCCTGTTTGCCATGAAACGCGAACTGGTTTACGACGCCATGAAACCCTTCACTCAGACGGGTCGCGAAGTTGAACTCGTACAGATGGCACCTTTGGCCCTCTACAATTTCCTCTCTTACGATGTGCTTGGTTTCCGTCGCACTGCGGAAACTCCTGAGCCCCCGGCTCAGGAGGATTACCAGATTGTGCTGGACATGGGCTCCGACAATTCCACCATGCTGGTGTCCAACGGACGCAGCATCTGGATTCGAAATGTTCCGATTGGAGGCAACCATTTCACTCGCGCTCTGACTCGCGAAATGAAACTGACCTTTGCCAAGGCTGAGCACCTGAAGTGCAATGCCACGAAGGCACCGGATCCCAAAGCCGTCTTCCAGGCGATGCGACCTGTCTTCAACGATTTCGTTTCAGAAATTCAGCGCACGATCGGTTTTTTCGGCAGCGTGAACCGGTCTGCTCGTATCCGTCGCATCATTGGTGTCGGCAATGGATTCCGACTGGCCGGCCTGCAGCGATTCCTCGAGCAGAATCTGCAGCAGTACACGGTCGAGCGATTGGAGACGCTCCGCGGAGTCACCGGGGATTCGGTGCTCACCGATCCGCTGTTCTCAGAAAATATCATGACTTTTGCCGTCCCCTACGGCCTCGCCCTGCAGGCACTCGGCAGAACTCGTATTCGCACAACATTGCTGCCGCCTGAGATTGCCATGGATCGAAAGATCCGTGCCAAGAAGCCGTGGGCCGTGGCTGGTGCTGCCGGACTGCTGCTGGCCATGGGTATCAGCACGATCGGCAGTGCCAGTGTGCTGCAGTCCTGGAGCGAAAAGAAGTGGGACGATTCCCAGAAGTACGTAAAATCCGTGCAGGGAGAAATCGGGACCCAGAAAACTGCATTTGACGGCGAGCTGGCAGCCCACAAGACGACTCTGGACAATATCGCCCAACTCGTGGCTCCACTGGAAAAACGATCCATGTGGATGGAACTGTTCAAAGCGGTGAATGAGTGCCTGCCCAGCGAAGAGGGCAATGCTCTTGATGAAACGGACATCATGAAGCAGAAAAAGATTCGCCTGACGTCCATAACCACTCGAAAAGTAACGGATGTTGCTGAGTGGCACAAGAAGTTCGTGGACGCCGGTCAGACCGAACTGTTTGCTGTTCCCGACCAGACAGCGCCTGCGGCAGCCCCCGGTTACATCGTTACCCTGCGTGGGTTCCACTTCTACAACCACAAGGACCTGCCGTTCGAGGCGACTGACAGACGGTTTGTTGAAAGTGCTTTCGTCAGCAATCTGCGCAAGTGGACGCTGGATGCCGGTGGCGTCGACGTACCTGTGGGCCAACTTGGAATTTCCTACCCAATCGTCGCTTATTGCCTCAAATCCCCGATGCAGTACGACCCCAATCAACCCACCAGCGGGATGATGACCGGCGGTGGCATGATGGGCGGTGGCATGCTGGGCGGTGGCATGATGGACGGAATGCTGGGTGGCAGTGGTGCCGATGGCGGTGACCTCGCTTCCTCTGGTGGCGTTGGAATGCCACCGGGCATGTCCGGAGGCGCTGGTATGATGTCTGGTGCCGGGATGCGCAGTGGCATGGGACCTCCGGGAATGGGTGGTGCGTCCATGGGACCACCGGGAATGGCCGGTGGGGCCGCCATGGGGCCTCCGGGAATGGGTTCCGGCGCCGGCATGATGGGTCCAGGAAAACGCGGTGCTCCTGGAGCTGGCGGCGAGGGAACAGGCAACGACCCCAACCAGCTTACCGGGGCTCAGGGACCAATCTTCCAGCAGCAGGAACAAAAACAACTGCAGGTTCTTGATCGATCGGATTTCGTCGTTCAGTTCATCTGGACTCCGACTGTCGACCGGGACCGCAAACCCGAGGATCCTCGAATGACAGCGGCTGCAACCGCAGGTGGTGGCGATGCCGCAGCGGCACCGGCAGACCCGGCAGCAGCACCTGCAGCGGCACAATAGTCCCTCCCGGCTGAAATTCTCTCTTCAAACCACGCAGCTTCGAATACGGTATCTCAGGCAGTACAAAGGACATCCAGCCATGGACAAGCTTCAGCCGCTGATCAGACATCACTACTGGATCTGTTTCGGTTTCGCGCTGATCTTTACGGTGACCGGTTGGTTCCTTGCCAGCGGGTCGCTCGGCGAAGCCATCGCAGCCCGGGAAACGGCAGTGAAGGGATCGTTCACCGAGGCGAAGTCCAACGCCGACGCCCCGAATAGCCGCTGGGTGGATGCTGCAAAACTGAAGAATGAGGCAGACGCAGCATCATTCAAAACAGCGTCGACCCAGCTTCGCGAACGCCAGAAAAGTGCTCGACAGTGGCCTGCCAAAGTCGCTGAGAAAATGAAAGGCATCAACTTCCAGGATCAGATCAAAGACCAGCTGACACGAGAACTCTGGGCATCCATCTATGGCTCCGAGATCGAAGAAATGCTGAAAATCGTTCGCCCGTTTCAGATTGAAACAGGCGAAGGGCTGGTCGTCGTGGACTCCAACCGCATCACGCACCGCCCCTACAACGGATGGACGACACGCCCCCCTGAATCCAAGGAAATCTGGGATGCTCAGGAAGACATCTGGTTGCTCCGCTCATTGCTGAATTCCATCAACAATGTCAATGGCAACGCCGAACGCATCACCGAAGCACCCGTTCGGGAAATCTATCGACTGACTCTGCGAGGTGGTGATCGCAACGCGACTCCGTCCGCCCCCGGGGCCGGAGCAGGTGGGATGGGTGGCATGGGCGGTATGGGTGGCATGATGGAAACCAGTGGTGCGGCATCCGCTGGCGGTGGAGACGGTGGGATCATGGGAGGTGGCGGTGGTGCCGCAATTGGCTCCTACCCAGGCAAGGATTTCGAGGGCAACGCTGGCAGCGACATTCTTGGAGAAGAGTTTGGAGCTGATGCTTCCGCGGCTGCCGGGGGTGGTGGCGGAATGATGGGTGGCATGCCCGGCAAAGGAGGCATGGGCAGCATGGGCATGTCCGAAATGTCCGCCGGCATGGGCGCCGGAGGCGGAGATGCCGGGGGTGGCGGGGGTGCCGCAGCAACTGAAGAGAAAAGGTACGTTGATGAAGTTGCTGACTCCTACAAGACTCGAGCGTTCCTGCTGGACGTGCGAGTTCGAGATGACAAATTGCCCGAACTGCTGGCCTCGCTGACAGACTCGGATTTCCCCGTGGAAATTGTTCGCGTTGAAATTCAAACCGTGTCTGGCTCGGCAGCCTCGGTCGGTGGCGCCGGCGGTGGTTTCGGCGGCTCTGATGACCTCGCTGGTGGTGGTGGAATGCCACCGGGTATGGGTGCTGGGATGGGTATGGCACCTGGCATGGGTGCGGGTATGGGCATGGCTCCCGGAATGGGTATGGGGGCTGGCATGGGTATGGGCCAGGGCGCGGGTATGCCGATGATGGGCGGTGCGGGAATGCCGGGCAAAGGCGGCCCCGGAGGTGGTATGCCAGGAGAACTGGGTGGGGGCCTGAGTGGTGCAGGCGGCATGTCCGGAGGTCCGGGTATGCAGGGCTTCGCCAGTTCCCCGACTCAGCGAGCCCAGCAGATGCTCAGCCTCGCAATGTCAGACCAACTGCTGATTACTGTCAAAATCGGTGGCCTGATGACTTTGTACCAGTCTGCCCAGGAAGCAAATGCTGCTGAGGCAACCGAGGCGGCCAGTGTTGAAGAACGGGCGACCGCCGCCCCCGTGACGACGCCTTCCACCGACCCGAACGCTTCGGCACCGGATCCGAATGCTCCGGCACCGGACCCAAACGCTCCGGCACCAGATCCGAACGCTCCGGCACCGGACCCGAATGCTCCGGCACCGGATCCGAACGCTCCGGCACCAGATCCGAACGCTCCGGCACCGGATCCGAAAGCTCCGGCACAGGATCCGAACGCTCCGGCACCGGATCCGAACGCTCCGGCACCGGACCCGAACGCTCCGGCACCGGACCCCAATGCTCCGGCACCGGACCCCAATGCTCCGG
>CAITYU010000319.1 GCA_903896675.1 uncultured Planctomycetaceae bacterium
AAGATCGTTGAAGCATCACGACCAATCACGTTACACGAGGCGGCCCGCTCCACGTTGCCGACACCGACCGCAGAACCTTCGGTGCACATCAGGATGCCGCTCACCAAACGTCAACAGAGGCAAAGCACGTGCCGCAGCGAGGGGTTTTTGGCTGCTGCGAAAAAACAACATTTGTTGATGCAAAAACAACGGGGACAGCGAGGGAAAAACGATTTCACTGCTCATGCCAGCATTACCGGAACCACCCATGCACCACAACCGGAACAACCGCCAGAACTAACAGGATAAATCGGTCGTGAATCTGAGGAGCAGGGGTTCGCCACGTTTACAATTTGTTTTATCAATTGGTTTAAAACTCGTTGAGTCTTTGGCGTTTGTCGCTTTTTTTGCTGTCCTTTTCAGAGGCTGGCCGATTAGCTGATTGTAAAGACTGAACATCAGGTGATTCCCCAGCGCCAACCCGTCAGTGCGAAGGTGCACCGGACAGCAGAAGTGGCAAGCTTATTGCCACTCCCACTCAATTGCTCACCGGCTTGAGCCACCAAAGATGCGGCGTACGATGCCGCGTCGGGTTCCGCGAATCCGCTGGCCACGGTCCAGTTTCAGCAGATCAGCGATCAGGGCATCCGCCGATTCGTATCGATCCTCCGGATGCTTCTGCAGGCAGTTCAGAATGATTGTTTCCAGCCCCAGCGGGAACTCCGGACACAGTTCACGCGGCCGCAGGGGAGGTTGGTTCAGAATCTGCTGCCGCAACTGCTGGCGGTCGTCGTGCGCGAATGGCGAGCACTGCAGGCTGAGCTCGTAAAGGGTGGCACCAAGAGAATAGCAGTCGGCCGCGGCTGATGTGTGACCGCTGAATCGCTCAGGTGCCATATATTTCAGGGTCCCGCCCCCTTCCTGTTCCTCAGCAGTCGCAGCCGGTTCCTTCGTGCGATCGCCGGTTCCGGTCAGTTGTCGTGACAGGCCGAAATCCGTTACCCACACGCGAAACCCGACGCCCAGCAGCAGATTTGCGGGCTTGATATCGTTGTGACAGACCCCTGCCTGATGAGCACCGCGCAGGGCCTGAGCAGCCTGCAGGGCGATGCTGATGAACGCCGCCCACGAATCTGTCTGCAGCAGCGAGTCGGCGGAACCGGCCGGCCCCACGGTCACGGTGGACTCGGTCGGGGCCAGCCCGGCGTCCTCCACCAGATCCCGCAGACTGATCTGGCCGTGACGACCGAGTGCCTGAATGACGCGGTCCAGCCCGACTCCGGGTATCAGTTGCATGGCAATATAACTGTAGCCGTCTTCCTGACCGTATTTGTAGACGGGGACGATCCCCGGATGCCGCATTTCGGCGGCCATCCGAGCCTCGGACTCAAACCTGACCACCCACTCGGGAACGACCGAAGCACGCCATGGCAGAATTTTGAGTGCCACGAGGTGGCCGCTGGTCTGGTCCTTTGCCCGAAAGACCACCCCCATTCCGCCGCGACCGATTTCCTGCAGCAGCTCGAAATGTCCCAGCCGGGAAAAAGGGAAGCTGCCGGGCATATTGCGGCGAATGGACCGGGATTCTCGATCCAGACGAGCTCTTTCCAGCATGGCCAGCACTGGAAAGACTTCGCGAATTCTGTCGGCGTGGGGTGGGAAACGGCGGGCGTACAATTCGATGGATGGACGTACTCCCCGCCTGAGCTCCTCGACGAACTGCGACACCAGCATTTCGAAGGGTGCGCGGGCCCGCTGTCCGGATTCGTCGTCTTCAGCCGGCAGTCCCAGCAGTTGAAACCCTGTTTCGTCGCCGTCAGATCCGGTTGACACGTGACTGGCTCCTGAATGGGCGATCGCGGGATCGGCAGGGTTGGGGTGTACAGTGGCTGCTGCAGAGCATGATAACGTGAGGCTGCCGGTATTCTCCGACAGGAATCGCAATTTTACTGGCGGAAGTGCATTGAGGGCTCGTGTGTGCAGTGGTCCGTGTGCACGTTTTGTGGGGCGAAATGGGATATTTTGCGGTGTCTGGCACCCAAAGCTGAGACAGCTTGCAGTTTCAATCCCGCGCTGATACCGTGGCGACTGCAATTTCTGCCGCTGGCGGCAGCGGTTGATTGTGCGCGCGGTCCGCGCGCAGGCTGATGCGGCCTTTTCTGTGGCCTGTTTTCTTCACAAGGTTCCTTCAATGAAGTACGTGTATACGTTTGGTGATGGGCGCGCAGAGGGTGACGCCACACAGAAGCCGCTGCTGGGCGGCAAGGGTGCAAATCTGGCGGAAATGAGCCGCATTGGGCTGCCGGTACCGGCAGGTTTCACGATCACCACAGAAGTCTGCACCTACTTCTACGCCAACCAGAAGCAGTACCCGCCCGAGCTGCAGGCTCAGGTGGTGGCTGCCATCGCCAATGCCGAAGCCATCATGGGTTCGAAATTCGGCGACGAGAACAACCCGCTGCTGCTCAGTTGCCGTTCCGGTTCCCGTGAGTCGATGCCTGGCATGATGGACACCGTGCTGAACATCGGAATCAATGAAAAGGTCGTGCAGGCACTGATCAAGCAGTCCGGCAACGAGCATTTTGCGTGGGACAGCTACCGTCGTCTGATTCAGATGTACGGTGACGTCGTGCTGGGCCTGAAGCCGGAAACCAAGAATGATCCGGATCACTTCGAGGAAATTCTGGAAGTGGCGCGTCACAAAGCGGGCGTGGACCACGAGAAGGACCTGTCCATTGATGCTCTGAAGCAGATCGTCAGTGAATTCAAGGCGGTGATCAAAAAGCACAAGGGGATCGATTTCCCGGAAAACCCGATGGAGCAGCTGTGGGGCTGCATCGGCGCCGTATTCGGCAGCTGGATGAACGACCGTGCTCTGGTGTATCGCCGTCAGTACGGTATTCCGCACGACTGGGGTACAGCAGTTAACGTGCAGGCGATGGTGTTCGGCAACCTCGGTGACGACTGTGCGACGGGCGTGGGTCTGACCCGCAACTGTTCTGTCGGTCTGCCGGGATTCTGCGGCGACTACCTGATCAATGCTCAGGGTGAAGACGTTGTCGCCGGAACTCGCACCCCCAAACGCATCGAAGAATCGCTCAGCGCTGATGCACCGGCCGCCTACAAGCAGCTGGACGACATCGGTCGGATTCTGGAAAAGCATTACAAGGAAGTGCAGGACATCGAATTCACGGTGCAGCGTGGCAAAGTGTGGATGCTGCAGACTCGCAACGCCAAACGCACGGGTTTCGCCGCTGTTCGCATTGCCGTGGACCTGGTCAACGAAGGCCTGATCGACGCAAAGACGGCTCTGGAAAAACGCCGGATTCCGGCCGACGACCTGAACCAGTTGCTGCAGCCGATCTTCAATCCGGCAGCCAAGGCTGCCGCCGTCAAGGCTGACCAGTTTCTGGCCAAAGGCATCAATGCCGGTCCCGGTGCTGCTACCGGCCAGATCGTGTTCCATGCCTCTGACGCCGAAGAACGCTGGAATGCCGATAACAATCTGCAGCTCGTGCTGGTCCGCAAGGAAACCAGTCCGGAAGACCTGCGTGGCATGAAAGTGGCCAAGGGCATTCTGACGGCATTCGGCGGAGCATCTTCGCATGCGGCTCTGGTCAGCCGTCAGATGGGCAAAACCTGCGTGTGCGGCTGTGACAAGCTGAACATCGACTACGAAGCGGGGACTGTCACGGTTGCCGGCAAAGTGCTGAAGGAAGGCGACTGGATTTCCGTCGACGGCTTCACTGGCGAAGTGTTTGCCGGCAAGATTGAAACCAGCCCGTCCGAAGTGATGGACGTCCTGATGGGCAAGCTGGCTCCGGAGAAATCCGAGATCTACAGCCGCTATGCTCAACTGATGGCGTGGGCCGACCAGTACCGGACTCTGAAGGTCCGAGCCAACACGGAATCGGCCGACGCTGAAGCCTCAGTGAAGCTGGGTGCCGAAGGTGTGGGTCTGTGTCGAACCGAGCACATGTTCTTCGATCACCTCGACGAAATGCGCGAAATGATCTTCTCCACCACCAAAGTGGATCGCGAGAAGGCTCTTGCAAAGCTGCTGAAGTTCCAGCGCGACGACTTCACACACCTGTTCCGCACGATGGGCAGCCGACCGGTCACCATCCGACTGCTGGACCCGCCGCTGCACGAGTTCCTGTCTGAGCACCATCTGCACGAGGACCCGACGCTGGGTGGCAAGCTGGCGAAGACCTTTGGTGTCAGCGAAGAGCAGGTGCATCGTCGCGTGGACGAACTGAAGGAATCCAACCCGATGCTCGGTCATCGCGGTTGCCGTCTGGGGATTGTGTACCCGGAAATCACAGCCATGCAGGCGCGAGCCATCATGGAAGCGGCCTGTGCTGTGAAGAAGGCCGGCGTGGACTGCCACCCGGAAATCATGATCCCGCTGGCTGGCTACAAGACGGAAGTCGACAACCAGACGAAGATCATCCGCGACACCGCCGAGACGGTCTGCAAGGAGCAGGGCGTACAGGTGGACTACATGGTCGGCACGATGATCGAAGTGCCACGAGCTGCGATGACATCGGGCGAGATCGCAAAGACCGCTGAGTTCTTCAGCTTCGGCACCAACGACCTGACTCAGACCTGCCTTGGCATCAGCCGCGACGACTACAAGTCCTTCATCGGTTACTACACCGAGAATGACATTGTGCCGGCAGACCCGTTCCAGACGATTGACCAGACCGGTGTGGGCCGGCTGATGAAGACGTCGGTGCAGGATGGCCGAGCGACTCGATCCGACCTGAAGATCGGGATCTGCGGCGAACACGGCGGGGATCCGAAGTCTGTGTACTTCTGTCACGAGATCGGGCTGAACTACGTCAGCTGTTCTCCGCGACGTATTCCGATTGCCCGCCTTGCTGCCGCTCAGGCCGCAGTAGAAGCATCCAAAGGCAAGTAATCGATCGGAGTAACGGCCGGGGACAGTCCGGTGAGGCAGTGAAGCAGAAAGCCGCTGGTAACAACCAGCGGCTTTTTTGCTGCGCTGTTTGCGACAGGCAACCGGCGGTGGCAGGCACGCCACGAACGAAACCCGTAGCCGGGGCGTTCCTGCCCGGCGACACTGCAAACCCGTAGCCTCGGCTTTAGCCCGGGCAAACCACACACCCCACCCCCGATAAACACGGATGCTTATCACCCGGCGAAGGCTGGTTTGCGATCCTGCAGGCCGTCTTTTTTCGGCTCAACGTGAAATCCTGTGCGCAACTGCGGACTGCATTGCCAGAGGTGTTGACTGCGATCCTGGGAGAGCGAAGCTCCCGCTG
>CAITYU010000320.1 GCA_903896675.1 uncultured Planctomycetaceae bacterium
ATTCACCCTATCGCAAAACGCGGATTATTTGCAACTTCACAGCGCAATTCCGAAGAGATTGGGAAGGAAACACTGAGTTCTCAATTTCAGGCTGACAGAAAAGTGTGAAGGAACCCCGCAGCCCCCCAAAACCCCAGAATACTCCAGCCACCCAGACCACCCTGCGCCCTGCAGAAATCACAAATCACCACAGCCTCTGCCGCCAACGCCAACGCCCAGCACAACCGTTCACATGCTGCCGCAATCCCGCACCGCTGCACCGCACCGCAGCAGCCCCGGAAAGCCCTAACAGCATTCCAATCCAGACTTTACGACAGACTTACCACGGCCTGCCCCAGCACCCGTTGCCTGCCGGCAACCAATTTGCACAGTCAGCCCAATTCCTGCCCTCACCCCCTGACCTCTGCATTTTACGGGTGATACACCTTACCACATTGACTGCCTGATTCACGCGCGGTCTCATCAGCACTGAAACCCGCTCCCGCACTTCCCACCAACCCAATCCCCGGTTGCGGTTTCTCACTCACTGTTCCACAATCCACTCCACCCTTGTCTCAGGTTCTCCCAACCGCTGCAGATCACAGCCGGGCTCAACCCCTATGTCCACCTCCGCCCCCAATGCCACCTCCGAGACCGATGGCTGGACCATCCAGCGGATCCTTGAATGGACCACCGGTTTCCTCAGACAGAAAGGCATTGAATCGCCCCGCGTCGAAGCCGAGCTGCTGCTGGCACACGCCCGCAAATGCCCCCGCATCAGACTCTACACCGATTTCAATTCCATTCTCCCCGACACCGAGCGCGCCATCATGCGCGAACTGGTCCAGCGCCGCGCAAAACGTGAACCCCTCGCCTACATCATCGGCTCACGCGAATTCTACGGACGCTCCTTCGAAGTCGGCCCCGCCGTGCTCATCCCCAGACCCGAAACTGAAACTCTCGTCGATGTCTGCCTCGAACTGCTCCCTCAGTCTGTCCCTGTCCGACTGATCGAAGTCGGCGTCGGCTCCGGCTGCGTCTCCATCAGCCTCGCCCTCCAGCGCCCCAACGCCTCGCTCGCCGCCTCCGATATCAGCGACACCGCCCTCGAAATCGCTCGCCGCAATGCGCAGAAACACAGCGTCGCCGATCGCCTCCAACTCGCCTCCGGCTCCGCTCTGCAGCCCTTCCTCACTGAACCTCAGCAGTGGGATGCCATCGTCAGCAATCCGCCCTACATCCGCGATGACGAAAAAGACTCACTCGCGCCCGAAATTCGCGAACATGAACCGGCTCACGCCCTGTTCGCCGGCTCAGACGGACTCGCCGTCGTCCGACTCATTCTCGAACACGCCGCCAGCCTGCTGAAACCCGGCGGCTTCATCGCACTGGAACTGGACCCCGCCCAGTGCCCCACCGTCAGCCAGCTCCTGCTCCAGTCCGGCTTCTCAGACCCCCGCACACACTCCGACCTCGCCGGACAGGGCCGCGTCGTCTCAGCCCGCCTCCAGCACCGCACCTGACACCAGCGCACTGCGCTCCCACCCCACGAATGGATTCCACATGTCGGGCCGGCTGGAAATACACGGAGGTCTCCCGCTGCATGGCACTGTCACCATCAGCGGCAGCAAAAACGCCACGCTCCCCGCCATGGCCGCCGCACTCGCCATACACGGTGAACTGCACCTGCACAATGTGCCCGCGCTGGACGATGTCCACACCATGCAGCAGCTGCTGCTGTCCATGGGCGCTACCGTCACCTCACCCGCCCCCGCACAACTGCTGCTCCACGCCCCCGATTCCCTGCAACCCGCCGCATCATGGGAACTCGTCAGCCGCATGCGCGCCAGCGTCTGCGTACTCGGACCACTCCTCGCTCGCTTCCGCACCGCCCGCGTCGCACTCCCCGGCGGCTGCAATATCGGACACCGCCCGATTGACCTGCACCTCCGCGGTCTCGCGGCACTCGGAGCCGACATCAGCATCAGCAGCGGCTGCGTCACCGCCTCCTGCTCCAGACTCCACGGTAACACCATCGACCTCGCCGGACCCGCCGGACCAACCGTCACCGGTACCTGCAACATCATGATGGCCGCCGCACTCGCCACAGGACACTCCGTCATCCTCAACGCCGCCCGCGAACCCGAAGTCCAGAACCTCGCCACACTCCTCAATGCCGCCGGAGCACGCATCAGCGGCTGCGGAACCAGCACCATCGAAATTCACGGGGTCGAAGCGCTGCACTCCACCTCCCACCAGATCACTCCCGATCGCATCGAAGCCGGTACCTTCGCCATCGCCGCACTCATCACCCACGGTCAACTCACACTCAAACACGCACCCACTCAGGCACTCGCCAACTTCCTCGAACTCCTGAAACACATCGGAGCCCACATCACCGAACTCCCCGATGCACTCGTCATCCAGAGACTCGGACCACTCCAGCCAGCCCACATCACCGCGCAGCCCTACCCCGGGATCCCCACCGATCTCCAGGCACAGCTCATGGCACTGTTCGCCTGTACCCCAGGGAAATCCAGTATCTGCGACACGGTGTTCCCGGAACGGTTCCGCCATGCTGCCGAGCTGGTCCGGCTTGGTGCCGACATTCGGATCCGCGGAAATCGGGCGGAAATTCGCGGAGTTTCTCAGCTTTCCGGAGCTCCGTTGATTGCCACAGACCTCCGCGCCAGCGCCGCCCTCGTGCTGGCTGGCCTTGCCGCCCACGGCACCACTCACCTGCACCGCCTGCATCACCTTGACCGCGGGTACCAGCAGTTTGATGAAAAACTGAGAGGATTAGGGGGCCAGTTGCAGCGGATCCCCGAGGTTTTCGAATAGCCGCCCCGCCTGCTCCGGTGCACGTTTTCCCGATCTTCAGGCGGAATCTGCTGAGAATTCCCGATTTGCACGGCCCGCAATCGGAAAAATCCCGTCCAGTCTGTGGAACACGGTGTCTGACGGGACAGAACGGATTGAATGGGACCCGCCTGAACCCTACAATCCGCCGATTCTACGGAAACTCTTCCGATCCTGGGCAGCTTTCCTCAGGTGCCGGATCAGCGTCCGTACAGAACCGGGTATCTGACCGGGTGAAAAATAGTTTTTGGGGATTCGAATGCAGAATCAGTCGGCGATGGGTGGCTCCGGGATTGCCCCTGAAGAACTTGATGAGTGGTACCAGTCACTGGAGGACATTCTGCACCGTTATGGGCCCGAGCGACTGCGATCGCTGCTGGTGTCCCTGCAGGAGCGCGCCTATTCGCGCGGTGTCATGCTGCCGTTCACCGCCAATACTCCCTATATCAACACCATTCACCATTCCAAACAGGTCCGTTTCCCGGGCAACCGGGAAATGGAACGTCGCATCAAAAGCATTGTCCGCTGGAACGCCATGATGATGGTGGTCCGCGGCAACACGCATTACAAGGGCATCGGTGGGCACATCTCCACCTTCGCCTCCTCGGCCACCCTGTACGAAGTGGCTCAGAATCACTTCTTCCATGGTCGCACCAATGAACACACCGGCGACATGGTCTATTTTCAGGGCCATGCATCTCCCGGCATGTATTCCCGCGCCTTTCTCGAAGGTCGCCTCTCCGAATCGCATCTGGAAAACTTCCGTCGCGAGCTGCCGGCTGGCGGTGGGCTCAGCAGCTACCCGCATCCGTGGCTGATGCCGGACTTCTGGCAGTTCCCCACCGTTTCCATGGGTCTCGGTCCGATCTGCTCCATCTATCACGCGCGGTTCCTGCGCTACCTGGAACATCGCGGGCTGCTGGATACCTCCAAATCCCGCGTCTGGGCCTTTCTGGGTGACGGTGAATGTGACGAACCCGAATCGCTCGGCGCACTCACGCTCGCATCCCGCGAAAATCTCGACAACCTCACGTGGGTCATCAACTGCAACCTGCAGCGTCTGGACGGTCCGGTACGCGGCAACGGCAAGATCATTCAGGAACTGGAAGCGGCCTTCCGCGGAGCCGGCTGGAACGTCATTAAAGTCATCTGGGGTACCGACTGGGATCCGTTGCTGGACGCCGACGTCAATGGACGTCTGGTCAAACGCATGGGTGAAGTCGTGGACGGCCAGTACCAGAAGTATACAGTCTCGGACGGCGCTTACATCCGCGGCCACTTCTTCGGAGCCGACCCGGAAGTTCTGAAAATGGTCGAACACCTGTCCGACCACTTCCTCGAAATCATCCGCCGTGGCGGCCATGATCCGGAAAAGGTCTACGCGGCCTATCATGCCGCCGTCACCCACAAGGGGGCGCCGACCGTTATCCTCGCCAAGACCGTCAAGGGCTATGGTCTGGGTGAAGCCGGCGAAGGCAAAAACGTCGCACACAATCAGAAGCAGGTCAACCTCGAAGGGCTCAAGCAGTTCCGCAACCGCTTCCATCTGCCCATCAGCGATGCGGAAATTGAAAAACTGCCGTTCTACAAACCGGCTCCGGACAGCCCCGAGATGAAATATCTGCGGGAACGTCGCGAAGCTCTGGGCGGACATGTGCCGCAGCGTCAGACCTGCACCGAAAAGCTGGATATTCCCTCGCTGGATGACAAACTGTTCGACAAGCAGCCGCTGCTGTCCGGCAGCGACGGTGCCGCAGGTTCCACCACCTTCGCGCTGGGAACCATCGTTCGCGGTCTGATTCGCCACGAGGGCATCGGTCCCCGCATCGTTCCCATCATTCCCGACGAAGCCCGCACCTTCGGGATGGAAGGCCTGTTTGCCCTCTGCGGAATCTACTCCAGCAAAGGCCAGCTGTACGAACCGGTCGATGCCAGCAGCACCATGTTCTACAAGGAAGCCCGCAACGGGCAGCTCCTGGAAGAAGGCATCAACGAAGCCGGTGCCATGGGCTCCTTCATTGCCGCAGGTTCCACCTACGCCAATCTGGGCCTGAACATGGTCCCGTTCTACGTCTTCTACTCCATGTTCGGCTTCCAGCGAGTCGGCGACCTGATCTGGTGCGCTGCAGACACCCGCGTCAAGGGATTCCTCTGCGGTGGCACGTCCGGACGCACCACCCTGAACGGCGAAGGACTGCAGCATGAAGACGGACACAGCCACCTGATTGCCACCACCGTCCCATCGCTCAGGTCCTACGACCCGGCCTATGGCTACGAACTGGCAGTCATCGTGCAGGACGGACTCCGTCGCATGTACGCGGAAGGTGAAGAAATCTTCTACTACCTGTCCGTCTACAACGAAGACTATGCACATCCACCCATGCCCGCTGGTCCGGACGTCATTGAAGGCATTCTGAAAGGGATGTATCGCTTCAGTTCGACCGACAGTGGCAATGGTCAGACGGTGCGGCCGCAACTGTTCGGCAGCGGCACCATTCTCCGCGAAGCCATTCGCGCTCAGCAGCTGCTGAAGGAAAAATTCGACATCGGCTGCGACGTCTGGAGCGTCACCAGTTACAGCGAACTGCGGCGCGACGCCATGGACTGCCAGCACTGGAACGATCTGCATCCTGATCAGCCCCGCCGGACCAGCTTCCTCGAACGGACGCTGGCCTCAGTCCAGGGACCGTTCATCTCCACCAGCGACAACGTCCGACTGGTGGCCGATCAGATCCGCGAATGGATGCCAGCCAATTATATTGTCCTCGGCACCGACGGATTCGGACGCAGTGAAACCCGTCCGGAACTCCGACGACACTTCCAGATCGATGCCGAATGCACCGCGTGGGCAGCACTCCGCGGCCTCGCCAATGCCGGTGCCTTCGACGCAGCCCGACTGCCGCAGATCCTGCAGCAACTGGGTATCGATCCGGAAAAAATCAATCCGCTGAACGCTTAGATCCCCGCTGAAAGTCTCGGTCGCCGGCTGATCACCGGCGACCAGGCTTCCTCGGCTGACACCCCGATCTCTCTCCCTTCTCTCCGAAGTCATTCCTCACATGGCCATCGAATTCAAACTTCCGGAAGTCTCTGAAGGTGTCACCTCAGTCGATGTCGCGGAGATCCGCGTCAAAGAGGGTGATGTGATCGAAGCCGGAGCGATTATCTGCGAGGTAGAGACGGACAAGGCTGTCGCCGAGATTCCCTGCCCGCATGCCGGAAAGATCACCCGACTGCTGATCAGCTCCGGCATGTCCATCAGCCCCGGCACCACCATCCTCGAAATTGAACCCGCCGCCGCCGGTGCTGCTGCCGCCGCGCCAGCCAAACCGGCTGCTCCGCCCGCCAGCGCACCCGCTCCCGCCGCCCCGGCACCCGCCGCAACCGCTCCCACGGCCGCTCCCGCAACGCCTGCTCCGGCCACCAGTGCCCCCTTCGAATTCCGACTCCCGGAAGTTTCCGAAGGCGTCACCAAAGTGGACGTCGCCAGCGTCGCTGTCAAAGTCGGTGATACCATCGCCAAAGGCGCCGTTGTCTGCGAAGTGGAAACCGACAAGGCCGTTGCCGAAATCCCCTCACCCGTCGCCGGCAAAGTCACCGCCGTCCACGCCTCAGCAGGCTCCAGCCTGAACATCGGTGATCTGCTGCTGACCATCGAAGCGGTCGGCACTGCTGCCGCTCCACCAGCAACCACGGCACCCGCTGCCGCTCCCGCTGCTGCCCCGGTCGCCCCGGCCACACCGGTCGCTCAGGTACCCGCCGCAACCGTACCCGCCGCAACCACAACCGCACCCGCTGCCGCCGCAACCGCCGGCAGTGACGCAGGTCCGCCCGCTCCCGCTGGCCCGGCCACACGCCGACTGGCCCGTAAACTCGGAGTCAATCTGCGGCAGGTCAAAGGCTCGGCCGCCGGTGGCCGCATCACCATCGAAGACATCGAAGCCTTCGTTCGCGAACGCATGACTCAGCCGCAGGTCCCCGCTGCCGCTGCCGCTGCCCCCGGCTTCGGCATCGTACAGGCTGCACCGCTGCCCGACTTCAGCCGCTTCGGACCGGTTGAAAAACAGCCGATGAACAAAATCTTCCGCACGGC
>CAITYU010000321.1 GCA_903896675.1 uncultured Planctomycetaceae bacterium
ACTGGTGAATCCTGTCGAAGTGACTGTGCAGTCGACACTGAATCAGGGAACTGTTGTGGTGGAGCGGTCCCGCACTTCACCGGAAGTGGTGGGTCAGTGGAGCAGCACTGCCACGATCACGACGGATAATGTGCCTCGTGTGCAGGTGCCGCTCAGCACCGTCTACACTTCGAAGACACCGACAATTGTGCTGTCCCGAGTTGATCAGGCGGCGCGCTATGACATCTGGGTGGAGCGTCATCTGGCAACATCCGTGTTCCTGAAGACGACTTCGGCCAGCAACGAGTTCACTTTCCCAGCGGATCTGCCGGCAGGACGTTACACGTTCTATGCTCGGGCCGTCAGTGTGCGGGGTGAATTGAGCAGATGGAGTGATGCGTACAACTTCACGTGTACCGGCGGAGCACCCGTGATCGTGGATCCGGCGAACAATTCGTCTTCCGCCAACCCGCTGCCACAGATTCGCTGGGAATCGGTGAAGGAAGCGAAGACCTACGAGATCATGATTGCTCTGATCGGCAAGAACTTCAACTTCCTGCGTCAGTCTGGACTATCGGGCAACACCTTCAGTCCGAACGAGCCCCTGAATGCCGGCGAGTATCGGGTATGGGTTCGCGGGGTGACTGCGGATGACAAGACGCTTCCGTGGAGCGATCCGGTGAATTTCACGATCACCTGAGGCCCTGCCCGGGTGCTCGGTGAGACACTCAGCCCGCTGCCTCACAGCAGCGGGTTTTTTGTTTGCCGGCTGGTTCGTCGTGACAAAGTTGTGCGCAGCAAAAAGCCCGACCTGCGAGGGGTCGGGCTGAATGCCTGCCATGGAAACGGTGCCGTATTTTCAGGCCGCCTGTTCCGTGGTTTCGTCCAGCTCAGCTTCTGCTTCTTCTTCGTAGACGAGGAAGTAAATGTTGCTGGCGGCTTCTTCGAGGTAATGTTTCACATTTTCGCTCTGCACACCGGCGATCAGGCGATCAAGGGCTTCGACAACCCGATCCACCTCATCGCTGCTGATTTCTTCGTATTCGTCGGTCTCTGTCAGTCTGTACTGCAGTTCGTCTGACATGTGTTGCTCCTGTGACTTCGATCTTCTCTGCAGCTGCCGCTTGCGGGCAGTGTTCGGCAGAATCACCCGTTTCATCGTCTGCTGTGCGGCTGCAGCCAAGTCGAAAGCTGGAAATTCCGTTGGGGTAAACTGTATGATCCCTGCCGGCAGTACGTAAAGATTTTTTCGATGTCAGGTCGGCACGCATGCACTTTCAGCATCCCTCAGTGACTCCGCTGCAGCATTCCCTCGTGCAGCATCACCTCGCCGGACTGCGGGATTCCGCCACCCCGCCGGCAGTTTTTCGTCAGCACGTCGACTGTCTGGCGTCACTGCTGGCGGCTGAACTGACTCGGGATCTGCCGCTGCAGGCGTGCACTGTACAGACTCCCATGGAATCCACGGCGGCCTTCCGCCTGCAGGGGAGAGTGGCGATCGTGCCGATTCTGCGTGCCGGACTGGGGATGACCGACGCGTTTCTGCGGCTGCTGCCCGAGGCTGAAGTGCGGCACCTTGGAATCTGCCGCGATGAAAGCACTGCCCTGCCGGTGGAATATTACCAGAAGCTGCCCGCGTCGAATCCGGCGGATGTCGCCATTCTCGTTGATCCGATGCTGGCCACCGGGGGTTCCATCCTGCATGCCGTGCAACTGCTGAAACGCTGGGGTGTCCCGCAGATTCGCTTCGCCTGCCTGATCGCAGCCCCGGAGGGCCTGCAACAATTGACCAGCGCGCATCCCGACGTGCGGGTGTTTGCAGCGTCGATCGACCGGCAGTTGAATTCCCGCAGCTATATCCTGCCCGGCCTTGGTGACGCCGGTGACCGCATCTTCAACACGCCGTAGACTGCGGTTGAAAACTGCTGCCGGGCGGCAGATCGGCTCACCGCCAGAGCTGCTGTCGCGGAGTTTCAGCACTGATCTGCTGCACCTGTTCCCACGCAGCCCGCGCCGACTCGGACAATTCCTTCGGTACCACAATCTTCAACGACACAAACTGATCACCACGTTCGCCGGTTTTGGGATTGCGGATACCTTTGCCCCGCAAGCGCAGTCGAGCACCGCTGGAGGTGCCCGGCGGAACCGTCAGCATCCCCGTGCCTTCGGACAGCGTGGGCACTTCGATGCGAGTGCCCAGCACTGCCTCGGCCGGAGTGATCGGGGCTTCCAGAACCAGATGGAAACCCTCGCGCTTGAACCACGGATGCGGAGCAATTGAGACGGTCACCAGCAGGTCGCCGGGAGTACCCCCACCTGGACCGGGGTTGCCCTGCCCTGCCAGCCGAATGGTCTGCCCCTGATCGATGCCTGCCGGAACCTTCACGGCGATACGCTCAGACTTCGATCCGTTCTGCAACGTCAGAGTGTGCTCGCCACCCTCTGCCGCCACTCCAAACGGAATCGTAATCTCTGCACGAACGTCCTCACCGCGTCGAGCCCGGCCAGCACCACGACGCTGACCACCAAACCCTCCGCCACCACCGCCAAACATGCCCCCCAGCAGATCTTCCATGTCAAACTGCATGCTGGCACCACCGCCGCCGAAACCCTGAAATGGGTTGCCGCCCTGAAACGGATGGCCTCCGCCCGCCGCTGCATGCCCGAACTGGTCGTACTGCTTTCGCTTCTGCTCGTCACCCAGTACGTCCCACGCTTCCGTGATCTCAGCAAACTTCTTTGCCGCTTCAGGATCCTGCTGGTTGGAATCCGGGTGGTGCTTGCGGGCCAGTTTCTTGTAGGCCTTCCGCAGGTCCTCCTGCGAAGCACTGCGAGGAACTCCCAGAACATCGTAAAAATCGCGTTTTGGCATGTCGGCACCTTCTGTTTTCGACAGCTGCAGAGTCTAGCAAATCCGTCGAAATATGCCTCTTCGGCAGCTTTAATTCTCTGCTCCTGCAAATCAGGTGCCTGCAAAAATGGCAGCTTTCCTGCTGGTGCGTGGTTGAGTTGCGTCACCGTGGTGGGTTGACAGTCGGTGCTCAGGGCAGTTAACTGAGTTGGCGCGGTGAGTGTCTGAGTTGGTCTGAGGTGGGCCTGCTGGCTTCCTGGCTACAGAATCTGCTGGAAATCCATGACTGTGATTGTGCGGGAAAGTTCGGCCGTCCTTGCGGAGCGATTGCTGCAGATCATGCGGGAATTGGGACCGTGTGTGGTGGCGTATTCCGGTGGTGTTGACAGTGCGGTGGTGGCCAAAGCCGCGGCCCTGCTGTGGGGGGCTCGGGCGCTGGCTGTTACGGCGGTCAGTCCCAGCCTCGCTGCGGCCGATCGCGAGCTGGCTCGTCGGGAAGCTGTGCGGATCGGGATTGCTCATGAAGAGCTGTTTACGGAAGAGTTTCTGCGGCCCGAGTATCGTCGCAACAGCGGTGATCGCTGTTTCTGGTGCAAGGACACGCTGTATCGCGGCATCCAGCACGTGGTGCAGAGTTATCCCGGTCGCATGGTTCTGAACGGAGCCAATCTGGACGATGTGGGTGATCATCGTCCGGGTATGCAGGCGGCGCAGCAGCACGGGGTCCGCAGCCCGTTGATTGAAGCGGGGCTGGGGAAGTCGGGTGTTCGACAGTTGGCGGTCTGGTGGGGATTGAATTCAGCGGACAAGCCGGCATCGCCGTGTCTGTCCAGCCGGATTGCTTATGGCGTTGAAGTGACATCCGAGCGGACGCTGAGGATTGATGAGGCGGAGGTTTTTCTGCGAGAGCTGCTGGGGTGTCGTGAGCTGCGGGTGCGTCTGGAGCAGAACGACTTGGCGCGGATTGAGCTGCCGCTTGAGTATCTGGTGGCGGCTGCGGGACATCCTCAGCGTGAACAGATCTCGAGGCGCCTGCGGGAGCTGGGTTTTCGGCAGGTGACGCTGGACCTTGAGGGGTTCCGATCGGGCGGTTTGAACGATCGTCTGCCGCAGCTGGTGACGCTGGGGGGCAGTTCGTCCAGCGTGCGGGGAGCGAACTGATGGCAGCCGTGGATGGTCAGCAGCCGACGTCAGAATCAGCGCCGTTGTTGCCCCGGGAAGGCATGGTGCTGGGGTTTGATTACGGAACGAAGCGGCTGGGAATCGCCGTGTCGGATCGTGACCAGCGATTTGCCAGTCCGCTGTACAATCACCAGCGGCAGGGACTGCAGGGGGACGAGCGATTTCTGCGGCGGGTGCTGACAGAATATCGACCGGTGGGTTTCGTGGTGGGTCTGCCGCTGCACATGAATGGTGACGAAAGTCAGAAGTCGCATGAATCGCGAGGCTTTGCGACGTGGCTGACCGGCCTGTTCGGGCTGCCCTGTGAGTTTCAGGACGAGCGGCTGACATCGTGGCAGGCAGAAAGTCTGCTGCTGGCCGCAGAGTTTACGAAGAAGCAGCGTAAGGAACGGATGGACAAGCTGGCGGCTCAGATTCTGCTGCAGGCGTGGCTGGACCGTCGCCGCCCGGTGGTGGATGTGACCCGCGAATGAACTCTGGTTGGCAGTAGCGAGTGACAGCCCTGTGGCGTTACTGACGTTTCTGAGCGAACAGCCACTCCATGAATGCCGGGTCGGCGTAGGTGGCGGTCCAGGAGTCATGTCCGACGCCTGGGTATTCGGTGTACTTCGGCATGCCACCGGCCTTCTTCAGAGCCTCGACCATGACGCGGGAGAGTTCTGGTCTGACCACAGTGTCCTGAGCACCATGAAACACCCAGATCGGCAGGCTGGCGCAGGCCGTTGCCTTTGCCGGATCTCCGCCGCCGCAGATCGGCGCGGCAGCCGCAAACAGCTCTGGTTTGCGTGAGATCAATTCCCAGGTGCCGAATCCGCCCATGGACAATCCGGTCACATAAATCCGCTGCGGGTCAATCCGGTGCTGTTTCTGCAGGTCGGCGATCAGTTCCAGCAGCAGGTCGGCCTGAGTATTCCACCACTGGCCTGTGCGGCACTGGGGCGCGGCCACGTAGCAGGGGTACTTCTGCCGCAGGGCAGCGGTGGCGAAATTGCCTGTACCGTGTTTCAGTTGGGCCTGATTGTCACTGCCACGCTCACCGGCCCCGTGCAGGAACAGCACCAGCGGAAACTTTTCGTCACCAGGCTGAGCGGCGGCTGCCGGTGACAGCAGTTGATATTTCAGTTCTGCGTCTTTGCCGCCACGGTACGTGTGGGGTTGAAACTGTGTCGGCTCCTGAGCGACTGCACACGAACCGATGAACAGACCGACGAAGGCCAGCAGGGCGGAGCAAAATCGCGGCATAACAGCGGCTTCCGAGAATGATTGCTTTGCAGATGTCAGACGAGCGCTTCCCGGGCGACACGGTCCATGATCCAGTGATCGATACGGCGGGCTTCACTGCTGCCCGGGTCCACCGGGAGCTCGGTGAAGTCCACATCCACCACAGCCCCGGCGGCACGCAGTCGGCGGACCGAGCGAACGGACCGGCCGAGTACTTCAAGGCCACAGTTGCCGGATAAAGACATCAGTACGGGCTTCTGCTGCAGTGCGAGCGGCAGATCTTCGGGCAGTGCTGAGGTCTCACAGAAGGGATCCAGCAGTACGGCTCCGGCGAACCAGTCCGGCTGCTGGGACAGCATCTGCATGGCGGTATCGGCACCGTGCCCGGACCCGGCAAGGAAAATGCGTTCACTGTGGATGTGCACCGTTCGACGCAGTCGGCAGACGGTCAGGTGCAGCAACTGCTGTAGTGAGACGCGTCCGTGTGCCAATCCCGTCGCAGCGGGATCCCAGCGGTAACCTCCGGTGGTGGTCATTTCGTGGTTGCCGCGAAGCGCCAGTCCAATGTAGTTCTGCGGGCTGACCGCATTCATCACCGATTCCAGCTGCTCTTCATCGTTGGCGTCGCTGTGAAACCATGTGATCAGCGGATATGCGTAACCATCTTCGTAGCGTTCCGGCACATAGATGGACACCGGCCAGTCGGATTCGTTGACGCTGCGGGCGTAGTTATCCGGAGTCAGGTCTGACTGCTGCCACGATTCCCACGCTTCCCGCAGTTCGAGCGGCAGCTCTGACGGCACGAAGTCTTCCGGAGCGTCGGACCCCAGATTGCTGGATGGGAATGAAAAGCTGCGAACACGGTTGAACATGAGAGCATAGCTTCCGTGGCAAAAGTGAAAACTCGGACTGCAGGCAGTTTCGCGGCGATCATGCCTGCGGTACTGCTTCCTGAATTTTCCTGAGGGGGAAAAGTCGTCCGGGACACCGGGTGGACCGGACTGATGAATGACCAATGACCTGCCGCCGGGAAATCTGGTAGCGACCGGCCAGTTGAACCACAAGTTTTCTGAGGGCGTCAAGTTGTCGTGTTGAAGGAGCTGTTTTTTCGAAATCACCAATCAGGCAGATGCCGATCCCGCGAGCGTTGATCAGAGCATTTCCGGCATGAGCGCCGTGCAGCTGCTGATCCCAGCGAAACGTTGCCTGCACCTGACCATCCGCCATCCCGCTGCCATTGCCGATCACGAAGTGGTAGGCAATCCCCAGCCACGGGTCGCCGTCGGCATCACGCCGCTGCTGATGTTCGCGGTGGATGGACTGCACGCTGCCCGAGCTGGTCCCGGAATGATGAATCACCAGATACTTCCACGCGCCATCCGGCATCTGCCAGGGGCTGTCTGCGGGCTGCATCTGTGCTGGTGCAGCCGGGGCAGGGACAGCAACTGGCGGGTTGCCTGAAGCACGATCAGAGAACAATCCCCGAGCCGTGTGGCTGGAAATCATCCACGGGGGCTGATCTCCGGACAGCACAGTTGACAGAGCCGGGAGCCAGATCAGCCCGAACAGGCACAACAGCCAGCGAGACAGGGGTGAGCCAGTTCGCTTAGGAGCCATTGAACAGGGTTCGGTCTGCACCAGCATCTCCGCTCAGCCCGGTGGGACCGGACTGCAGATCTGTCGACAGGGACTTCCCGGCTGCCGCGAATTCGAAAACGCGTCGGCAGCGGACACCAGCGAATCTACAAGCCGTGTGGGGGTGAGTCAACGGGCAGTTCTCCGGCGGCACTTTTCAGGCCACGGACAGGCTCCGGGCGGGCCTGGGGAGGGCAGTTTGCGCGGACTTTGCAGGCATTTGGGCGGATGCAAAATCCTTCTGAGTGTTCCCGCCTTGCCCAATCGTTACAACCTCGACGATTTTCGCGAAAAAAATGGACACGTTTGCGTTTTTCCTCAAGTGCAGTTCGATTTTTGTAGTGTGGGTCTGAACGACTGGCAGCGACCTGAGCCAATCTCAACTCCAATTGAGATTCTCCGTCATGGGGACGAAGCTCAAAAAACCTGTTACCCCTAGTGAAGCCATCGCACATACTTGACAGTTAATGATTGCCTCAAGATCATTCGAGACCTTGCAGCACCTTCGCGCGCGACACAGTTTTGAAAAAAGCCTCTTCACCAGATTCTGTGGGTGACTTGCGGGGTCGGCAGCTTCCCAAGTGTATGCAGGAGTGCGACTTCTGCCACATTGTACGACTTGAATCCGCAGGCTTTTTTCATCGTCAATTTCGCCTTGCCATTCATGCCCTCCACACAACCGGCTGAAAACTCCCCACGGGCTCGGAACCAATTCAGCAAAAGTGGCTTGTGACGTCGCAGCATCTCCGCCACCGACATCAATGGCTGGAGCCTCGTCCGCATGGTTCGATC
>CAITYU010000322.1 GCA_903896675.1 uncultured Planctomycetaceae bacterium
CCGATGGCAGGCAGCCCCGCCAATTTGGTCACTCCGGATAACACCATACCGCAACCGACACAGTGGAATCAGCAGGAACGTCACGAATTGGTGCCGGACTCATCAGCACTGCAGTCGCCGGATGTCAGCCTGATATCTGTCGACAGTGCAGAGCCGACTGCGAATGATGCCCTATCAGCCGGATCAATCGTAAGACTGCCTGCACCGCAGCGAACGCTGACGCGGCAGTTGCAGTCTGACGACAGTGAGGGACAGGCCGCAGCCCCTGCAAACCTCGACCTGCTGGACGACCTGTTCAGCAATGCACTGGAGGGACTGTTTGAATAGTTGCAAGGCTCAATCGCACTTTTGCAGGTCATCCACGCCTCCAGAATCGCCGATGACGACCTGAAGGACTCCGGTGGCCCGATAGGTCTCAGGAGGATGACCATCGCAACCCGGACAACCCTTGTGAAATTCTGACGTCTGGTGCGTTACGGCCACGGGAGCGCATTTCTGGAACTGTGCTGGTCGTTGACTCCCTCTGAATTTCCCCAGTCTTTATTTGCCAGACTTCTGCAGCGCAGAGAATGCTCACATCGACAGAGTTGGGTGGCAGGCCAGCAGAATCGGGACCATTTTTGATTCAGCGCCAGCCCGTTTTGATGCGTCTGATAAGACACCTCCGCTGATGCAACCACGCGGCGCATAGCGCGTCGCGTCTGGCTGCTGTGGTGTCGATTCCCACACAGTCTGCACCCAACCACCCGGGGTGATCGGATTCCAGAGGAGCCGCGCCTCGACACTTCACTCCTGAGGACTTCTTTCAAGTATCGACAGCAATTCCCGATGGAGACCTATCGACCTCCAGTCGCGCTGTTTTCTGGTCCGTTGACGCCATCGTTTTCCGTCATCCCTTCCGCATAGGAAGTCCCCTGTCTAGAACCGAAAATTGCGGTTTACCGACGCCCCGAATTGTCAGTTCCCGGCGCGAAACCGGCGAATCCAGTCATCGCATCTGTTCGGCTGTACCCTAATCTATTGCACCACCAATCGGTGTTTCCATGGCAAGTTCTTTCCTGTCGAGATTCATCCGCTGCTTCCTGCCTGATCAACATCGGGCTCCCAGATCGTGGATCCGCTCGGCCCGGCAGCATTCGCGTTCGACACGCAAATATCGTCGAACAGAATTGCTCGAGGATCGCCTGCTGCTGACCAGCGGCGTTACTGAGATTCTGCAGTACACAGGAGGCTACTCAGTCCCTGCGGTCGGACTCGAGATTGAAATTGGTGGCTACGAGGCTGGCAATCCGACAGGTGGCAGCGATGACGATGGGTTTGACCAGATTCGAGTACTGAGCGGTGACACGAATCTCACCACTGGTATTCTTGACATCCGACTGGTCAACAATTTCGTCCCCAACATCGGCGATCGCTTCAATTTTCTGCAGACCATTGGCGGCACCCCGGTCACCACGACGTTTCCGCTGGCGTCCGGCATGTTTTCCTTTCCGTCGGGGGATCGTTATTTCGACATTGTCAGCGATGGCAGCGGCGGGTTGACCCTCGAGGTGAAGGGCTTTCTCAACGGTCTGTCAATGGTGCCACAGGCGGCAGACCGCGACGCGCTCGGCCGATTCCTCGGCAATTACTTCACCGCTCCATCATTCACCTACACGGGCATTATGTCGGTTGCCGGGCTGGCAGAGATCTCCGGCAGCTTCACGATGGCTCAAAGCGGCGGCGAGACACTGGCGGTCGGCACAGGCCTGACGGCATCCATGACCGGTGATTCCAGTGGTCTGACTGTGGCCAACGCTGCCTTCGGTCTGGTCGTGTCGGAAGACGGAAACTACGCCCTCGAGACATCCGGGGACGCCAGCCTGAATGCGCTTCCCGGGGTTTCACTCAGCGGATTACTGTCACTCGAGCGAAACAGCAACACGTCCACAGTGACACGCACCATCAACGTCAATGGCACAACGTCCACCATTGACGTGCCCGCCAGTGCCCGTCAGTTCACCGGTAACAACGTGACGCTGACAGTTGGCGAATATGCAGCCATTCAGGGCAACTTTGCATTCGATCAGGCCTCGGGGAATCTGCGAGGAGTGGCAACCGCAGTCTCTGGTTCTCTTACCGCAGGAACTGTTTCCGCCGGACTGACCACCGGAACACTGGCACTGGTCGCAACCCCTCAGGACAAACTGGCTTTGGAGGCCGAGGGAACCTTCAGCCTGTCTGCCACTGGAGTCTCCAGCGTTTCCGCCAGCCTTGCCAGACTGCGATACAATTCCACCAATACTGCCTGGACAGGACACAGCATAACCATTGGCAGCACCACTGCTGCTTTTGCTGACCTGCCTCAGTCTCAGTCACTGCGGGTGCTTTCTGTCCACGGACTGTCTGCCAGACTGGGAAACTTCGCAACCATCACCGGCAACGCGTCCATACAGTCCGACTCTGCAGAACTGCAGGCTGTCCTGACAAATGCGAGCGCAACGGTTACCGCCGGCACTGCCTCTGCCGGTGTTTCCGCATCATCCGCAGCACTGGCAATCGACGCCACTGGTAGCCGCCAGTTCTATGCCGCCGGCAGTTTCCAGTTGAACGTGGACGACATCGGTGGTGTCACGGGTTCGGCCACGGCAGCACAAAACACGTTCAACTCTGCCAGAACCGCAAGGTCGATTACCGTTGACGGCACCACGGTCAGCCTGCCGGCTATGACGGCATCCTCTCAATCCCTGACGGCGACTGCGCAATTCACCGTCGAAAACTTCGTCACGGCCAGCGGAAACCTCGTGGTTGACAGCGGCACGCAGACGCTGACCCTCCACGACGGCAGCACCCTGAACGCCGACGTGCTGACAATTGGTGGCTCCAACCTGACAGCATTTGCGGGGCTCAACGGCCCGGCCACAGCACCCGATGCCGCAGGCATCAGCCTCAACCAGGTGAAGTTTGGCGTTGTCGCAGCCGTGGATCCAGCGATCCCGGGCCGTCGCTGGCTGGCTGGAATCGCTACGGCGCATTCCATCTCGGCTGTGAACCTCAGTGACACCACCCTGCAAAGCTCAAACCTCGCACTTTCCATCAATCGGCCGGACAATTCCGGAACGCTCATTAACTACGCAGCCTCACCAGTCTCCATCACCACCGCAGCAACTGACTCCATCACCCTGAATGTCGCCTCCAGCGAAGGATCACACGCATCAGCGTCCGGCAACGTCTCCGGCAATATTGCCGGATTCGCCGACACCTCCGGTAACTTCAAAATCAAACGGGCAGTCAGCAACAGTGTCGCGAGGTTGCATGTCGGCGCAACAAACCTGCAGGCCTTCATTGGAAATAACGCAGGCACTGACTCAGCTCAGGGGCTGCAAATCAGCAACGGCACATTAGGGATGGTCGTGGTCGCTGGTACCTCCGGCCAACCCGCCCGCTATGCAGTTACCGGGTCCGGCCACGCCGCCACAATAGGACTCACAGACCTCACCCTGTCAGGCACCATGGAACTGAAAGCCCAGCGATTCGGCGCCTCCATTGATGAAATCATCAGCGTGGGAAGTGGGACGGTGCGAGTCCGCCACGACGAGGCTGTCAATTCAACCCGATTGACCGGATCAACGACCCTCGGAACTCCCGTGGCCGACCTGTCAGGCAGCTTCACGGTGGAATCCGCAGGCACGTCGCCCAACCGACGCCTGCTGCTGGCAGCAGGTTCGGTCACCGGTTTCGCGGGCAACGCCAGAGGTACCGCCTCAACCGCGGATGACAGCGGAGTCCAGTTTACAGGGGGCAATCTTGTCGCAGTTATCAACTCCACGGGCACATGGGCCCTCGACGCGTCAGGCTCCGCAGGCGTCACAGGCATCACTGGAATTGCTCTGACCGGATCGTTCGCCGCGACCAAAAACACAACCGGCGCAGACATCAATGAAACCTTCTCGGTCGGGGGCGCAACACGCACTCTCAGCGTTCCCAAAGACGCCTCGAATTTCGGCGGAACTGCAACCTTCAGCGCTGAAAACGCGGTCTACATCACAGGGACCATGGCAGTAGAAAAGAAGAATGCCACCATTACCCTCGCCGATGGCAGCACCGTCCAGACGACAGCGGTTCAGATGGGTGGCTCGGTACTGACCGGATTTGCCGGACTCAATGCCGCCCCGGGCAACTCCGATCAGACGGGCCTGAGCCTCTCGAACCTGTCCTTCGGTTACACACTCGCTACCCCCGCAGATTCACAGAGCGGGACAGACCTTCGGACGTGGAGCGCGCTGAAAGCCACCGTCGGCGCAGCGGCACTGGTCGGCGTCGATGTCGCCACCGCAACTGTCTCAAACCTGACCCTCAACATGAATCGTGCAGGAGGCACACTCAACGGAACAGCCGCAACCGCAACCGCAGACTTTGAAGCTGCCCCACTCGCAAACACCGTCGGCGGACAGTCCAGCACACTCGACTTTAAAGGCAACCTGCTTCGCGCTACCGCACTCATGGAATTCGGTGTCTCCGGGTTTGCTGATGTCCGAGGACGATTCGGGATCGAATTCGGAGATATGGACGTAAAGATCGCCGGTTACACCGGGCCCGATCTGCCCACCAAATTCATCAAATTCTGGGGCATCGATCTCGACGCAAGCATCGGCATCAATGGCCCGGCATGGTCCAACAGTGACTTCACCGGATTCCAGGTTGCTGGGCTTGACTTCAACCTCATGCTCAATATGCGGAACCCGCTCTCCGCCGTCCTGCCGGATCTCGGCAGCATGAAGTGGTTCACACTCAAGGCCGCACTCCCCGAAATCACCTTCGCACCGTTCCTTGAACTCAAGGTCCCTGACCTTAACGCCACAATCCCAACGCTCTCGCTGAACCTCACTTACGACGTTCCAGCACTCAGCACACCCACGCCGTGGATCGATTACGCCACCACATTGCCAAACGTTGCGCTCCCCGCTCTGCCGGCTATGCAGAACTTCCCGGGATTGCCAACACTTTCAGCCGTCCCAGCCATCCCATCATTCGCCTTCACTGTCCCACCGAAGGAACTGCTCGAAATCAATAACCTCCCGGCAATCGACCTCTTCAACTTCCTCGCAATCAACGGAAGTCTGACTGTAAAACGCACCGAATACACGGCCACGCTCATTGACGGAACATCAGTGCCTGCATGGGCACTCGTCATGAACTCCGTTAACGGCGGATTCTTCGCAGGAATTAACGGACCTGCCACCAATTCTGATGCCACTGGACTGGCGCTCAGCAACGTCAACGGAGCACTCGCAGTCCTGATCCCCAAAGACACAAACGACAAGCGACGATGGGTCGCTGCCTCGGGAACAGGAAATGCCGTAGCACTGCTCGGATTACCCGAGCTGGCCATGTCAGCCTCCAATCTCGAGGTTGAACTGAATCAGCCGCTCGGCACAACCAGCACTGGAAACGCCAACACTTCCGTTGTCAACTTCACTGGTAATGCACTCAGTGTCCTGATGGACGATGGTTCCACCGTCAACATCTCTCATCCAGGATCCAGCGGCGCACTACTCAAGGTGGCAGCCACGGCGACCCTTGGCATCGCCGACTTCTTCAGCGTCTCCGGCAATTTCGGAATCCAGTCTTCCACTCGCTCCGTCACACTCTCAGACGGCTCAACCGTTGACGCACAGGTCCTTACAATCGGCGGAAAAAATATCAGTGGATTCGCCGGTCTGAACGGAGGAACCGCAAACGCCGCTGGACTTAGCCTCACCGGCGTCGACTTCGGATTTGCCACAGCCGTCGATCTGCTTAACGGAGATCGACGCTGGAACACTCTGCAGGCCACCGCTGCCACAGTCGCGGCACTCGGGATACCAGACGTCACGATCTCCGGATCGAATCTTGCCGTCAGCATTAACAGACCTGACCTGAATGGAGTCGTCGCTAGCTACAGCGGAACGCCTCTCAGCGTCCCACTCGGCGGTGGCCAGAACTATCAGATCAACCTGAACGGCGCTACCGGAGCACTCCTCGAGGCCTCTGGAACACTCACCGTCAATGTCAGCGACTTCTTCCACGTTACCGGATCCTTCGCCCTCAGACGCGCGGCCGCAAACGTCACTCTCGCCGATGGTACCACCGCTGATGTCACACTCCTCACACTCGGTATCGACGGCGGAACTGCCTTCGTTGGCCTTGCAGGTGGCACCGCGAACGCCTCAGGGCTTACAATCACAAATGCCGACGCTGCCATCGCAATCGCCAGCGATGTCGCTAACCCGGCAAAACGCTGGACCGCACTCGAAGCCAGCCTCGATGGTATCAGCGTCACCGGACTCGGCGATGTCTCGATTTCCGCAAACACACTCAACGTCGAAGTGAACCGCGCCAGCAGCACACAGCCCGTAATCGACTGGGCATCCGCGCCGCTCGTGGTCAAAACAGGGCCAGCGACTTCCATCACACTCAACATGGAGGGACAGTCCGGGAACCTCCTCCGAGCCTCAGGGAATCTCAAACTCAACGC
>CAITYU010000323.1 GCA_903896675.1 uncultured Planctomycetaceae bacterium
CCGCGATTCACTGCCCGAAATCCATTGCGAATGTCCGGTTCGCGCAGCAATGCGACCGTCAAGTGTCATTGCCCACTTGGCATGTACCCACGGCCTCTGCCGCAGCTGCAGTCGCACGAACGGGGCGATCAGTGCCTCTGCTTCCTCACCGCAGAGACCCACATCCACCTGCAGCCCGGCGTCTCGCAACTGCTGCAGTCCGCGACCGGCCACATGCGGTGCAGGGTCCGGGCACCCCACAACCACTCGCCGCACGCCCGCCGCCAGCACCGCGTCAGAACACGGCGGAGTCCGTCCATGATGACAGCAGGGCTCAAGAGTGACATACAGGGTGGCCCCGCGCGCCTGCTCACCGGCTGCTCGCAACGCATGCACCTCGGCATGCGGGCCGCCACAGGCCTGATGGAAGCCGTCGGCAATCAGTCGGCCCTCAGCCGTCGTCAGCACCGCCCCAACCTGCGGATTCGGTTCCACTCGCCCGAATCCGCGTCGCGCCAGCATCAGTGCATGCTGCATCGCTTCTGCGTCGGATCCGAACTGCATCTCAGCCTCCGGCCAGCGAGCTGTCGTCACCGCCCAGCAGCTCTCGCAGTCGGCGAATCGCCCGCAGATATCGCATGCCGGCCGCCGGAGCACTGAGCCCCAGTGCTTCCGCCGCTTCACTGTTTCCAAGATGCTCAAAGTGCCGCATCACAATGATCTCGCGGTCGCCTTCGTCCATCTGCTGCAGGGCCGCCACAAAACGGGACTGCAGCTCCTTTCGCAGAGCCGCTGCCGCCGGAGTCAGCTCGGCATCGCGCAACAGCGCCGCCAGATCCGCCGCCGACTGCTCATCATTCCCCACTCCCGAAAAATTCTGCTCGCGATCCACCGAACGCCGCTGCGCTCCGCGATGGCGACGATGCATGTCAATAATCCGGTCCAGTGCCAGTTGCCGCAGCCACAGATGAAACGGCATCCCCGGATTCCGCAGGTAATCCGTCAGTCGCTGAGATGCCTCCAGCATCACGTCCTGCACTACATCGCTGGCATCGACTCGCCGAGCCACCGCATGGTCCAGACGCAGCTGCACCATCCGCCGCACCGCCTCACGATGACGATCCATCAGACGGTTTACCGCCTCGGCATCACCCCCCGCAACATCGCGGAGAATGTCCTGGGTCCTGTCACTCTCGGGCCACATAAACTGCATCCGGTTAAGACCCAAAGCCACAGACCCGGAAGTTCACTTCCGGGTCTGCACCGCGTCACCCCTCACTTCTTCTGCACCGCACCAGCCGGCTGATCAATGTCGAACGCATAGGTCGTCGTCGACTTGTACTCAGCACCCGGCTTCAGAATTGTACTGGGAAACTCAGAGTGATTGACCGAATCGGGGTAATGCTGAGTCTCAAGGCAGAGAGCACTGCGGTGAGCATAGGTCCGGCCACCCTTGCCCGCCTGACCCTTCAGGAAGTTGCCCGAATAAAACTGCACGCCAGGTTCCGTCGTCGTGACTCGCATCCGCCGCTTCGACTGCGGATCCACCAGCACCGCCGCCAGACGCATCTCGCCACCATCCTCTGCAGCATTCAGCACGTAGTTGTGGTCATAGCCGATCGCTGCGGTCTTTCCGATGGATTCAATGCGGTCACCAATCCGGGTCCGCTTGCGGAAATCCAGCTCCGTACCCGCGACCGGAGCAATCTTTCCCGTCGGGATCAGCGTGTCGTCAGTCGGAGTATAATTGTCCGCATTGATTCGCAGCATGTGATCCAGCACCGTGGCACTGCCTTCACCCGCCAGATTGAAATAGGCATGGTTGGTCAGATTGACCGGAGTGTTCTTATCGGTTCGGGCGGAATAGGTGATCGTGATCGCGTTCTGATCGGCCGGGACAAAGTATGTCACCGTGACGTCCAGTTTGCCCGGATAGCCTTCGTCCCCGTCAGCACTGCTGACGGTGAATCGAACGCCCTGACCCCGGTCGGACGACACAGGAGCAGCCGTCCAGATCAGCTTGTCCAGCGACTTCTCCACGCCACCGTGCAGATGATTGGGCTCGTTGTTGATCGCCAGAGTATACTCTTTGCCGTCCAGAGTGAATTTGCCTTTGGCAATGCGGTTGCAGACGCGACCGGTCGTGCAGCCGAAATACTGATTGCCATCACCTTCGTAGCCGGAAACGTCGTCAAAGCCCAGCAGTACGTCGGCCAGTTTCCCGGCCGCATCCGGCACGTGCAGGCTGACCAGCGTGGCGCCGCGAGTCATCACGCGGGCGGCAAAGCCGGACTTGTTTCCAATCGTGTAGATCTCAACCGGAACCCCGTCTTTGGTCTTTCCAAAGGCTTCCTTTTTGGGTTCAGCAGCGGATACCGCAGACGTCATCAGCACAGCTCCTGCAAACAACAGCGTCAGAATTCTCCTGACCCCCCCGACCTCGAACAGAATACACCGCAGGCTGCTGGCCCGGCAGGATCACAAACCCTCCTGCTCTCAGGCCCGCAGGTGGAAATATCACGGCCGACTGCAGCCGCTGATCGCCCCGGTGCCGCAGGCATTATCGGGTTCCGCTTCCCGTCACACAAGCGAACCGGGATCAGTCCCGCCGAAAGGGCCCGCCTCACCCGGATGCACAAAACGCTCGAAAGTCCGGGGAAATACACCTGCAGCGAGAAATTCCGGCAAAACAGTCCGACTGATTCCTGCAGACAGTCGGACGCGGACGCCTAAAACAGAATCGCCCGCACACTTTCAGGAAGCAGCCATGCCGGAAGGCCACACCATTCATCGTCTTGCCGCAGATCACAACCGCGATTTCGCCGGTCAGCAGCTGGCCGTCAGTTCTCCACAGGGACGTTTTGCCGACGGAGCACGCGAGCTGAACGGTCGACTGCTGACGGCTGTGCAGGCCCATGGGAAACATCTGCTGTATGACTGGGATGGCCGGACGCTGCATGTGCATCTGGGCCTGTATGGAAAATTCCGGCGGCATAAATCTCCGCCACCGGAGCCTCGCGGTGCCGTGCGACTGCGGGTCGTCGGCGCACTGCTGGCATTTGATCTGAACGGGCCCACGGCCTGCGAAGTGCTGACCGCCGCAGAAGTCAGCAGCCTGCTGGAGCGACTGGGAGTCGACCCGCTCAGAACGGATGCTGATCCTGAAAAGGCATGGGATCGCATTCGCAGATCGTCAGCCCCGATCGGTACTGTGCTGATGAACCAGAACATCATCGCCGGAGTCGGGAATGTGTATCGCGCTGAAATCCTGCACCTGCTGCAGATGCACCCCGAACGCAGGGCCAGCTCACTGCAGCGGCGGGAATTTGATGCACTGTGGAAACTGACTGTGCAGTTGCTGCAGATCGGAAAGCGATACAACCGAATCATCATCGCCGATCCTGCTGACGTGGGTAAACCCCGGGGCCGCATGACTCGTGATGAACGCCTGCTGGTCTACAAAAAGGACTTCTGTTCGCGCTGCGATGGTCCGATTGAATCGTGGCTGCTGGCCGCCCGCAAAGTGTTCGCGTGCCCCCGTTGTCAGCATAAGGGTCGCGCTCAGGGTGAAGTAACGGCCGACTGAAGATGTTCAGCGGGAGCCTGCAGTCGACCACCCAGGGCTCGCTGCAGCGTCAGTTGCGCGATATTGAAATCGGCGATGGACCGGGCATATTCACGGCGGGCGGCTGCCAGTGCCTGCAGTGACTGCAGCGCCTCCAGTGGCAACCCCTGACCATTCCGAATCCGCTCCAGATTTCGACGATAAGACTGCTCAGCAGATTCCACTGCCTGCAGCGCGGTCTCGATCTGCCTGCGGCCACCGGATACTCGCAGATGAGACTCTGTTACCTCGCGAGCCACCTGGTCAAGCATCTGCATCTGACGAGCCCGCGCCTGGCTGATCCGCGCTCTGGATTCCCGCTGCGACGCCTGTTCACCGAATCCCAGCTGTCGCAGTTCCCAGTATGCCATGGCATCCGCATCCAGCCGATCTCCCGAATTCCGCAGATCGCTTCCGAGCCCACCGGCGAGGCCGCCATAGCTGGCCGACAACAGCACGCTCGGAATCAGCGGACTGTGCCGTTCGCGGTTCAGTCGCTCGACCGCCTCGCCCACCAGGAAGCGACATTCCGCCAGCTCCGGTCGCGATGTCAGAGCTGTGGCAACCAGCTGCTGCACATTCTGATCAGCCGCAACCAGTTCGATGGGAATCATGCGAGTGTCAGCGGGCTTGAGCACGCCTGGCTGATTCCAGCGAACATGTTCGGCCAGCCGCGCGCTGGCTGCCGCCGCGGCTTCCTCCGCCCGCAACTGCTCACATCTTCGCAGTGCCAGCTCCGTCAGTGCACGATCATGATCGGCTGCGGTCCCGGCGCCACTCTTCGCGAACTGATCGGTCGTCTGCTCCAACTGCTCCACCAGTCCAACCACCTCATCGCAGATCGCCAGCTCCTGTTCCGCCCGCAGCAGCTCCATGTAGCCCACTCCGGCCGCCAGCAGCGCATCATTCAGTGCGGAACGCGCACCCTCCCGACGCGCCTGCACTGTCAGCTCCGCAATCCGCGGCTGAAAGATCGCGTCCGCTATGTGAAACTGCGCCACAACCCCGGGGACCGCCGGAGAACCAGCGCCGACCGCTCCCGCACCCAATCCCCCGTAAACACTGCCGCGACTGGTTTCAATGACGCTGCCAGCCACATCCTGAATCCGGCCTTCGTGCTTGTTGTAATTCAGTCCCGCTCGCAACGATGGCAGCTTCAGGGCCTTCGCACGATCGAGCTGGCCATAAGCCTCCTCAACCCGGGCTTTCGCAAACGCCGCCTCGGCACTGCGGCCGGAGGCCAGCGACAAAGCCGTGGCCAGATCCAGTCGGCTGATTTCCGTCACCGTCGTCGTCGCCGTCGCGGGAACATCAGCATGCTCCTGTGGCTGTGCGGACGGGGCCTCATCCGCTGCCGCCCGCGCCGCCAGTTCTGCAGGGCGATCAACAGGCAACTCCGCGGCGGAAACCGGCAACTCCGTGACTCCTGCCGGCATCGTGGGCACAACCAATTGACAACCGACAGTCCAGAAACAGCTCAGCGCGAGGATGACTGTCGCTCGTCTTGACATGGGTTCAGACTCTCAGCTCAGGTCGGTGTCCGCTTGCGGGCGAGGTGCAGCACATGGCGACTGCCGTCTACGGCGACGGAAAATCATCGCGCAACCGCCCGGCCTGAGAATCGACGTTCAAACGGCAGGGCACACAGACTTTACTGGTAGTAGCGATTGTGTCGGCCTGTCAGGAGCCGGGCGGGCGTTACAGCCCGCCCAGACTGCCTGTTTTACGGAGATTTTCCTGCGGATTCCACTTTCTGGCCTTCCCGATAAGCGGCAGTATTTGCCGTAATGATGAATTCGTCGTCCGACAGGCCGGTGACAATCTCAACCTCTGTTGCCGTCCGCAGTCCCGTGGTGACGGGTTTCTTCTGCAGCACACCGTCTGGTCCAACCGCCAGACACACCGTGGCCCCGTCCTGCTGCACGACAGCTCCCTTTGGTACCACCAGCGCCGCGTCGTTGCGACCAACGATCAGTTCAACACTGGCGAACATTCCGGGCCGCAGAGTTCCCGGTGAATTTTCCAGATCGATTTCCACCAGCAGCGTGCGAGTCTGTTCGTCCAGCGTCCAACTGGTGCGGGAAACAGTTCCGCTGAACTGCTGTTGCTGCAGAGCGGGGATTCGTACTTTGGCCGGACTGCCTGGGTGGATTCGTACAGCATCGGCTTCGGGTACCCGCGCTGTGACTCGCACCCGCGATGTTTCGGCCACGGTAAACAGTGAGCTGGACCCATTTCCGGTCCGAGCGAGGTCGCCGGGGTCGGCATTTCGGGCGGTGACAGTGCCCGCGAACGGGGCGCGAATCTGCAGATATCCGCACAGCGTGTGCAGTCGCTGCACTTCGGCTGCGGCGCTGTCGCGGCGGGCC
>CAITYU010000324.1 GCA_903896675.1 uncultured Planctomycetaceae bacterium
CCGAAGCCGTAAGCCGAAGCCGTAAGCCGAAGCCAGCGGATAGCGGAAGGATCGATCGATGTTCCACGCCGCGACAAAGACCGAAACGCCACCAATGGCGGCAATCGCTGCCGTGGAAAAAATACCCAGCCAAAGATACGAACGACGGACTTGAAAGTGCACAGCACAGCCAGCCTGCGAGGAGGTGGAACGGTTTTACAACGCCGATCAGCCTGGCTTGTCAGTGGAAGCTGACAGGCTTCAGAACAGGCCGAGAAACACCGCCGGCTGTCAGGTCAGACCCGGCTGCTCAGTCGGGCCTCGTGAGTCGCAGAGTCTGCACAAACAACAGTACCAGCAGCAAAGCTGATGACACCCCGGCCACATACCACGCCGATGGCAGCAGATTGTAGCTGGTGAATCCCTGCGCCTGCATGGCATTCAATGCAGCGGCCATCGGATTCAGTCGCAGTGTGTTTTCAACCATGGAATGCCCGAAAGGTGCATCCCGATTGACCCACACCAGCATCGTCCCGCCAAACAGCCCGATCAGCACTCCATAAGCCACCGTCGTGGCGATCGCAGTGGACCGAAACAGACTGCTGACCGCGGCGCTGATCAGCATGGCCAGAATGGCTGATGCCACCAGACAACCCAGGACCTGTACAACCTGCGGCTGCAGAATCGGCTTGATCAGCATGATCACCGCATATCCCGGCAGTGTGGCACACAACAGCAGAGCCAGCGTCAGCAGAACGCTGACCAGCTTGCCAAACAGAATCCGCGCAGGTCCCAGCGGTGTCGCCCGCAGCAGATTCCAACTGCCACCCTCCAGCTCTCCGGCAATCATGCCGGCGGCAAGCCCCGGCGTCAGCAGCACAATCAGAGACACCTGCAGCACAATGATCAGTGCCCCGGTGTATTCCACACCACGGGATTCGGTACCGCGAGCCGACGCGAGCGTCAGCAGCAGCGACAGCACCGCACAGCCAGCCACCAGTCGCAGCAGCCAGTGCATGCGGCCAAATTCGCGGCACTGAAATTCCTTCACCATGACCGGGTTTACCAGCCACGGTATACCCTTTGAACGCTTCTGCGGGTCCACAATATACAGCAGCCGACGGCTGGCCTGAATCCAGCCTTCCTGGTCGTCCGTGATGTAACCCTGCGATCGCGAACGGTCCAGCAGAGCATGACTGAGTCGTGAGATGCAGACGGCACTGCCTGCCACAATGAACAGTCCGGCAAAGCAGAGATAATACAACACCGCATCCCGCGATTCCATCAGACCCGTTCCACTGAGCGAGTTCTGATTGAGCATCTGCAGAAGCCCGGGAATCGGTGAAATCAACTTCAGCAGGGCCATGCCCTTTGCCAGTGGACTGGTGCCACCGGGAAACAGAGCATCCGGGAACCACGGCACTATGGTCAGCCCGAACGTCACTCCATAACTCCACCGCAACGCAGACTCCGTATTGCGACTCCACGTGCCCACCAGCAGTCCGATCACTATCAACTGCAGACAGACCACCAGCAGAAATGCATACATCCGCAGGATGTCACCGGTCAGTGTCAGCCCACCCATCAGATAGGCGGCCGCCATGGCAGGCACAGTGGTGCTGAGCAGCAGCACCACGAATCCCAGCATGGCCAGCAGTTTGCCGAAATAGATCGACGATCTGGACAGCGGTGAATTGAGCAGCAGCTCGAGTGTCCTGCGGCGGACTTCGCGGACCAGCAGAGTCGACGGAAACACGGGAACAGCCAGAATCGATGCCGCCAGCATCGCGTAAGTGATCCACCGAAAGACTTCGCGTCCACGAGCCCCGTCAAGGTCCACGATGGCTGTGGTGGGCCACTTCAGCAGCACCACGAAAGCCGCAGAGACGGATACCGTCAGCAGAATTGCCAGAACTTTGGAACTGCGGAGCAACGCCAGCAGTTCACGCCCAAGAATGACGCCAATGCCGCTCATTTCGACACCTCCCGGCTGGCAACCTGAGCTGCACCGGCTGCATCCCGTTCAGCTTCCGCTTCACGAGCCGCAGTCACGAAGGCTTCCTCGAGGTCACCCGCCACTTCGCGGAACTGACCAACTCGATCACCAGCCAGCACCATCGCCCGCAGCAGTTCGCCCAGTGTATCATCACCGGCTGATGTGCGAGCACGAATGATGGTCTCAGCTTCCGAGACCGTCACTTCTGCATCCGCCTCAAGCGCTTTCTTCACACGGGCTGCAGCCGCCTGCATGCCCTCACCACTCAGCAGCTGAATTTCGACGGTGCGACGCTGAGACAGCGTGCGAGTCACCTCCTGCAATGTGCCCATCGCTCGCAGCTTGCCCCCAGCCACAATCGCCACCTGATCACAGATCCGCGACAGCTCCGGCAGAATGTGGCTGGTGACAATCAGTGTCCGACCCTCAGCCGCCAGTCGCAGCAGAATCGTCCGCATTTCAATGCGAGCCTCAGGGTCCAGACCGTTCGCCGGCTCGTCCAGAATCAGCACCTCCGGGCGGTGCAGCAGTGTGCGAGCAATTCCGACCCGCTGCTGCATACCATGACTGAGACTTTCCACATAGCGGTCCTGCATCCACACCGCATTGGTCAGATCCAGCACCTCAGAAACTCGCTTCTGACGTTCCTTTCGCGGAATGCCAAACGCAGCTCCGAAAAAGTCCAGATATTCACGGACCCGCATGTTGTCATAGGAACCGAATTTGTCCGGCATATAGCCGACCAGCCGCCGCACCTTCGACAGCTCACGCACACAATCCGCACCAGCAATCTTCGCCGTACCGGACGTTGGTCGCGACAAACCCACCAGGATCCGGATCGTGGTGGTCTTGCCGGCCCCGTTGGGACCGATAAAACCCAGAATGCTGCCGCGATTCAGACTGAGTGACAGCCTGTCAAGAGCCACAAACTCGCCGTAATGCTTGGACAATTCACTGATTTCAACCACCGGTTGGTCACTGGCCATAGCTGTCTGCTTTCTTCGAGTCAGGTCCCTGCAGGTCGGCCTGTTTTGGATATGTCAGAAATTCATGTTCAGAAGCCACTTGAGCACAGCAGGCTGCAGCATCAGGGAGCCGTTTCGGCCGATGTTTCCTGACGACTGCCCCGCAGCACAATCAGACACTGGCTGACAGCATAATTGTCATCCTGCTCACCCATGTCCTGATCGCTGGCTCCGCTGCCAGTGACCTCGCTGACTTCAATCTGCAGATAAAATCGCCCCTGCAGACAGGCCTGTTTCGCCAGCTCAGCCGGAATCGGAATCGTCAGCTTGCCCAGCGGGCTGTCCAGCTCGGTAATCAACTGCAGATTGTCAGGCGTGCCTGACAGCAGCCGTACCTTTCGAGAACCGGCTCGGATCGACAAAACCAGCTCTGCAGAATCCAGCTGAAACGGACGACATACCTCCGGCAGCAGGTACTCAAGCAAAGTATCCGATGCCGATTCCATCGCCACCCACTGCCGCCGAGGATTGTTATACACACCGCCAAATCCGCCCGACTGTGTCTCGATGGATCGCATCGACATAAACGGCGAAAGGATGGTGATGGGAGCCCCGGCTGCCGGTGGCTTCCAGCGAATGGGCTGCATCATCAGGGTATTCTGGGAACGTCGCAGATTCTCGGACTGGAAGTCCGTCAGCGTTTGGTCAGATCCCTCCCAGCACAACACCAGTTGCTCCGCGGGAAATGGCTCTGTCCGATCCTTGTTGTCAAACACCGACTCCATCAGCCCCGTTCGCTGCCGCTGCTCTTCTGTGGTCAGTGTGGTGGACCAGAACTGCCCGGGGTCGAGTATGTCCTGAGGAGTGGCCCGCAGCATGCCTTCCACCACCGAAAGCCGCATGCGATCCGGCGTCAGGCCAGCCACCAGAAAGTCCTCGGCCGACTCAAACCCAGGAGCCTGCAGCGAAGCCACAAACCCCTGCTCGTCAAACGTACCGACAATCCGATACTGCTGGTCCGACCAGCGCACTGCCCGCAAACCATACGTCTTCAGACCGGATGGCTGATTCAGATGCTCCCAGTGACTGCGGGCTGCACCGTCCCAGACAAGCCGACGATAGTCCTGATTTGCAGACTCTGCCTGAGCATCAAGAATGGTGCCAGTGTCTGACGAAATCGGCAGATCCAGCGACGCCGGAACATAAACGCTGGTGTAGCCGTCGGAAACCACATCACGAGCCCCGGTACCCGCCATCATCACGCGAGTCTCGAGAACGGTATTGGGAGCCACCGAGCGGATACTGATGCCCGCCAGCAGCGCGGGAACCGCACTGACGGCCGCCAGAGCCGGAACCAGCCAGATCAGCTTCTCACCCGCCGAACGCCGCAGGACCGCCACACCCACCAGACCCAGTGCCACCGGGAAGATACTGAGCAACAGCAGCGCGGTCAGACGCCCAGGAATCTGATAACCCACCTGACTGGCTGCATGAGCCGCCGCGGTCTCCTGACGAATCAACGGCTGCGGACGGAAGTCAAACAGAGTGTCCAGCATGCGGCGACAGGAGGCGATCGTGGTGTACGGCGGAGCTCCGTTGGGAGCCTCACCGCGGGATTCTATAAATACAGCCGACTCAATCGTCGTCAGAATCACAAACCCCCGACCCACAGGAATGCGCAAAGCCACCGGCCAGCCATCCACCGTCCAGATCACCTCGCCCGCACCCGGCTGAATCCGCAGCCAGCGCACAGGCTCGGGAAACGTGCGAGTCACGCTGCGGACCGGATACTGGGCCTTCGAATAGTCGGAATTCAGCACCAGCTCAAGTTTGGTAGCCGATGTCTCACTGACGACGGTCATGGGGAAACTGTCACCCAGCAGAACACGCACCACCTCTTCACCCACCACATCCAGTGGCAGAAACATCCGGCCACCACGCTGCAGCCAGAGTCGGATTGCATCACAGGCCATCGGATGATTGGCCAGTCGCGGGTCGCCAATTGTCAGGGCATCCAGAGGCTCCAGACATTCACTGTGATGACTGATATCGCGAGCGAGGAAGGATGTGAGTCCGGCGACGGTCAGTTTGTTGTAGCGCGCGGCCTGTGTGAACCCCAGCAGATTGTCGTTCACCGCTGCACCGTCGCTGTTGTCAGGGATATAGCCAGCCAGCCCCATGGGGCCTTCAGAGGCCAGCACCGAAAACGACGGCAGCTCAGATTCGTCCTTGCGAGTGCGAATAATGCCGTCATCTTCTCCGCTGGGAAAACTGAGATAGCGAAAATCCACCAGTCCCTGCGGCTTCTGACCGCTGACCAGCACCGGCCACGTGGTGTCAAAAGATGTCCGCCCAGGCAGTTCCAGTCGCCGAGCATACTGCAACCCGCCGGACGACGGTGTTACAACCACCAGACTTTTGGCAGTCGTGGCCCCGGGATTGGCAACGGTCGCCGTCACCGCACCCCAACGACTGAATACGAAACGCCCGGTCGCCCCGGAACGCACGTTGATCTGAGGCGTCGCGGGCGTGTTGACCGGAGCCACAGCAGCAACAGCAGGCTCATCAGCCCCCACCTGTGGTGCCCACAGTGCAAGGGCAGCCAAAACACCAAACCACAGCCGCAGACCGTGAACGACTACGGAATTTGATCGGAAACAATCAGACTTTGACACGCCTGCCTTGCTTTCTGAAACAGGACTGCCGCAACACCCGTCTGCAGGGCCGGGCTTAACGTCAGGATGAATTTGTCTTTTACACCCATATTCAACAGCATTGCAGGGCAGACTACAACCGTGGCAGGGCGAGTACGGGAAAGTCAGGGGCTGAAACAGCCAATCGCAGCGGTTGGAGGGGGAGGGCCTGTCGCCGGGAACAGGCGAGGATGCTGGGGAAGCCGTGGTCAGAAGTCGATCGGATTGAGCCAATTTGAGCCACAAAACGCGCGAAAGAGGGGAAAATGCTGTTGTGTTCTGAGTCGTGGTGACTGGGATCTCTGCTGTTCGGTGAACATCCTCGCGGTTGTCAACGCAGCACACGTTGAGTGTACAGCGGGCCGAAAAGTCAAAAAGACGATCATTTCGACCGTTCCTCGAACAAATAACCCTTGGGAGGGCGAGGCTCCCGCCGAGCCGTCAACCCTCGGGAGGGCGAGGCTCCCGCCGAGCCACCAACCCTGGGAGGGCGAGGCTCCTGCCGAGCCGTCAAACCCTGGGAGGGCGAGGCTCCCGCCGAGCCGGCAACCCTTGGGAGGGCGAGGCTCCCGCCGAGCCACCAACCCTCGGGAGGGCGAGGCTCCTGCCGAGCCGGC
>CAITYU010000325.1 GCA_903896675.1 uncultured Planctomycetaceae bacterium
GCTGAACGGAAACGGTCCCGCAGCGTCTTCAGACGCATCCGCCTCGCCGCTGCTCGAAACTGCCTGCGCTGCAGTACCTCCAGCTCGGCAATCCGCGCAGAACAGGCACCAATCCGATCCACCATCTCCGCCGTCGATGACCGCCACTCACCATCACCAGCCTCGACACCGTGACCATCAGCCACCGCCATCCGCTGAATCCGCTCCTGAATCAGCCGCAGCTGCCGATCCGCCTGACGCGCCTCATCCGCCAGATCCTCCAGACGAATCCCGGTCGTCGCATCAAAATGATTCCGCAGACCGTTGCGGACTGCCCACCACAACATACCCGCCAGACCAAAGGCCGCAGCCGCCAGAGCCCCGCCAAGTGTCCGACGAGCCTCACCGCCCGCCGCGTACGTGGCCACTCCGAACAGACACAACGCCACACCAAACCAGCCCATCAGCGAAATCGACTGATCCACCCACGCCGGAATCGAATCCTCCACGTCCACACGAGCCAGCACTCGCCGAACCGTCTGAATCTTCAGCGCCAACTGCTCCTCCTGCAGACGCAGTCGGCCCAGATTCTCCAGTTCCTTCAGCCGAGCCTGCTCGCGATCAATCGCCTGATCCACAGGCACGCCCAGTTCATCCAGCAGTGCGTTCAGTTCCAGCACTTCACGACCACTCCGCCGACTCATACTGCGAGTCCAGCGGCGCAGCTTGCCACGCCGCTGCAGAGAATCCTGATATCGCCGCGCCATCTCCAGCAGCCGATGGTGCGCCGCCGGACTGGTGTCCACCGCATTCAGACGCTCCAGCGTCCAACCCTCACCCAGCTGAGTCAACTGATGGCTGAGCTCACGTTTCAGTTCACCCGCCCGATCCTCCGCTGCATGGATCGACTCGTCAATCTGACGCAGCCAGTCCGACTGATCCACCAGACTCTGCAGGACATGTCGCTCACGCTCAAAAGCAGCATCCAACTGCAGTCGCTCGGCCTGCGTTTTCAGCGACGCAGATTCACTGCTCAGCCGGTCACGCCGCGCTACCGCCTCCGCATGATCCTTGTCCGCTGACGTCAGCAAACGCAGTGACTCGACCGGATCCACAGTCGTCAATGGCAGCTTTGACAACTCCTCCTTCAACTCACGCATGCGCTGCCACGGCTTATGACAACGCTGCAGATGCTGCAGCCCGCGCTGCTCATTCTTCAGTGTCGATTCCCGCTCCTGCAGGTCCTCCAGCTCCGACTGCAACTCCGCACGCCGCCGCGTCAGCCGAGTATGCTGGTCTCGCAAGGCGCCCGTCTGAGGCTTCACGGAGGCGATGCGAGCATATTCGTCAAACTGTTCCGGCAATCGCCCCTCAGACTGCTGCGGACCAAATAACGCCGCACCCCGACTTCGCAGGTCCGACAGCGCACTCAGAATCTGCCGCCCCTGCGGTCCCAGCGAAAGACCATAAATATACTGAGCAACCTGGCCGGTACCCAGTGTCGACAGTTGATTCAGCTCCCGCACACCCACCGCAAAGACGTCCGCATACACGTCCTCTGTCGTGTCCGAAAGAATTCCGCTGAGCGCCGCATCACGATCCAGACCATCCGGCCCGCCAGACAACCGCAGTCGCCCACGACCACTCAACTCGGCACGGCGAAAAATCCGCCACGTCCGACCACCATGCTCACAACGCAAAGCACCACGCCACGGCTGACTCGGATCCGGACGGTGCCACGCCGGCTCACTTTCCAATGGCTCGTATCCGTAGAGAGTCGAGCGGATGAATCGCATCAGAGTCGTCTTGCCCGCCTCGTTCGGGCCATAGATCACGTTCAACCCGCGCGGGTCCAGTCGCAGCAGCAGGCTGCGCCAGATGCGAAATCGATCAATATCAATCTCGGTCAGCCTCATGCTGAACACCCCTCCCACAAACGATCAGGTCCGGTCACTCTCATCATCCGGATCATCATCCGGTTCCAACTCGTCAACACCCTGCAACAACGGCTCGCCCGATTCACCGGCCGACTCAGCCGGCCCCGGCGAATAATCCGGCGACTCCAGCTCAGACTCCTCAGCGTCCTCAGAAGAACTCAGTTCAAACCGAGGCTCAAACCACGCCGCACCATCCTCCCGAATCCGCGCCAGGATCTGCTCAGGGTCCAGAGATGGCAGCACCGCCAGCAATCGCTGCTTCCACGCCGTCGATAACTCACGATCCGCTTCGATGACACGCGTCAGTTCGGCATCTCCCAGCATCCCAGGACGAGACACATGCTGCTGATATTGATCCGGTAAACCACCGGCAGGATTCCCCGTCGGCCACGCATCCGGAAGATACCGCACATCATGCAGCAACTGCAGCGAACGCGATCCAGCCTGCAGATGATCCAGTTCCAGCGCCAGCAGCGTGTCAAATTCACACTCCCGCAGCATCCGCAGCACAGGCAATAAACCTCGCAGAATCCACTGCACGGACCAGATCCGATCAGCCGCGCCGCAACGCTCCTCCAGCAGGCGAGTCCGCATCTGCTGCAACAGAGTCGACGTGTCCGTCGCACCACCAACATGCAACTCCAGCAGCTTCCAGTCCACACAACTGGTGTCCAGCGGGGAAATGTGCACCTCCCCGGACTCGTTCACCTGCACCAGCGAACAGACCCCCGATGCAGACTCCAGCCGCGAACGCGGCTGAGTCGTCCCAGGACAGTGCACCACACCCTGCTCACGCCACAACGTCACCCGATCCGCCTCACCCAGCAGAGCCAGAAAGTTCAGTTGACCCTCCCGCAGAACCTCATCCGCAAAAGCCAGAAATCCACGATCCATACCACCCGCGGCATCAGCACCGTCTGCCACCTTCGCCTGCAATCGCCGCATGGCCTGCTCCGGATGCTTCGCCGGACGCTCCCCCTGCTCCACTTCCACCGATCGCCAAACCGTCAGGTGCGCGGTATCCGACTCTGCCAAAGACTGCACATCCGCAACCTTCTCACCACTGCTGGGATTCACCGCCAGATCCAGCAGGACATCATCCGTCGCCGACGCCGCCAGCGCAGCCATCCGCTGCGCTTCCTCGTAACGCGAACGGGAAACAACACCAATGCGAAACGGCTGCAGCTGCTGGCCACCGCGAGCAATCACCTGAATGCCAAAATCGTCAGCCGCACCAATCCACAGCGCCGAAGACACCAGCGTCATCGGAAGATCGGAATCACCATCCAGCAGACTCTCAGGCTCCGGATTCGAGCTGTAACAGATCGTCACATTGTCCGGCAGATCCGGCACCAGACGCCACGCTTCCGCCGGATCACTGTCCCCCGGCAGGACAAACACATGTATCGCCGCCTCATGCAACCGCTGAAAACAACGCTGAATCGCCAGTCGAGCACGCAGACTGCGGTCCGCTTCAATGAACACGTTGCCCGACAACAGCAGAAAATCCACGTCGTGACGAACGCAGTTCTCAACCACTTCGTCAAACGCCAGCAGCGTCGCATCCTCCAGCGCCATCCGCATCGAATCGTCCGGGAAGTCGGCCAGGCTGACGCTGACCGGCACATCCAGGCGCAAGTTCGCCGCCTGAATGAATCGCTGCGATCGATAGGACATCGCCCGGAATCCCTTCAAAGACACCCGCTGAGATACCTCCTGAGTCACATACTGACAAATGCCGCACACGATCACGCGGCAGACAACGCAGCCTCAGCAAACTGCCCGTCCTGACGAACTTTAATAAAACAGAGGATTTGGGGAAAGTCTTCCCGATCAGTTCCGCCGGGAATTTGCTGCACCCGCGAACAGCACAACATTTCAACACACACTGCACCCGCGAACAGCACTGCACCCGCAGACTCACGCCACGACTCTGCATAGCAGACTCATTCCCAAAAAAGAGAGCACGCCGCAATTCAGCCGGATTTCGACCTTTACGGCACCTCGGCAGCAATCGCACTCGCTCCGTCCCGCGGCACCGGCATGCGTGTTGCCAAACTGTGCGTACAATGCACCGGAAAAAAAGCCCTCTGCCTGCAACCGTCGTCCGCCCCGCTCATCCGCGGGATCAGCTTGATCCAGACAGTGTCCCGCAGAAAATCCGGCAGCGGACCGGATAGCGTATACAAAGCCCCTGATCACCGGAGTATTCACATGGCAACTGCAAGAACCCGCCGGGCGTTCACACTGATCGAACTGCTCGTCGTCATCGCGATCATCGCGATCCTCGTCGCCCTCCTGCTGCCCGCTGTCCAGCAGGCCCGCGAAGCCGCTCGGCGTACGCAGTGCAAAAACAACCTGAAGCAGATCGGACTGGGCCTGCACAATTATCTGTCCACACACTCAAAATTTCCCCCCGGCAGACTGCTGCCCGACCTGACGATTGCCGGAGTCGCTCAGACGAGCTACACCAGCTACTCCAGCAACGCCACCAACGTCTGGACTGGAAATCGCTCAGTTCACATCTTCATCCTGCCGTACATGGAGCAGGCAAACATCTACAACCTGATCAACTTCAACGGTCCCAATTCCACACGTATGACAACCTCAGGAACTCCCAGCAACCCGAACTATGCCGCCTACGCACAGGCGGCCGGACTGTTTCTTTGCCCATCCGACGCCAACACCGGTGTGGTGATTTCGGAAAACAACTACGTCTACAACTTCGGTGGCAGCACACCCTACCAGGGTGCATCAAATTCCGCCGCCCAAACCAACAACTCGGCATCGATCCTCGCCGGAGGCCGACAGTTGTCCTGCGGTGGCAACGGTGCCTTCACCGCCGGCACTTCACTCGCTGATCGGGATTTCACCGACGGACTGTCCAACACGGCCATGTTCGCCGAACGCACAAAGGGCTCTGCTCGAGCCGCTGCCAGCTCAGCCCCCACCCCGGCAGACATCATCACTTCACCCAATCGCCAGAATGTGATGCTCGATCCGAATGTCATGTACAACGACTGCCTGAATGCCCCCAAAGTGGCCAGCAGCTTCAACTTTACCACCTTCGGACGCTGGGCCCAGGGCAGCGACTACTCCAACGGCTGGCCCTTCGCCGCTTACTCGGGTACCATGTACAATCATGTCGGCACACCCAACTGGCGCGGTCAGGACTGCGGGAACTGGAGTGCCATTGCTGACACTCCGGGCGAACACGCTATCATCTCCGCTCGCAGCATGCACACCGGCGGCGTGAACCTGATGCTCGCCGATGGCAGCGTGCGATTCGCCAGCGACAGTATCGATCTTGGTGTCTGGCGGAATGTCGGCACACGCGACGGCGGCGAGACGCTGGGCGAATGGTAAGTCGCCCAGCCGACAGACATCCTCATCGACGTTCCGTGGAGCTCCCAGTTGAAAGCCCTGACTGAACTCTCTGTTGCCCTGCTGGTGTGCACATGCCTGCTGACCACGGCGGGATGCAGTGGCGGAGCCCCCTCCGCCTCAAGCATCGCTGAAACGGAGGGCAGCTATGAGGCCGGTCTCCACGCCTTTCAGAGTGGCGACTTCACAACGGCCGAAACGCAGTTGCAGGCGGCAATTGCATCCGGTTCCCTGCAACCCGATCTGGCAGAAGCCGCGCTGCGACTCCGCGCCAGATCCCGCACTGCCCTCGGCAAAACAGCCGAGGCTGAGGCCGATCTCGCTGAGCTGAAACAGGGAGCCGCTGAAATGGATCAGTACTGGCTGGCCACGGCCGAGCTGGAATTGAAGAAAGGCAACACCGCCGCTGCGAAGGATGCCGTCAGACAGGCCCGCGCTCTGAACGCGCGGCTGCAGTTGCCGAAGGAACTGGAATCCCTGAAGTGAGCCACAAAGCGATTCAGTAGCCCGCTCGCGCAACCGGTGAGAGAATCCAGATCTCGTCATAATCCAGCGGCTGTTCTGCCCGATAACCCTCGTGGCGAACAAGCTCCAGAATCGCCAGAAAAATCCCCACGATTCGCGACTGATTCTTCTCGCCGGTGAAGAACGAACTGAACGCTGCCCTGCCCTCCCGCAGAATCCGCTCACGAATCTGCTCCTGAAACACCGACATGGGCGTTTCATCCATCCGCACCGCAATCGTTTTCTGCAGATCAGGGATCTGCACAATCCGGGCCAGTGCACTGACGAGGTCCCAGATCTCAACTTCGCGAATTCGATCCTCCGAGGCATCGCGCGCCACCGCAGGTCGATGTCGACTCAGACGCGGATAGCGTTCCATCCACTCAGCAGCATGCTCCTCAAGCTGCTTGGCCGCTTCCTTGTAGCGCCGGTACTGCATCAATCGGCGGACAAGGTCGTTGTCGGAATCTTCCACGACCTCGTCCGTCTGCTCCGCTTCAGCCTCCGCTGGCAGAACCTCACGACTCTTGATCTCCAGAAGCGTGCTGCCGACGACCGCAAAATCTCCCAGCACCTCGAAATCCGACTCCACCGACTGGTCAAACCATGCCTGAAATTCCCGAGCGATCCGTGACACAGAAATGTCGCAGATGTCCACTTCCTGCCGCCGCACAAGATGCAACAGCAGCTCCACCGGACCGGCAAACAGACCCGTATCCACCCGATATTCAGCCAGCATCATGGGAACACTGCCGCAAGTCCTGATTCAGAATCGGTCCAACTTCAGAAAAAGGGACCGCATTGACGAAAATATCGGAAAGAATCGACCGATGGCCCGATGTAACTGGACTGATTCCTCCGTTTTCATGGAAGATTTGGTAATCCGGGGCAAGTTTGCGGCGCTCGGCCGGATTCAACCCCCTGCCCACCCACCTGAAGGATACTCGCTCACATGGCGATCGAGTTTGAATGCCCGAACTGTGCGGCCGTGATGCGAGTTCCCGATGCTTACGCCGGAAAACATGGACGGTGTCCACAATGCGAAACCCGCCTGCTGGTTCCGAATATCCCCCGCCCTGATCTCAGCAACGCACCGCCGCCAGCGGTTGTACCCACCCACACCACAGTGCCCCAGGCCACTCCTGTGCCGACTCCCGCAGCCACAGCCGTCCCCACGGAACGAAATCCTGTGCCGCGAACTTCCAGACGTATTCGCTCAAGACGCCGGCCGGCACGAGCCCTGGTGATCGGTATCCCCGTCATTGGCTTCCTGCTGCTGCTGGGTATTATCGCTGTGAGCCTGACCGGGAAACTGCCCGAACTGAGTGGCAATCTGGCGGCCCGCATGCTCACCGAAAAATCTCTGCCACGCATCATGATCCCGTGGTCCGATACCGGATTGTCTCAGGCCGATCGACAGACCCTGCAGACAATACTTGCCGAAAACGCCGAAACACTCACCAGTGAACTGGTCACCTGCCGCCTGATTGGCACAGACGACGGCATAGCCGTCCAGTGGACCGCCTCGGCCGCTGCTGCGTGGTGTGTTGTTGATGCCGTCTCAGACTCGGAAAAACCACTGTCACTCTGGCTGAAAAAAGAGCGTCCGAGACTGAATGCGGCCCGCCGCACTGAACTTCTGGACGCTCTCGCCGGCTACTGCCGGGACAAACTGCAGCAGGCAGCAGGCACAGACATCAACATCGACGCCACACGCACTCGCGACTCAGTGGCACTCAACGCCGCAACGGACGCACTGGGGTTTGCCGTAGTCGCAAAAGCGGCCGAACGAGTCATCCGACCAGCGGTGGAAAATGAGCAGGGACAGTTGTTTCTGTGCGTGCCCAGGGATACGCAGTCGCTGACACTGGCTGGCCGGAACGGCAGTAACGGTCCGCTGTTTCCGGGTAGCTACCATGTCCTCATCGCCCCCGCTGCAGCGCCATCAGCCGCTCCAGAGCCGACCACAGATGCACCGCCGAACCCCGACATGCCATAAACAGCCACGCGATCGGGACCTCAGAATTCTCCCACCACCTGACCGTCGCTGCGAGCCCCCAAACGCTGCCACGTCCCCAGGTCCACGTTACTGGTGATCGAACGTACCGAACCGTCCATCAGCAGAGCATTGACCATGCCCGTATGGAAACTGCGTGAAGTGATTGCAGCCACCGTCGGCAGCGTTGGACTGTTGCCCTCCCGACTGCTGCTGAAATCCACATCCACCAACTGACCATTGACGCTGTACGACACCATGGAATTCGGACCAAACTGGGTCGTGAATCCGGTGTGCAGCGCACGGCCACAAACCCATTCCGTATGCCCCAGCGCCGCGTAAGCACCACCGGAAACAAGCCCGGCAAGTGCCTGGGGGGCTGTCGGCGAAACCGCTGGCAGCACTGCATCCTGCACACGCGGCTGAAACGCCTTCACCTCGGACAGCCCGATCGTGTTGCTCAGACCGTCGGTGAAATCACGCTCCCGGATGCGGCCGTTCGGTGCAAACGCACCGCCACCGTCCTGACCACCCACCGGATTGAATACCAGATACTGCCCCATGTTCAGAGCATAATTCAGGGGGAAATGCTCTGGCTGGCCTGCCGCATTCAACCTGACCCGGTCGTTAATCTCACTGGGACACAGCAATACAGAAATCCTCTGTGTCGCGATGCCACTGGGAGGGAAGTTGGACCGATTTCCGGCATCATGATAACCGAGGCTGAAGTCAATCTTCGCATATTCATTGCCACCCTCAACAAAGGGCAGCAGCATCGCCTGAGCACTCCACGGTTGACGAATCCGGTCGCGATCCACGATCGAAGCGGGTGGGAACTGCATGTGCGTACTGGCATAGTTGTGCAGCGCCAGACCCAGTTGCTTCAGGTTGTTGCGACACTGGGTCCGGCGAGCCGCCTCGCGAGCCTGCTGCACCGCCGGCAACAAGAGGGACACCAGAATCGCGATAATCGCGATCACCACCAGCAACTCAATCAATGTAAATCCGCGACCATGGCGACAACCACGATCAGGACAGGCGGAGGAACAGGACATCGCCGATGGCCTTTCGTTCGGACAGACTTGGCAGCCCCAGACCAACCCAATTCCCGTGGACCGCAGTTGACACTGAGACTCATTCTCAACAATGTTACTGCAACACGGGACAGTTTCAACTGCTTTCAGGCCGAATTCCCAAATCTTCCCCCACCGTCACAGAAAACGGGCGCGCAACAGGTGATGCGCAGCACTGGTTTACGGTTCTGTCTGGAATCAGTCACCCGCGGCTGCTAAAATTCGGCCCGAAACTCAGGACGATCGCCAGTATGGGGACTTCGGAGCGATTTCCCGGCGACGTCGGCAGACATGGAGGTAGTGCTGTGCGTGAGAAATTTCTGTCATTTTCGCTGCCGCTGGTGGGTGCCGAAGAGATCGACGAAGTGGTCGCTGCACTCAAATCCGGCTGGCTCACCGCCGGTCCGCGGACCCGACAATTCGAACAGGAATTTCGCGACGCGTTCCACTGCCCCGCAGCCCTCGCACTCAACTCCTGCACCGCCGGGCTGCACGTGGCACTCAAAGTGCTCAATATCGGCCCCGGCGATGAAGTCATCACCACCCCCATGACCTTTGCCGCATCGGTCAATGTGATTGAACACGTCGGAGCGCGCCCGGTGCTGGTGGATGTGGAACCCGACACGCTCAACCTGCAGCCCGACGCAGTAGTCGCCGCCATCACACCGGCCACCAAAGCCATTATCGCCGTGCATTACGCGGGACACCCGGTCGAACTGCATTCGCTCCGTTCCATCGCGGAAGAATACCGACTTGAGCTGATCGAAGACGCAGCTCACGCAGTGGGAGCTCGTTTCGAAGGCACACCCATCGGCTCCGGCACGAACTTCACGGCCTTCAGTTTCTACGCCACCAAGAATCTCACCACCGGCGAAGGCGGAATGCTCACCGGCAGCCAGGAACTGCTCGACCGCGCTCGCATCGTCAGCCTGCATGGCATGAATCGGGAAGCTTGGAGCCGTTATGCGGCCGGCGGAAAATGGGCCTACGACATCGTTGAGCCCGGCTTCAAATACAACATGACCGATCTGCAGGCCGCGCTGGGACTGCAGCAGCTCCGCCGCTTCGACCGCATGCAGGCCCGCCGCCGGGAAATCGTGAACCGCTACAACGAAGCCTTCTCACGACACGCCGCCTTCCTGACTCCGTCCAGCCGCAGCCACGTCGAAAATGCATGGCACCTGTACGTGCTGCGACTGCGCGCCGGCGAGCTGACAATCGATCGCAATCAGTTCATCGACGAAATGACTGCTCGCAATATCGGGACCTCAGTGCATTTCATCCCCATCCACATGCACTCCTACTACCGCGATCGATACGGCTATCACCCGGATGATTTCCCCGTAGCCCACGCCGCATTTCGCTCCATGCTCAGCCTGCCCCTCTCACCCTCCATGTCCGACCAGGATGTCGCGGATGTGATTGAAGCTGTGCTCGACATTCGCGAAAAGTACGGACGCAGACGGATGGCCGCCTGATGAAACCCCGGTTCCTGATCCTGCTGGTGCTGCTCTCAGCCGTCGTTGCCGCCACCACATGGCGACTCGTCGATCCTCCCGCCGGACAGATCGCCAGTGTCTCACGAATCCTCAGCGGTCCGGCACCCGACTTCCAGTTGCTCGACCAGAACAACAGGCCCGTCAGACTGCAGGGATACATCAGCCGCTTTCGCGTTCTGCTGGCGTTCTTCGATGGTCAGACCGGGCCTGATGCCGATCCGGTCATGCAGTCGCTGAAACAATTCAGCAGCGCACTGCGAAAAAACAACATTCGCATCCTCGCAGTCTCGACACCGCTCGGACCGCAGCTGAAACCACAAACGCTGTCCTACCCGTTCCCGGTACTGCGAGACACCATCGCTGGGACTCCGGAATCCTGCAGCGTTCGCTGGGGTGTCTGCCAACAGCCACCCGCGCCCAATACCGCTGCCCGCATCACCCCGGCCCTGTTTCTTATCAGCCAGGATGGACTGGTGCAGCTCAACGGTCAGCTGCCTGAAGCACTGCCCGAACCCCTGCAGACCATTTCAAAACTGGTTCAGGGCGACTGACTGCCCGCAGTCAGAGCACCAGCGATCAGAGCGATATCGTCCACGTTTCCCCCGGAAATCAGAACCACCACCCGCCGCCCACGAAACACTTCAGCATGCTGCTGCAGAACTGCCAGTGGAACCGCCCCCGACGGCTCGGTAATCAGCCGGCAGACAGCCGCCAGATGCCCGGTCGCCGCCCTGATCTCTGCTTCACCCGCCAACAGAATGTCGGTCACCAGGTGCTGAATAATCGGGAAAGTCAGTGAGCCCAGCGGAGTCCTTAAACCGTCAGCAATCGAATCCGTACGCAGGGCCGGTTCAATGCGCCCGGACTGCAGACTGCGACGAGCATCGTCTGCCCACTCCGGCTCGGCCCCGAATACCCGCACATCGGGACGCAGCGCCCGGATCGTCAGCAGAGTTCCCGCGAGCAGACCACCACCACCCACAGGCACAATCACATCCTGCAGGTCCGGATACTGCTCCAGAATCTCCAGAGCCGCCGTTCCCTGACCCGCTATCACTCGCGGATCATTGAACGGATGCACCAGCACCGCTCCGGTTCGCTGCTGCACCTCAGCAGCCGCGGCTTCGCGAGCCGCAGCGGTGGATTCGCACAGGATCGGCTCAATTCCCAGCTGCCTGACAGCCTGCAGCTTTACCGCCGCCGAATTTCGCGGCATCACGATATGCGCTGCAATGCCACGCTGCAGGGCCGCTCGAGCCAGTGCAGCCGCATGATTCCCCGAAGAATGTGTCACCACTCCGCACGCCGCCTGCTCGGCACTCAGACTCATCACCGCATTGGTCGCACCCCGCGCCTTAAACGCTGATCCCCACTGCAGGTTTTCACACTTCAGAAGGACGGACACAGCATCACAATCGGGCAGCCCGGAAGTGGGCAACACCGGAGTCCTGCGGATCAAGCCGCCAAGACGCTCTGCTGCCGCTTGAATATCGGCAAAGGTCACCGCCCATTGCTCATTCGCCATGCCGCGGCCGCTCCTGCCGGCCAGTCGCCAGCCGCGCCGCTCGAGCAGCACGATCCGCACGGTCCGCATCCAACTCGCGCTGCATGGATTCCTTACGCCGAATAATCTTCTCAAGCGTCACACTGGCTGCACGCCCACGCTCATTCAGCCACGTCCCCAGCAGCACTCCCGGCAGCAGACTGATCGAAAGCGTCATCAATATCGAAGTCGGCTGCAGCAGAACCAGACTGGCAGACAACGCGTCTTCAGACACAAGCAGCGAGCTTGCCATCAGCGTCAGAAGCAGGAACATCCACACAACACCAACCGCACAGAGCACCACAAGCGAGGTGAACAGCGGCGAGTTACGCAGGCCAGCTGACCGGTCAGCACTGTCCCCGGATGCACCTTCCGCACGCCACGGATTGCCACCAGCAGAATGCCGTTCCATCACAAGTCACTCGAGGTCGAATTTCGGAGCAGCAAAGTCGTCAGCGGCGGCCGCCGGAGCTGCGGGGCGAGCAACCGGGCGGCTGCGCTCGGCAGGAGCCGTGTCGTGCATGTCAATCGCCATACTGCGCTCGGCTTCGCGAGTCACCGAGCGGAACTCTTCCTGAAACCCCGACAAACCCTTCTTCAGCTCCGCCATGCTTTTGCCCATATTACGAGCAACGCTGGGGAGATTCTTGCCAAACAGCAGCAGCGCAATGATGCCCACAATCAGCATTTCAGCAGTGCCGACGCCAGGTAACCCAAGCATACCAGTAGTCCAAGCAGGGCAGTTCTGAATCCTGAATACCACCACACAGCCAGCAATCACACAACCGCTGGCCCGCCGTCCGCAACCACCCTGCTACTGCAGACGATCCCCGGAACCCTCGCCCTCGCCCTCACGCATCCCCTTCTTGAACTCTTTCAAGCTGGTTCCCAGTGATCGCATCGTCGACGGCAGTCGACTGCCGAAAAGCACCAGACAAATCACCAGAATAATCGCCAGTTCACCCATGCCAGGCGTCCAGCCCAGTACAGAAGATGACACCAGTTGCACAAGATTCGCCTGCACAAAATTTGCAGCCATGTCAGTCATCCAGTTGGTCAGTTTGCGAAAAACAAGCCGGTTGCATTCTACATGCCGGCCACACGGAAGTCACAGACAGTCAGCCAAAATCGTGTTCATGACGACGGATTCTGTCGAAGGGACCGAAAATTCACGTTCGAGCGAGTCGTTTTTCCCGGGAAACTACTTCTCCTCCAGTATTCGCGGGACCAGGAAGTACTGTCCATCTGTTCTGCAGGCGTTCGCCAAAGCTTCCTCCCGACCCAGACTCAATCCCGCCTCATCCTCGCGAAACACGTTCTGCAGCGGTACAGGATGATACAACGGCTGCACCCCCTGCAGATTGTCCGCCTCATCCAGTAATCGCACATAATCCAGCACCGCCCCCAGACGCTGCTGATACTCCAGCAACTCCCCCGGGTCCACCGCCAGCCGCGCCAGCGTGGCCACCTTTTCCACGTCCGCCCGCTCCATCTGCCCACTCCCCCAGCAAACCAGAACCCCAAACACAGTCTTCCACCCGGTAACACTTCGCCACACTACTCCGACGCCTGCTCCGGTAACCGCACCCGCCAAACCGCCTGCCAACGCCCCTCACTGCCTGCCAGCACAGACTTGCCCCCACTCTCAAAACACACCGACTCACCCTGCTTCCGCAACGGCACTGTCAGAATCTGCGGAGCCCTGCGAATCGCCTGCCCCCAAACCTCCCCTGCCCGCCGCCCAAACAACACCCCACTCACCGGATTCACAAGCACCAGACGTAAACCGTCCGCAGAAATGTCCATCCCGGTCGCATACGGCACCGCCAGCGACCCCTCCTCCCGCAACTCCACCCGCTGCAGTCGCTGCTGCACATTCAGCTCCAGCGAATACAAACCAGCCTGCCCCGCCGGACGCTTGCTGACCAGAAATACAGTCCTGCTGGTCACGTCCACCGCCACACTCTCACAGTCCCGCGGACCACCCGGATACGACACCTCAATCTCTGAACGCACCTCGCCCACCCAACTCTGCACCCGCCCCGCAGCCTCCTGCCGCAACTCAGGCTCCGCCAGCAACAACAGCCGACAGCCACGACGATCCCGCCCCCTGTCCCCCGCATTGTCACCCACGTCCGCCACCAGCAGCCAGCTCTGCCCGTCCAGTTCAAACGAACACACGTCCTCCCAGTCCACCGGATCCGCCGTCGCAACTGTCAGGATTCCGCGAGTCATCCCGGAGGCATCCACCAGAAACAGTCGCGGTCCGTCGCCGGAATCGTTGTGCGTCCAGAAGCAGTCGCTGTGCCTTCGACTGATCGCCAGCCCGCTCGACTCGGCAATCCCCCAGTCCTTCACCACACACACTCGCTCCCCCGATGCCACCTCCGCCACAGACTGCTCGTCAACAAGTCCATACAGCACCGCCGCCGACAGCCCACCCAGCCCCGTACTGACCAGCAGATACCAAACGGATAACCCCAGCAGACTGCACATCACCACCGCTCCCGCTGCACGACTTCTCAACCGGCCCCCGTTCACGGCGTTCCAATCACAACACCAGGCAATCCCAGAGCATGGTTCAGGATTTCCGAGGCCACCTCGTCAATCGAACGCAGTCGCCCGTCTGCGTCCAGACCAGGCACCACACGCCAGTCTTCACGGTCTGCAGCCAGCGTCAGATAACAACGACGCACACGCTCCAGATAGGGCAGATCCGATTCCTGCAGATCCGCCTCACGCTCCGTATAGTCCCGCTGCCCCTTCCGCGATACCAGTTCGCGACTCATCTGACTTGACATGTCAATCAGCACCGTCAGATCCGGACGCGGCAGTTGAAATACCCCAAACTCAATCCGCTCAATCCAGTCAATCAGCGTCTGCCGCGCCACCCCCGTCAGTCGAGAAGCCTGATGCGCCAGATTCGAACCGACAAACCGGTCCAGCACCACCACATCATTCTGCTCCAGCAGCTCCAGCAGCAGACCCCGCGATTCAAAACGGTCGCCCGCATACAACACCGCCGCCAGCTGCGGATGCACCTCGGCCAGAGTTCCAAAACGCCCGTTCAGAAAATCGCCGATCGCAGCCCCGAAACTGGTCGCTCCGTACCGCGGAAACTGCAGCACCGCAGACCGCAGACCACGACTCGCCAGCGACTGCTTCAGACGGCTGGCCTGAGTCCCCTTGCCGGCACCATCAATGCCCTCAATCGCAATCAGCCGCGCCATTCCTGCGCTCCCCTGAAACCGCCAGTTCCCAGCGAAACCAGAGACAGACCAGCGGCATCGCAGGCCCCCACTTCCGAACCACAATCAGTACCCGACGCCACAGACTCCACATCAGCCCCCGGATCCCGGGCACGGACTGCCGCCACCACAGTCTCTGCACGCAACGGCTCCAGACGCTCTGCCACCACACCAGCGCGATCCGCCGAAATCGCTCGGCAACGCACAAAATTCCCCAGATCAGCCACCGTCCCCCGAAATTCCACCGGCATATACCAACGGTCTGTCCCCCGCAACCAGCCCGCACCACGATCAGAGACCCGCTCCGCCAGTACCTGCAGGTCACCCTCGTGACAGTCCAGACCCTCTGCCACCGCCACCGCCGAATCCGACACCCGCTCAAGGTAATAACGCTCCGCCAGCTCACGCTCGATATCACCCAGAACCTGCACCCGCCGACGAATCTCCTGAGCAGGAATCTGGCCGTCCATGGTGGCCGCCGGAGTCCCGTCGCGACGACTGAACGGAAACACATGCACCTTCATGAACTGCGCCGCTCGACAGGTTTCCAGAGTCTCCTGGAACTCACGCTCCGTCTCACCCGGAAAACCCACAATCACATCCGTGCTGAATGCCGTCTGCCGCCCCAGCAGGTCCCGAATCTGCTGCAGACGGTCAAGAAATCGCTGCACCCGATAACGTCGCCGCATGCGACTGAGCACCGCGTCACTGCCACTCTGCAACGCCGGATGAAACTGCGGACACAAATGCTGACACTGGCCACAGGCGCGAATAAAATCATCATTCACCTCCACCGCCTCAATACTGCTCAGACGCATGCGCCAGTCACCGGGAATCCGATCCAGCCGCTGCAGCAGATGCCACAATCGCTCCGGACGACTGCCAGCCGGCAGATTGTTCGTATCCACCCCGAAATGCCCCATGTGAATACCGCTCAGCACGATCTCGCGGTAACCATGGTCGATCAATGCCCGCACTTCGTCTTCAATCACCTGCGGATCACGACTGCGCAGCCCCGGCCTCACAGATGGAATGATACAATACGAACACTTCAGAATGCAGCCATCCTGAATCTTCACAAAGGCTCGCTGACGCCCCTCGAAATCCGTAATCCCCGCCGGCAACTCAGCAACACCAAATCGCGACAGCACGTCAGGCAGCTCACGCTTGTCCTGCACAACCTCAATCACGTTCGGCAATGCCGCCACCGCCCCCGCATCCCGCGTGGCATAACACCCCATCACGATCGTCTTCGTGCCCGGATTCTGTCGCGCCAACTGGCGAATCACCTGACGCGATTTCGAATCACCAGTGTTCGTCACCGTGCAGGTATTCACCACACAGA
>CAITYU010000326.1 GCA_903896675.1 uncultured Planctomycetaceae bacterium
CGCTCTCTCCCGCCTTCACTGCTTCCGCTCGCGGATCCGCTGTCGCCGCCCGCAGCAGCAACTGCAGAGTCACCTCACTCAGCTCGCCCGCCGACACTCGCTGATCGGCCCGCCGCAGGGCCTCGCCGGCCGCCGGGATGCCCGTCAGACGCAGCAGAACCTCGTCCCCATATCCGGCCAGCCGCTGCTGCACCTGCTGCCGCTGCAGCTCAGTCCCGTAGTTCAGCAGCTCATCAATCCGCCGGCAGATCCATGAACGCAACTGCGTCCTGCGACTGTCCAGCCCCGACAGATTACGCCCGGACAGCACGTTCTCCTCACTGGTCTGAGCTGCAGCCAGCACCGCCTCCAGCGTCGGAACCTCCTGCTGCAACAGCGATTCATTCAGTTGCAGTGCATCAGATAACTGCGCCACAGCGTCGTCCTGATCCTCCTGCAGTGCATTCAGTGTCAGATACCAGACCAGCGCCTGACTGGATCCGGCCGGTGCCAGTCGGTGCAGCTCCTCCAGCAGTGGCCTGTTCGCGGCAGGATTCGCCGCGTAGATCGACAGACTGGCCCGAAATCTGATCCGCTGCACGCGTTCCTGCAGAACGGTCTCCGGCACCGCACTGTCCAGTACCTGCAGGCAGGCCGCAGCCTGGCCTGTCTCCAGCAGGAACTGAGCCCGCTGCAGCCAGTCCTCGGGACCGCCAATCTCGCGACGCTCCGCACCAAGCAGCGAAATATGGTCCAGCCCGAAACTGACGATCCCCGAACCTGCTCCGTACAGCCCCCCCGACGTCCGCCCCGCACGCAGTCCGGGCACGGTCTCCACTTCACTGCCATCCTGCAGATTCAGCACCTGAACCGAACCATCCGACAGCGGAATCAGCAGTCGGCCGTCAGACTCAGCCCCCGGCCCCACCGGCAGTGCAGCATCCGCCGCTCGCTGTTGCTGCCACACAGGCTGCAACCGCGGCAGACGGTACGCCGCCGTCTTCAGCACCGATGCCAGCACAACAAGATCACCACCGTGGTACACACACACGGTGCCATCAACGGCATCCGGTTTCTCAAGTCGCCCGTTGAGAGAATCCAGCAGCACCGGTGTCGGAGCTTCAGCAAGCATCCAGAAGACCGACTGACCGGACAGAATCGGATCCAGAGATCTCTGGACACGAACACTTGTCAATGGCTGCGGCAACTGCAGGCCTCCAAATCGACGCGCCTGCGGATAGCCCCGAACCTGCCCCTCCAGAATCTCCGGAAGCTGCTGCGCCCAGACCACGCTGCGAGTCAGCAGGTCAATGCCGAAAACCCAGCCCGCAGTCGTCGAGGTCATCAACAGCCCGTTGTGCACCAGTCCTCGAGCTGACAGCAGCTGCCGACGGATATCCTGCTGAATGCTGAACTCCGGAGTCATCAATGGCACCGACCAGAGCAACTGTCCGCTGGATGCATCAAGGCACCCCGCGCTGATCAGGCCGTCCCGCTCAAAGATCTGATACAGTCGCCCCTCAGACACTATCGGTGGACCCAAAAACCAAACCTGCGACAGCTCGTTGCGAAACCGATTCTCCACAGCCTCACCACCGGCCGTCCACAACCTGCGCCCCGTGCTCTTTTCAATCGCAATCAGTTCCCACAACTCCGGCGAACTCTCGCCCCGGCTGCGACTGAGCCGCATGCGCAGCTGCAGAGATTCCTCCACCGAACGAGTCGCTGCGGAGTGACTGACACCATACACCACATACAATCGGTCACGGTCGCTGCTGACGCGACCAAGGAACTCATGTCGCTCCGTCAGACCACCGCCACCGCCGCCACGGGACAAACCCAACGACGGCAAATCCTCCCGGCCCACGGCAGTTCGAGGATTCAGGCTGCGGCTCCACAGATGACGCCCTGTCGAACGCTCCCACGCCGTAATTCGATCCGGCTGCTTCACATAAACCCGCTCAGCGTCCAGCGCAGGCTCCGCCGACATCCACGGAATACCACGCTCGCCACCCCGCCGTGCATCAGTCGACTGCCTGATCGACTCCTGATGCACACGTCGCTCACTGACGGACAACGGCAGCAGCTCCAGCCACTGCAGATACCGTGGCAAAGGGGCCCCGGCAGTTCCAGTCACAACTGCAGGTTCTTTGGGGGCGTCCGGAACACCGGCCGGGGCAGCCTGCTGCACTTCAGCCCCCTGCGATTCCACCTGATCCCCCGGCAGTCGCGACAGGAGCTGATTCACCAGCCGCAGAATGTCCGGGGCCGTCGCCGGAGACTGCAGCGGACGCAGCCAGCGCCGCGCTGCCAGATGCTGACCCCGATCCGCATGCAGAACCGCCAGCAGCAGATGAATCCGCTGCGATGTCGTCGTCCCGGAATATCGATGCAGCAGCCCCGGCAACTCCTCCGCACTGCCACTCTGCAGAACTCGCTGCAACTCACCCGCCGCTGATGGCTCTGTCAAGTTGACAATTCGACGCAACTCCGGATCCAGATTCTGCAACCGCTGAAACAGCGCAGCCGAAAGCGGCTGATAACCCTCGTTCAGCACCGGCACCATCAGCGATCCATTCACCTCTCGCAGCGCCTGCAACTGAGTCTCAAATTCCTGAACATCCCGTCGGTCGATCGCCGCACTCAGGTCCGCCAACTGGTCCGGAACCCGACGCTCCGTCAACAAACGCTGCTGCCACGCCGGAGCCTGCTCCTCCGGAACAGGCAACTCGTCAGGTGCCTGAACACCCCGCGCAGAAACACAGCACAGCCACAGCCACAGCAGCGTCGATGTTGGCACCAGAACGAGTTTCCACACAAATGTGCTCCGTTGCTTGCGGATACCGCGTACCGTCCTTCCCGGCAGACGCCGCGGCAAAGCGAATCTTACGTTCCGGAATGCTGCATGCACAGCCCCGATTCAACGGGAAATCAGCCATCGCCACGGTTTACCTGTTTTGCCGGAAACACCCCAGTCACCGCAGCATCAGCCGACCTGCGGCGAAATCTGCCGCTGTTCGCCAGTAGCAGCCGCCAATCGCCAGCCGAAACGCAGCGGCACCGGAATCCGGCCTGTGATCCACTTCCTCCCAGCCATAGATTCCGCCGATCAGAATTCGCAGTGCCGTTTCGCAGCAGTGGCTGAATCCCGAAGCACTGCAGTTTTCGGCTCCCGAATACGCCGTATGACCCCCTGCACTCCCATCCGCAGCCCCCACCACGACCGACGGACAGCCGCTCTCTGCTGCCTGCTGGCGGGATGGTACGTACTGTGCACGACAGCAGTGGCAGATGAACCCGCCGGAAGTGCGGATACCCGGGCCGTCAGTGGCCGGGCAGCACTCGACAAACCCACCCCGGACGCGCCCGGACACTCACTGCTGCGAACTCGCAGAACCGGCCCGCAAACCGCTGCCGATCCATTCCTCGAAACACAGGAATCGCCGACTCCTCAGCCGGTCAAAGAAACCACCGGTCCCCGCATCACGCCCCGCAGGCCAGCAGCCGAATCCGGCAAATCAATGACCGAACGACTGCGATTGGCCAACCGCGGCCCGCGCACACCCGCTGACCGCACATCACCCCCGGGTAGCGGCGAAGAACCGCCCCAGGAAATCCCGGTCGGAACCGCACCGGCAGCGGAACCGGAAACTTCCCCTGCAGACGTCAGCGATCCGTCAATGCTGAGCCGACTCAAAGGTCTGTATTCACCCAGAATCGACGAGAATACAGAACGCCTGCGAAAACAGATGCTGCGACTCAGTGACCCGTTCGGACTCATTCACGAACGCGAAACGGCCGATCTGCCCGCCACGGCCGAAACGGAAACATCCAACACGGCCAACCCGGAAGAACTCCCCACACCATCGGAACCATCCGCCCTCGCAGATCGGGACGTGGCCCTCACTGCCGCCATCACCCTGCTGGAAGACGAACTCAAACACTGGCCACGAAACTCCGCTGGACGTCCCGAAAACCTGCCCGCATGGCGCCGCCGGCAAACCGATCTGCGGCTGCTGCTGATGATCACCGGACGAAGTGCCGAATCCATCCGAACCATTGAAGCACTCCCCCGCGAGGAGCAGGAATTCTGGCAGTCCATGATGCTGGCCATGAATCAGTATCGCACGACCGACGAGTCCATCCCCCGCAGCGATCTGCTCGGAGAAACCCTGCGACAGATTCGCACTGCCGAACGTCGACTGCAGCCACTGGCACGCCTTGAAATCAACCGACTGCAGTTCTGCAGCCGCATTAACGGTTTCGGCAGCGTCGTTGCATTTCCTGCCGCCGACTTCGAACCGGGACAGCGACTGCTGCTGTACGTAGGCCTGAGGAATTTTCGGTCGGAACTGACTGCTGAAGGACGCTACAGAACAGAATCCGCGGCGGTGATTGAGTATATTCGCGAGGAGGATGGTGAAGCTCTGGAACCGGTCCGGCTGCCATCCATCCCTGACGAGTGCGACGAACAGCGCACTGACTACTACCAAAGCATCGAACTGACTGCACCGCTGCTGGAAGGATCATGGATCGTACGAGTACGAGTCCGGGATCAATACAGCATGCAGACCGCGGAAGCACAGCTCAAACTGAATGTCCGCTGAACAGTGCGATGCCAGCCACCCCAGAACGAAAGTCTGACTCCATGAGAACTGTATTGATTGGTGCTGCCGCCGCCGGCTGCCTGCTGGCTGTACTCGCCCCCGAATCCTCCCGCGTGGCATGGTCCGGCCCGGTCGCACCGACCGAAGATGTCAAACCGGTCGAAGACAGCATGCACGAGTTCATGGAATACGTCTTTCAGCCCACCTACCTGCGGCTGAAAGCCACCATGACAACTGCCCCGGCAGACAACAAGGGCTGGAAAGCCATCAAAGCTGACTCACTCGTATTGGCCGAAAGCTGTAACCTGCTGTTCAGTCGGGCACCGGACGGGGCAGCCGCAGACTGGATCGCTCATGCAAAAGCCTCCCGCGAAAAAGGCGCTGCCCTGTATGCCGCTGGCAAGGCAAAGGACTTTGCAGCCGCCACCACAGCATGGAAATCCATGCTGGAAAGCTGCAATGCCTGCCACAAACAGTTCGAAGACGGCAAGCACATTCTGCAGCCCTGAAGTGCAGCCATCCACATTCCCCTGATTTCTGCCAGGTCGCCGGTTTCACAGCATGTCACAGCCGATCCTTCGTATTGCCACCCGCAAAAGTCCGCTGGCCCTCTGGCAGGCGAACTATACGGCAGATCGGCTGCGTCAGCTGCCCGCACAACCGCTGGTGGAACTCGTACCTATCGTCACCTCAGGGGATACCAATCAGACCGACGCCCTGCGACAGTTCGGTGGCACAGGCGTTTTCACTCGCGAAGTCCAGAAAGCGGTGCTGGATGGTCGAGCCGATCTGGCGGTGCACAGCCTGAAGGACCTGCCCACACAGTCGGCCGATGGACTGGTACTGGCATGCGTTCCCGAACGAGCTCCGCGCTGCGATGCCCTGCTGCTGCCCTCCGGCACAGCCACACCGAACACTCTGGATGATCTGCCGCAGGCAGCCCGCATCGGCACCGGCAGCCCCAGACGACAGGCCCAGCTGCTGCATCATCGCCCCGATCTGCAGCTCAGCGAAATCCGTGGCAATGTCGATACGCGACTGCGAAAACTGGACGAAGGTCAGTACGACGCCATCATCCTTGCCGAAGCCGGACTGGGAAGACTGGGACTGTCCGAACGCATCTCACTGATCCTCTCACCCCCGCTGATCTTCCCGGCCGTCAGTCAGGGTGCACTCGGGATCGAAGCTCGCGAAGCTGACACCACCACCCGCGACCTGCTCGCACAACTCATCTGCCCAACCGCCATGGCGGAAGTACTGGCCGAGCGCTCGCTGCTGAGAACGCTCCGTGCAGGCTGCCACGCACCGCTCGGTGTCTGGTGCTGCATTCAGGAACAGCAGCTCTCTCTGACAGGAGTCCTCCTGTCACACGACGGCAACACACGCCTTGAACAGTCGGCCACCGGCGACATTGCTGACGCCGAATCCATCGGATGCAAAGTCGCTGATCTGCTGCTGTCCTGCGGCGCAGAACCTCTGCTGCAGGGCTGACGGGATCAGTTTGCAGTCTTCAGGGTCCGGTGTTTTCGCCGGTGGTGGCTGCCTCAGCATGCGACTCGATAAACACATCCATCTGCTGTCCGATAAATATGGCATCCGCATCGGCTGCAATTTCGTACAGCACCTGCAGCACACGAGTATCAACGCGTTCGGTGTTGTCACCGGTCAGGGAGCGTTTCGGCAGCACGAAAGGTTCGACGCGCATGAACCTCAGCGGGAAACTGCGTGCGACGTCGCCCCGAAAGACTCCCGTCGCAGCACCCTCGCTGCGGAATCTCGGGACATCATGTTCATCGATGTCAACCCGGACATGCTTGCGGCGAACGTCTCCCAGCATCACCAGTGTCTTCCCGCCCGCGGTGTCCACAGCCTCTCCGGGACGCACATTCACCTGCAGCACCGTCAGCTCGACTGCACCAGCCGCATCTTCAAGTTCCGGCGTGCAGACCCTGTGAAGATCCAGTTGAGTTTTCAACTGCAGGACCTCGGCGTCGGCGAGGGCGACTGCGGCACGTGCAATCGTTTTGTCCGCTTCCCACGCTCCCGCCCGCAGCCGATCCTCCTCAGCCTGCATGCCCGCCGCATCGGCACGCGCTGCTGCCAGCTTCTGCCGACTGGCAACAAGTGACGACTCAGTCGTGGCACCATCCTGAGCCAGCTTCTGCTGCCGCGCATACTCGTCTTCCCACTGCCGCACAATCGCATCCGACTGCTCCCGCTTTGCCACCACCGGTGGAAGATCCTCCGCACGCGGCAGTTGCTCAAGCCTCGACAACTCAGCCCGGGAACTGGCGGATCGCATTTCCTGAACTGCAATCTGCGAGCGAATCAGTCGCGTGTCCAGCTCAAACAGTGGGTCATTCGCCCGCACACGCTGCCCGACCTTCACGAAAACGTGGTCAACAATTCCCTGCAGGTGCGTGCCAATCGCCAGATTTTCCGTGGCTGCTTCCACCAGCCCCGCTCCCGCAATGCGTTCGACATACGGTGATACGACCGGCGTAATCGGCGGCGGACTCTGCGGAGGCTCCTGCTGCCTGTTACGAATATGGCTGACTCCGAACAGCAGCATTCCGAGCGCAATCAGTGGCAGCAGGATGTTACGCATGGTTCTCTGTGGTCCTCTGTTGATGGTTTCGCAGTACCGATTGTTCAGACTCGGTGGCCGTCAAATCAATCAGGCCATCCGACATGGCGATGATGCGATCAGCCAGATCGAACACACGGTTGTCGTGGGTGACCACAATAACGGCCCGATCACTGCGCACAGTGACTCGCCGAATCAGATTCATGACGGTACGTCCGGATTGTGCATCAAGTGCGGCGGTCGGCTCATCACAAACCAGCAGACGCGGTTCATGCACAAGTGCTCGAGCTATCGCGACACGCTGCTGCTGCCCCCCGGAAAGCTGCGCAGGCAGTGCCCGCGCCCGGTCACGCAGGCCAACCTCAGTGATCAATTCCAGCGCACGCTCGATCGCCTGCGAACGTCGCATACCGCGAATGATCAGCGGTACCGCAGCATTTTCAACGGCCGTCAGGGAAGGCAGCAGGTTGTACTGCTGAAACACAAAACCAATGTGCTCGGCCCGGAATCGCACCAGCCGACTGCCGGCAAGACTGCGAAGATTACAGCCCAGCAGCGAAACCTCACCGGCCGACGGATCAAGCAGACCCGCCATGATCGAAATCAATGTCGTCTTGCCACAACCGCTGGGACCAACCAGCAGAGTCATCTGGCCATACTGAATATCCACATCGATACCACGCAGAGCCCTGACCTGCGCCTCGCCGGAGCCGAATTCCTTCGTTACACCACGGCAGCAAACCGCTGGTCCCGATGCCGAAGTCATCGAGCGCCGGTCCGCCGGTACATCGGAACGAATCACGATCGCACCCTTTGCTACCTGAAGACCATGGCCGGTTCAAGAACCAGAACACGACGCAGACTGAGCAGACTGGAAAGCACAATGATTACCCCGACCGCTGCCGCAGCGATGACCGCCACCTGCCACGGAACCCACATCCCACGCAGGTCCGCCTGGCCACTTCGCTCCATCAGCTCAAAAAAAAGAGCCGATCCTCCAAGTCCGATCCCGTACCCCATGATCCCCACAATCGATGCCTGCAGCAGTATCATCCCGATCAGCCTGAAGTTCGTCACACCCATCGCCTTGAGACTGCCGAACTGCCTGAGATTCTCCAGAGTGAACAGATAAAAGGTCTGCCCGGCAATCGCTCCGCCCACGATAAACCCCAGTGTCACCGTAATGCCAAAGTTCACCGGAATTCCGGTGTTCTCAATGTAATAACCGATGTTCAGCCAGAAAAACTCGTCCCACGTCAGGGCCTTGAGCCCGGTCTGCCGCGAAATGCGTTGCGCCAGCTTCTGTGGCTGCTGCCCGCGCTCGGCCCGCGCAAGGATGAAAGACAGCGTATTCCGCTGCGGCGGCATGAACTGCACCGCCTGACTGTAGCGAGTGTAGATGACCGGGAATGTCTGAAAGGGCGGCGTCACTCGACAGATTCCAACCACCACGGCCCGCCGGTCGTTCATGTCCAGCACTCGACCCACCGTCACAGGTTCACCCGGAAACAACTGCCGGTAACCGTCGAAATCCAGAATCACACCGTCCGGACGACGCAGGTCCGCATGATGACCCTGCAGCATCTCCAGAGGTGCCCCGGTGAACGACGCATCATCCACGCCGACAAGAATCCCCTGAGTAAAGTCGCCGTTCAGAGTCCTGACACGGATCATCGATTTCGAAAGCCGTACGGCCCACTCCACACCCGTCACGCCACGCACACGACCCAGCCGTGAATCAGGCATCGGTCGGATGTCGTCAACATTCCGCTGCCGCTGATCCATCACCCAGATGTCCGCAGACGTAATGTCGATGATCTGACTGGAAGTCCGCCGCATCAGTCCGACAAAAATCGATGCCTGCTGTGCAATCAGCAGTGTTCCAAACGCCACGCCAAACACAATTCCCAGATACTTCGTCCGATCACCGGTCAGCATCTTCCACGCCAGCCAGTTCATGACGTCGCCTCCGCTGCGGTCTCAGCAAAGCTGTCAACGCCACACCGCTGTATCCCCCCAAGGCTGAACGAAATAATCTGACTGCTGACAGCGTCCACATCCAGCAATCGCTGAAACTGCTGCTCGCCGATCAACAACTGCCCGATCGGTCGATGATAACGATACAGCAGGCACTGCGCCACAACACTGAACGTCGCCTGCTGCCGCAAAAGCAGCGGTGTCTCCACTGGCATCAGCTCACCGACAATTGCCAGCAACTGAGCAAACATGGGCGAAATAAACTGCTCCACCAGAACACGACACGCGGCCGTCGGACGAGCCAACTCGCGAACCAGCAGCTCCAGATGCCACTCGGGCTGGTCCGTCGCCAGCATCGTGGTCAGCATATGCGTCACCACAACAGACAGTTTCTCCCGAGGTGACGTTTCCGCCGGCCAGTCAAACGAGGTCATCCCATGCCGACAATGGGCGTGCTTCACACACTCTAAGTACAGGCGTTCCTTATCACCAAAATGATAGTGAATCGCGGCAATATTCACGCCGGGTCCCCGCAAATGACCAGCTCAGAACTGCAGAGCATCCAGGTCGGCCAGCAACTGGTCCATCTGCTCGCGATGCCGCTGCCTGATCCCCACACTCATCCCCACCGCATCCCGACCATCCAGAATCAATTCGCGGTCACGCTCCTTCACCGCCATTTCAATCGCACTTTCGCCCTCGTCACCACCGAACAGTTTTGTCAGATCAATCTTCAGGCCACTGACCTCACCTTCCGCCCCGGCTATCGCCGCCGTCTTGTGATGCGGAAAAATGATGGCATTCGCCGGACACACGCGACTGCATGCCGGACAGCCCTTCTTGCAGTTGTCCTGCTGCTCCACCAGAATGCGATCCAGCGCATCCACCCCATACACACCGAACAGACAGAAATCGATGCACTCCATGCAGTTCGTGCAGCGACTGTAATCAATCACCGGATACCAGCGACGCCCCGTGTCCTCCGGCAGCACCGCCCTGTCCTCCAGACTGGCCGCACCACCGTCCGATTTCCGCCGAGCCTCCAGCAGACGCTCGGGCTGCAGATACCGCTGCAACTGCTCAGCCGATGGACTGCCACTGATCCAGGACAACAGGTCAAACCCGGCAGCGTCCGCCGGTGCACCCGCATCCCGCATCCGACGAATCTCATTCACAAAATCCTGGCATTTCTCTGATGCCCGGAAATCGATGCACCATAATGCACGATCCGGCACATCCACACTGCCAATTCCACCGGACGCATGATGGTCCTCCGCTGCTGCCTCATCGTCATCGTCCTCCTCGACTTCATCGGCCGGGCGCAGCAGCGTCTCTGCCAGCCGACCACGAACGCCGGCACGGTCGAGGGTCCACCGGATCGCTCGTTCATACAGCCAGCCCAGCACCAGCAGATCACCCCGCACCTCACGCAGAAACTGCATGCCCGAATGATTCTGGGACATGTCGTACAGGTGCGGCACCAGAGTCACACTGATTCCCGGTTCCGCCAGCAGCGCCTGCGCCAGCTCCTCCTCCAGACGACGCTTCGTCGGATTACGTCCCTGCGCCTGGGATATCACTACAGTCAATGTGCCCGTTGTACTCGCTGACATGTCCGACCTGAACCTTGTCTGATTCCTAACCCTCGTTCATCTGGCCCTTGATCGTCCGCTGCGCTTCTTCCCACGCCGTCCGCAGATACTCCAGATACTGCTCAGCAGTCAGCAGTTCACCGTCCGGACAAAACTCGTACAGCCAGCCACTGCCGTAATTGTCCGCATTGATCCCCGCCGGATCCCGCAGCAGCTCCGGATTGAAACGCATGATCCTGCCGCCGGACGGAGGAAACATTGAAGACACGGCCTTCGCACTCTCAACCTCGCCGATCTCCTGCCGGTCCCGCACAATCGACCCCTCGTCCACCGTCCACTCAAGGAAATACACATCCTGCAGCAGTCGCACCGAATAAGCAGTAAACCCCACACGGTACACGTCCGCACCGCAGGACTGCAGCCACAAATGCCGCTTCGAATACATCCGATCCGCCGGCATCTGAGCCTCGTACTGGCCCATCATGAACACAAATGGCTGCTGCATCGCCTAGTCCGCCACTCGCAGATCCGCCGTCACTCCAAAGTCCTGACCAGCCGCCTCCACCTCCTGCTGCAGCACCAGCGGATCCACACCCGCCGGCAACGCCAGACGCTGGATCATCTCAAACGAATGACCGTCCTCCGATCGCTCAGCATGCATCCCCGTAATGTCCACACTGTGCCGCGCCATGATCTGACTCAGCTTTCGCAGAACACCCGGCTCGTTGCGACCGCCCAGACGCAGCCGGTAATGACTGGTGCCCGCAGCATACTCGACAGGGGCCGCAGGAGCATCCTGTTCACGCAGGACCAGCTCGATACCAAACGGACGACAGGCGTCCTGCAGATGATCACGGATGATCGACTGCTCCAGAGATACCGGGAACTCAGCCGAAAAAATCATCGTGAAATGGCCCCGCACCACCGTCTGACTGGCCTCACGCAGATCCCCCTTCAATTCGGCGATTGCGCGAGTTACCGCGGCCAGGATTCCAGCCCGGTTCGCCGCCGCCATGATGATGATCCACTCCTTCATCGGTCGCCCTTCCAGCAACTGCCGAACTACTGCCCGCTCCCTGATACCGTCACGGACACGCCGGCATCCCTCCACACCGACAATCAGCATACAGTTCCGCAACTGCGAATCAATCGGCCAGCCCCGCGCCTTAGGGTGAATCAATCGAGAACTCAAAAAAACGGGGAATCAGGAAAAAAACGGCAGATGCTGTCGGATTCCCGGGAATTCAGTCCTGCAACTCCAGGATCGCCTCCACCTCCACCGGCACGTTGTACGGCAATGAACCCATCCCGACGGCACTGCGAGCTGCCTTCCCGGCATCACCAAAAATCTCCACCATCGTGTTGCTGAACCCGTTCATCACCGCCGGATGACGCTGGAAGTCAGCCGTCGAATTCACCATCCCCAGCACCTTCACGATCCGCTTCACACGATCCAGACTGCCCAGACTGGCCCTGATCGTCGCCAGCATTGTCAACGCCACCACGCGAGCCGCAGCGGCCCCCTGCTCCTCCGTCAACTCCGAACCCACTCGCCCCGTCACCAGCCTGCCGTCCGGACCATATGGCACCTGCCCGCTCACATAAGCAAGGCGATCGACAATCACCACAGGAGTATACACGCCACCCGGTGGCGGAGGCGCAGGCAGAGTAATCCCCAGTTCCACAAGTCGAGCTTCCACGGACACGGCAGTCACCTTTCTGATCAGTTCATGGATACGAAATTCACGCAGAGTCTAAACCACCCGCTCTCAACCCACAATTCCGCACGACAACCCTGCCCACACAACTCTCACTCACCAAAACAGTAAAACTGGTCACCCACCCGCACAAACAGACGACCGTCGGAAATCGCCGGAGTCGCGTGGACGTCGCCACCCAGCTCCGCCGTGTGCAACTCATCAAACGATTCCGCATCCAGCACCGTCAGACCACCGTTCACATTCACCAGATACACCTTGCCATCCCCCGCCACCGGACTGGCATAATAATCGTTCGTCATCTTCAGTCGCTTCTGCTTCAGTACCTCACCCGTTTCAGCCTTCAGCACCGTCAGAATGCCACCGTTCTTCACCATGTACAATCGACCACGATAGAACAGCGGCGATGGACAGTACGGAATCTGCTTCTGATGCTCCCACAGCACATGCGTGCCGGTGATGTCCCCGGTTCCCCCCGGACGTATTGCCAGCACAACATTGCGACCAGCCACATGCGGACGACTGGCCACCTCATACTCGGCCTTCGTCAGATGCTGATCCTTGTTGCGGTCCAATTGCGAAAATCGCCCCCTGAACGGATGATCCGGAAACTCAGCCTCCTCGATCGTGCCATTCCCGTCGCCATCCGCCCCGAACAACTCGTCAATCGTCAGCGGAGTCACCCGATCCTCCGCATCATTTCCCGGCGAAAAACAGGCCGCGTACAGAATGTTGTCGTCACCGATCACCGGAGTCATATTGATGATTCGCGACACCCCGCTCACACTCCACACCTCTGCACCCGTCTCAAGGTCATACGAGACGATACGCAGAGTTGCCAGCACCACAATCTGTCGCCGACCATTCACATTCCAGATCAGCGGAGTCGCATAATTCCGCAGAAATTCAGACCGGTCCTGCCGCCAGATCTGCCGCCCGCTGCGACGATCATAAACCGCAATGAAGGAATCCACATCGTGGTCCTGCACCATCACCACCCGCTCACCCTCGATCACCGGTGAACTGCCCGCCCCAAAATCATTGGCAAACGGCCCCATCCGCACACTCCACAGCGGCTCACCCGCCACCGTCCACGCATGCAGCCCGCTGCTGCCAAAGAAACCAATCACCACCTCACCATCAGTGACCGGCGTCGATTGCGCCAGACTGCCCGTGGTATGAAACTTCTCCTTTGTCTCCCACGGCACCTTCTGCCTCCACAGCAGCTTCCCACTCGCTCGCTCCAGACTCAGCATCACCAGATCTTCACCATCCACTCCCGTCAGAAATATCCGCTCGCCCGCGATAACAGGCGAAGAATGACCGGTGGGCAGAGTCACCTGCCACTGCAACTGCTGGTCACGAGCCGGCTGACCAGGCAGCGCCCGCTGCGCATGACTGACACCCCCGGAACCCGGACCGCGAAACTGAGGCCAGTCTTCCCCCGATACCACAGACGCAGAACCGGATGCCAGCAGCACCAGCGCCGCCCAGAACCGCCACACGCTGCTCATCACCCGCAGATCTCCCATCACGGTAACTCCTGCTTTTTCGCCGTCGTTCGCCTGACAAATCGCGTCAGCAGCGGAAACGCCGGCTCCGCCATCTGACCATGATCAAATCCCTGCAGCTCGTGCAGCACCACATCCGGATGCTGCACCTCCTGAAACATCCGCCACAGATAAGCATTCTCTTCATATCGCCCCAGCAACTCCCGGCTGCGATCACCCGTGATCAGGACAATCGGTGGACAGTCCGCCCGCACATGAAACAGCGGCGCATACCGATCAATCACCGGCTGCCTGTCACTGATCCCCTGCTCGCCCCGAATCGTGAAATGAGTAATTGCCTGGCCACTGAACGGCGCCAGCCCCGCCAGACTGTCCGCCGCTACCCCCTCGGCCTGCAGCCAGCTGCGGTCCAGTCCCACCATCAGCGTCAGATAGCCACCTGCCGAATGCCCCGACACCACAATGCGATCCGCGGAACCGCCGTAACGTCCAATGTTCTTCACCACCCATGCCACCGCCGCTGCCGCGTCTTCGATGTACACAGGAGCCTTCACGGAGGGACTCAGACGATAGCCGCACGCTGCCACCGCAAATCCCTGACCTCGCAACTGTGGCGGAATCGCCCGCCGACCCTTCGTCAGACCGCCGCCGTGAAACCAGATCACCGTGGCAAAATCCCGCTGCCCCTCAGGAACCAACAGATCCAGCTGACAGCGTTCCCGAGCCTCAGTGTCCAGACCGGTCGGGTCCCGGTAGGACAATCCGCTGTGCAGCACCTCCTGCACCGCTGCAGTGCCCACTGCCGGCACAGCAGTCTGACCACAAGCCACACCCGCCGACAGCAACACCGAATACACACAGCAGCACAGGATCACAACCAACCGCTTCATCTTCAGTCCTCGCAGTCACCGCGCCACCCGGACAACACGCCGTCACTTCCCGCCAGTCACCGCCCGAATATAATCCACCTCCGACTGCCGAAACGGACGACCGTCCGCCTCCAGCACATCATGAAACCAGATCGGTGGCGGACCGTCATAAGCCCTGCGCCACGAATCCCACGGATAGATCGTCTGCGATTTGCCGTTGATGAAACCCCAGCACCATGCTGAAACATTTCGCTGTTTCATGATCCCCAGGTGCGGATCAAACTCACTGCCATTCGGTCGCGCCATAAACTCGGTACACTGCAGTGGCCGACCGTAAACACTGAGCCGATCAATGCAGCGCCGCAGCGACGCAGCATCACCGTAAGTGTGAAAACTGATCACGTCACTGTGCGACAACTGTATGCGCTTGCAGTCGTCCAGCTCCGCCGTGTTCTCACTGTCACGCCAGACACCCGATGTGAGTGGCTGAGTCGGCTGAGCTGCACGAGCCCACAGAAAGACCTGCGGCAGCAGACGATTCACCAGCTCAGGCTTGTTGCGAGGCTCGAGGTCAGGACGCTTCGATGCCCCGCCGTCAAAGTTGTCAGGCTCGTTCCAAAGATCCCACGTGATCACCCGCCGATCATTCGCAAACCGCTTCACGACACCCTGCACGTAAGCCTGCAGATGCCCCCCCTTCGCCGGGTCCTGCAGAATCTCGATACCCGGACTCTGCACCCAGCCGCTGTTGTGAGTGAAGGGCAGGGGAGCAGGCTGCGGCCCGAGACGCGGCAGGGGATGCCAGCAACTGTCAAACAGCACAAACATCACCCGAATACCATGCCGCTCAGCAATTGACAGCACCTGATCACAGCGTTTCAGAAACCCTGCACTGTCCTGCAGCCACAGCAGATCGTGCAGAAAGATCCGAGCCGTATTGAAGCCGAGCTTTTCCGCGAAGCCGAACTCCCGGTCAATCACGTCAGGACTGAACGTGTCGGCCTGAAACATCTCAAGCTGATTGATCGCGTTGCTGGGCAGATAATTGAACCCGGCCAGCCACGGTACACCCTTTTGCCACTCGTTCGCCCGTTGCCGGTCCCAGCGACCCGGAGCATCCGCGACAGGTTCCGGCTGCTGCGCCCCACACTCACTGCCGCAGACCAGCAACATCAGGCCCACCAGTGACAGGGCCGCCAGCCGGAGCAGGCTGCTCAGACGCCCCGCAATCGAAACACCTGCAATCGTCATGCAAACTACTCCGACCAGCACCAGATCCGCCCTGCCCGCACAGGCAGACCGAGACGCACTGAACCACCAGTCGGAAGAGAATAACAGGTGACCCGGAGAATGTCATTTCCGCAGGCCAGACATCCGGAACTGCCTCAGGTCTGCACCAGACCAGCCGCCCACGTGCTGGCCATGCCGTTCAGAATGACCGGCAGCCACGCCGCCAGATCCGGCTCAATCACCCCGGTACCCCCCAGTGCCAGCGACACATGGGCCAGCCCGAAAAAACAGCCCTGGACACCCGCACACAGAGCCAGATTCGCGATCAGACTACTCGACTCCCGCCGCAACACCAGCGGCAGAGCAATCGTCACGCTCAGCAGCGAAAGCAAGGGCCTCGTCATCCGGGAATGCAGCGCCAGACTGCGCGCACGCAGCGGGTTCTGACCAGTCGACGGATTCCGGATCTGCTGCACCAGCTCCCACGATGACAGCAGCTTCATGTTCCGCCCACGATTGTACAACTGCTCAAACGTCACGTCCGATTCCACAAATGCATCCCGACCGTTGGCTGACGGAGTAATCCGCTTCCGCCCCTCCTCCGTCAGGATCTGCGAATCCAGCACCGCCGTCAGATTCTCCAGCAACCAGCCACTGCGACCACTGCGAGCCGTGTCCTTCACGTACCGAGCCCGCTCGGCCTTCATCACAAATGGACGACTGCTCAGCTCCTTCGAATCCACCGCAAACGTCGCCCCCACGATCAGCCGCCGATCGACCAGAACCTGATCGCCCGAAATGTGCATCATGTGGTTCGAATAGTCATACACAGGCTCCACCTGCTGCACTGATGCAATCTGACTGCCACGCGGAGTCTGCAGTTGTACCGCCAGACGCGGTATCACCAGCTCCTGATTCACCACCAGCAGCAGATTCAGACCGGCCGTCGTTACCAGCAGGGGACGCAGCAGCCGGAAGGCCGGTATCCCCGCCGCCAGCAGCGGAAATGTCTCACTGCTCTTGCGGATCAATGCCAGCACCGCAATCGTCGACAGCACAATCAGAATCGACCCGGCCAGTTCAAAAAAGTCAAACGCCCGGTACAGGTAGTGCACGCCAATCCGCCGAAACA
>CAITYU010000327.1 GCA_903896675.1 uncultured Planctomycetaceae bacterium
AGCCGCCTGCCACTTGTCTGCCGGTACCTTACCCCGCTCCAGAAACTGCACCGACAGCATGCTGGGCAGCGCCAAACCGATAAAACAGGCCGGCAGCCACACCAGATACTGCTCCCGCGTCACGTGCGAAATCCAGCCCCGCCACCGCTGCAGTGAACTCTGACTGATCGGAAACACCGTCCCCGCATGCGACAACTGAATCGCATGCCCTCCCACCATACTGGGTATCGCACCCACGTACTTGCCCATCCCCCAGCCCTGATCGCGAGTAAAGGAGCTGATCGGAGTATTTGTCAGGCCACCGTTTCCGGAAATCGCCGCCATCGAAGCCAGAATGCCGAACAGCGAGATATCAAAGGCCAGACTGCGCCCCTCAGACCACGCCGAGAAAATATTGTCCACCTTTGGCCGATGCTTCTGCTCCCCCGCATCCTCCTTACCATTCCCGTTCGCATCCTCGTCCGAAATCACCGGTACATTGCCAAACTTCACGAAACCGCTCGTCAGTTCCTTCCACGTATCCGCCGTCGAATATCGGAAGGCCAGAAACAGCAGAAATGTCAGCACAAACACCAGCTTGAATGTCATCAGCGCGCGAATGGAATTGTAAACCTTGCCACCCACACACAACGGGATCACCACCGACACAAAAATCAGACAGGACAGCCACGTCAGCAGCGAAGCATCCGCCGGGTTGGAGGGATTGGGTATGTAGCCCCGCAGCATGGCCCCCAGTGGAATGGCAGCACTCGAAGCCAGATAAGGCAGAAATGATCCAAAATCCAGCAACAGATAAATCCCCACCCAGAACATGGGGTGCGGGCCAATCCGGAATTTTCCCGTAAAAATCGGTTCGCCACTGTAAAGGGTGTAGCGACTGATCTCCACGTTGTAAACCACCTGAAAAACCACACTCAATGTGGCCAGCCACAACAGTGAACCACCGTATTTCGCAGTGACCAGAGGACCTGTCAGCCACTCTCCCCCACCAATCGCCGCGCCGCCCATCACAAGACCTGGCCCCAGCATCAGCAGCAGCCTGTTCCAGCGAAACTGCGGCGCTGCAGGCAGCTCATTGACATGCCACTTCGGCATGTACGGGGAACCTGGCTGCTGTTCAATCAGCGGACCAGCATCAGCAGGTTCGTTGGAGTGCGTGGTGGGCATGCCGACTCTTTCGTGGATAATGCGGCGAATTGGTGGGGACAGAACGATCTTTTGAATCCATCCTGCGCTCGCCCATTGTTGAGTTCAGTGGCAGCAGATGCAAGGGACCGGCGGTCAGACCCCACCCCAAAGTCGCGGAACACCACAATCCCTTCTGCTGCATTCCCAACAAGGCCATAGCAACAGATTGCCACAATCAGACAAAATGGTAAATCAGCACCAGCCCGCAAAATCTTCCCGATCGCCGGTCTGCAGAGGCTTTTGTCCGCATCTTTCTTCCATCGTGTCAGACGATTGCTACAATCTCACTCGTGGAGGCGAGCCGGGTTGCTTGGTATCAATACATGTCCCGGACGATAATCTTTTATGGCCCAATCCCGCGCCAGCAGGCGTCAGTGCTCCTGACACTGCTGCTGTGCACGGTGTTTGTCGTGCCACTGCCAATGACGGATTCCGCTTCCACCAGCAACTGCTCGGTTGACTCGGCAGTCGTCGGTGCCTCTGCGCCCGCGGATCAGGCTCCTGAAGTCGAACTCCCGTTCCCCTGTCAAAATCGCCCATGCGGCTGCCGTTCAGCCTCCAATTGCCTCAAAAAGTGCTGCTGCTTCAGGCCCTCCCAAAACTCCGCCACGGCCAGAATTCAGACTCGTAAACCAGACCGCAGCACACAG
>CAITYU010000328.1 GCA_903896675.1 uncultured Planctomycetaceae bacterium
CGTTATTCCGCGTCATTCCGCGTTCTTCTGCGGCCAAAAAAACGCCACACCACGATTCCTTTTCCGTGTGTTCCTTGGTGAGCGATGGTTTCCGTTTGAAAACCCCGTTATCGAACACGTGCGAGCCTAACTTGCCCGGGCTAAAGCCCAGGCTACGGTTTCTGGACCGCGCAATCGGGGGTCACGTCATTCCGCGTCATTCCGCGTTTTTCCGCGGCCAAAAAAACGCCACACCCACGATTCCTTTTCCGTGTGTTCCGTGTGTTCCGTGGTGAGCGATGGTTTCCGGGTTGAAAACCCCGTTATCGAACACGTGGATGCGCAACTTGCCCGGGCTAAAGCCCACGCTACCGTTATTGTCCCCCGCGTCATTCCTGCCCGGCCCCATCCCCTGAAAAACACCGGGGATTTCAAGGATGACGCGAAGTTGTTCGCCGGGCTAAAGCCCACGCTACCGTTTTTTTCTCCCGCCCCACCACCACCCACACACGCCGCATCTTATTCCCGTTTTTTCTCAATTGGCGGTCCGAGAACGTTTTGAAGCCCTTCACCGCTGTTTTGCCTCGCGCGTAACTCCATTCGCCGTATGGTCTTGCGTCTTTGACAAAGGTTTGACAATCGGGTGACCCATGCCACACAGGCTGCTCTTGTGAGTCGTCGATAGCCAAACTACGCTGACATCGCAGTCCTCCGTCAGTCACTAGCGGCCCCTGTTCAAACACCTCAGGGAATCGTCCGCTGTTCCAGTGACCGGGTGAAAACTGCATCAGAATGCAGGCAAAAAATTCATGAGCACAATTGATCTGGTAAGACGCAGTGCGGTGCCGCAACCGGCCGGTCCCTGCGACCCAACCTCCGGCACGCTGGCTTCGCCCGAAGTCCGTCGGCTCAAATATCAGGCGGAAACCGATACGCTGGTAGCCGCCTTCCATCGTGACCAACTCCGCCTCAGGAACGTTGACTGGGTGGTGACGTTGTTTCTGGTGGGCGTGCATGTCGGTGCCCTGTTTGCCTTCGTGCCGGCGTTGTTCAGTTGGTCCGGGCTGGCCATTTGTCTCGCCCTGCACTGGGCGACCTGCAGCATCGGCATCTGTCTGGGCTTTCATCGCTACCTGGCCCACAAGTCGATGAAGCTGAAAGCTCCGGCAGAATTTGTGTGCATGATGTTTGGCTGCCTGTCCGGTGAAGGTTCACCGCTGACATGGGCTGCCACTCACCGCCTGCATCACCAGAAGTCTGACCAGGAAGGTGACCCGCATTCTCCGGTGCGTGAAGATGGCTGGTGGGGCCACATCCTGTGGCTGTTCCCCAAGCGGTCGACAGAAGCTTCTCAGTTGCTGATGAAGCGTTATGTGCCCGAGCTGGTGCAGCGACCGGTGATGCAATTCTTTGAAAAGACCTTTGCACTCTGGCTGTGGGGTGGCGGAGTTGCTTTGTTGGCGGCAGGTTGGGCCGTGGGTGGCTGGCAACTGGGGTTGTCATGGCTGGTCTGGGGCATGTGCGTGCGGATGGTCGCCGCCTACCACAGCACATGGTTTGTGAATTCGGCCACCCATCTGTGGGGCTACCGCAACTACGACACCCGAGATGCCTCACGGAATCTCTGGTGGGTTGCAATCCTCGCCTATGGCGAAGGCTGGCACAACAATCATCACGCCCATCCGGCTGTGGCCCCGGCCGGGCACAAATGGTGGGAATTCGACATTACGTGGTGGTCCATTCGACTGCTCCGCAGCATCGGACAGGCCTACGATGTGAAGGACAAATTGCCGGTCGGACGATCGGCCGACGAAACGGACATGGCGGAAATCGAAAAGGTCGAGGTTGTCGCTGCGTGAAAGACGCCGCAGCCCGCCCGCAACTGGTCTCCCATCGCCCGCCGGTCAACAACCGGCGGTTTTTTTTGATCAATGCGAAATCCCGTAAGCACCTGCAGATTGCCCTGCCACAGATGCTGAAAAAACATTCCCCTGCACCCCGCGTTTCGTCCTGAGCCTCGCCCTCCCGGAATACGTTCTCCCGGCTCGGCACGATCCTCGCCCTCCCAGGGTGCGCAGCCCCTTCAGGACAACACCCGTTGGTTTCCGCCAATGGCTCGCCGTTGGATGCCTCTACTACCCGGTCATTGCACGCCTTTCGAGCCTTTCGCGGTCAAAACACCTCCTCGTACCGCGCACCTCATTCGACGTTGAGCCTTTTTTGTTGCGGTCGACTGCAGCTCAGAATCAGCCCAATCCACAGGTCGCTGACGTGCCGCCATCCCGAATTCCCGCCTGATCGGCCGAACCAGTCTCCACTTGCAACTGTCTGCCTCACGCGGGATAATCACACGGCGCCGTGCGCAAACACGATTTCGCACCAGACACAAGCGCCCGTAGCTCAGTTGGATAGAGCAACCGCCTTCTAAGCGGTAGGTCAGTGGTTCGAATCCACTCGGGCGCAATCCCTCCCCGCACGCCACCTGCAGCACCCTGCACCAGCACCCCGCACGCCGCCGTATTAACGGTCCCGCTCTTCCTGCAATCGCTTACTGGCCTGTTGCATGATCGCATGGGCCAACTGATTCACACCGTAGCCCGAACCTTTCGTCGTCTGCACCCACGGGATCCCCAGCTCGGCACATACCGGCCGCAGCTCATTGTGCTTGTGACCAATAATGCTGGTGACCAGCACCAACACATTCGCGCCACGGATCAACGGCTCAAGATCTCTGACCCGATCTCTCTTCGATGCCGGTATCCACTCCAGATGCGCCAGACCAAAAGCCCGCTCGATTCTTTCTCGCGCACGCGGGCGCACGACGCCACCCACCATCGCCATCCGACGACCCGACAGCAGCTGACGAACTGTCGCCACCTCCTCACTCAATGCCTCCGGAACCTCGCGCTCGCCCTCCAGCTCCGTCAGCGTCCGCTCATCCAGTTCCGCCTGCATCGCACGCAGCAGATTCAACAGAGCATCCGAATAACCCGTTTCGGCCGGCTGCAGCTCTCCTTCGCCATCCAGCTCCGGAAACAACTGCAACTTCGCGGATAACCGTTCTCGCACTTCAGGATCATCGGTCGCCCCACCCGAGGAAATGAAACGCTGATAAAACCTGTCGATATTCACCCAGCCGTTCGTCGCAGTCTCCGCCTCCAGATGGTCGATCGCACCCAGCAGCAGAAACAGATTCTGCGATCGCTGACGCGACTGGTGCCAGCGCACACTCGCTGCCCGGATTCGCTCCCTCAGCTCGCCGCAACCCCTCGAATCCGCAACATCACTCAGCTTCATGTAACGATGCAGCAGAATGGCTTCAGCATCCGGAGCCACTGCATTCTTCAGCCAGTGAAAGATCTGCACCTGCAGCGGTGACGCCTGACCCGGTTGATGCTGCTCCTGCCAGTGCCGCAGCATACTCTGAGCCTCAGCCAGCATCTGCAGGGACTGCTCCAGAACGTCCGCCTGCTGTCCGCGATTGCCGCCACGAGCCGTCAGGATGGCTGCCACAAACTGTATCGATTCACCCAGCATCTGCAGCAGCTCACGAAACTCCGTCGCTGCCCCTGACCCCTGCGCAGCCAGCCCCACCTGCTTTTGTAAAGACTCAAGCTCCGCAAGATTGGCTTGATGCGTTCCCTGAACCGCCGCAGGGTGCATCACAGCACCTGCCGCCGATGGCATCACCGCACGCTGACCAACCGCCGCAGTCGCCGCCTCCGCTCGCACAACACTCCCGGACTTTTCAGAAAATCGCTGCTTGAGATCTTCCAGTTGCTGCACCGACGCACGCTGCTGATCCGCACCACGGTCCGGATACAACGCAGCCGTGACACAGGCCTCACTGTCAGCTCCCAGTTGCACCAGCCCGCGTAACGCGTGGACTGCCACACCACGCTCAAATCGGCTCTCCGCTGCCGCAAAGTGCTGCTCGCTCTCCACCGCCGCCAGCTCTGGCAATTCCGACACCCACGGCAACCGGCCACGCCCACGCTGGCCGTCCACGATCAGCAGATAGAGTGATTGCCACGGCTGTACCACGGCTGCCAGCTGAGCCTCCTCGCCGTACCGACAACCCTCCAGCAACACCAGTTCCCGC
>CAITYU010000329.1 GCA_903896675.1 uncultured Planctomycetaceae bacterium
CCATTGCAGTCGGCGAGGTTACGTTTCCGGAGAGGTTGACGAATTCTGCAGCCTGCAGCACGACTCCGATATCGGCAACGTCGTCAGAACCGCTGACCAGAATCCGGGCGGAGTCTTTGACGAGGATGGAGGAGGCTGTGACGGAGATACCGGCGGGGGCCAGCAGTTCACCGTATGCAACTTCTGCGAGGGCAGGGGCTGATTCTGGCAATTGGCCTTCGAGAACCATCGCGCCCCCGGAGTTGAGTTGCAGTGTGCTGTTTTGCGAAGTGAGGGTGCCACGGAGCAAGGCGTGCCCGCCAACATCGATCAGCAGGGACGAGGCCGATTGCAAAGCCGGGGCTCCGAATTCGCTGCTTTGGACCAGTGTGGGGTCAGCCGAGCGATCTGTGACGAGCCGCGTCTGGGGTTCGGAAATGGGTTCGACGCCCCACTGCGTGACCGTCTTTTCGCTGACGATGGTGACATCGACAGGGACCGTTTCGTAGCGTTCTCGTTTCCCGAAGATGTCATGGGAATTGCTGACCCACTGATACTGCAGTGTCAAACGTTGATCGTAGACGTCGTTGGTGATGGAGGTCCACTCGGTGGTGTAGTCGTAGAAGGTTTCGTTGACGTCGGCGCGGTACCAGGAGGGATTGAATTCATAAATGCCTCCAACCTGCCAGCCAGACGGAATATCGTCGTACCAAACCCCGTTGTCCCAAAACCAGAGAGAGTCACCGCTGCCATCCGGCTGACCGTTTTCGAATATAAGTGGCGAAGCTGGCTCGAAGTTACTCATGAAACGCCAGCCGCCAAACATATGGCGGATACCGACTCTTCCCGAGGCAAACCCCCGAAGTGCTACAAGCTGATTAACTGTACGCGGCTCTGCCAATTTGCCACCCATGCTGATTGCGGCGTTCTGATGACTATCTGGTGTACCACCATTGGGATTTCTCCAATAACGTCGTGGGGTATAGAACAGATTGTTGCTGACGTTATATTCAACGTGCTGGCTCACGAGAGTCCATCCCACGGCGCTTGCCATCATGCTGCGGTAGCCATCCGGCGCAGTGACAAACCGGCCGGTTCCATAGGTGCCGGGTCTGCTGGAAGCATTACCAATCGGCGAGTCGGTAACGTTAATTTCCCGGGTGGTGGACTGCCAGTGCCAATTCGGTTCTCGAGCCGCAGCGGCATCTGTGGTGCCGTCAGTCAGCGTGAACAAACGTCGTCCGGCGCTGGCGTAATCAATCTGCCAGCGAACGGGACTTGCGTCGAAGTCCGTGACAAGGTTTTGGTAAAAGTTCTCTCCGGGGCTGGGCAGCGGTTCCGGGTCGCCCCAAGTCTCGACTGCTGCCGACTTGTCCTGCGTGTATTTCGCAGTGGCACGATCTTTGTAGGTACCAACTTTTTCTGATCCGACTTCAGGACTTCCCTGCGAGACGACTCGCTGCACATCGGCGGCGGCTCCCTGCGGCATGCGGATGTACTTATCTGTCCAGCCCGCCACCTGCACATACTCGATGACCGACGGTTTTCCGGCCCAGTCCGGCACCCATGGCTGATCGGTGGGGTTGCCTTCGATTGTCTGTTTCTGGCGGGCATTGGTGTAGCTGAAGTTGTAGAGTGGCAGATAACCGAGTGTTCTGATCACCGCATCTCGCTGGACATCGGTCAGTTGTGCGAATGTTTGATAGTCGGAGGATTTATAGTTTGAGGTGGGGGCCGGGGCACCATAGGCAGCCCAGTCAATGACAGGCACACCGGAACTCATCGGATGCGGATAGTCAGACGCGTTGTAATAGTCTACGCCCTCAATAAAGTATTCTCTCTGCTTCCTGCCCACGGCCGCGCGTGGATTATAATACCCATCCTGCGTGAGTGTGACATCCATGGTATAGAAGACCGAGCCGATACGGAATTCATCCATGCCGGCCTGGCGAGTAACCGTTGTTGAAACGATGCGGATTTCCGGCACGAGGATGGTGCCTGTTGCCACCTGGTTATAGCCGGTGACGACAAAAACTGTTTGCGGGACGGTAGTCACAATTGGGCGGGTGCGTTTCGTCAGTCCACCTCCCAGTGTGGCATCAGACTGCACATCCAGATTTCCGCCCGCAAGGACTTGGATGGCCCGACCGGAGCGTACCGATCCGGCACCAGCGATCAGGACATCGCCATCAGTCAGTTCGCTGCGTATGACCGGGCCGTTTTCGAGTTTTTCGAGGGACCATGTCTGATCAATTCCGGAATGAATTTTCAGATCAGCGGCAGCTGTGACTTGTCCAGTGATATCGACCCTGTTTACAGCGTTCAGCAGCACGCGGCCCGCCTGGCTTTGCAGAATGCCATCAACGGTGATGCTGGTGCCCGTGAGATGCACGAGGCCGCTGGCCTGAACCTGGCCTGGGGGCAGAGTTGCGGAACCTGTGTCGACAGCTGATTCCACAAAGACATCGGCCGCGCCGATCAGGCGTATGGTGGCCGCATCGGCGGTCGTTCTCAGCTGTGCACCGGCCAGCACACTGAGTCCGGTGCCGCTCACAGTGATCGCTTCCCGGGCGATCACGCGGTTTTCGATTGTCACGGGGCCTGCGGTTGATGTGACGGTGATGCTGAGTGCGTCGGCCAGCGTACCGGATCCTTCGGTGCGTGCGCTGCCAACCAGTCCCTGCAGGAGAATGCCATCGGTGGCGTGCAGCGTCAGCAGGCCGTTCAGGCCGTTACGAATTTCACCGCCGGAGAGGCGTTCTTTGGTGACGGGATCCAGTTCGACTGGCAGGAGAATGATGCCGTAGCCTGACGCATCGGTACCGCCGTTGATGCTGAGATCCCCCATGGAAGTCAGGAGTCCATCAATGAGGACCTGTCCTGCAGCGGTGAGTTGCAGGTCTGAGCCGGTATCGAGTGTTTGAGCGAGGCCGAATAGCTGCAGGTCTTCCCCGGCGGTAATGGAAAGCTTGCCGGGGATCACCGGGATGCGTGTTCCCCATGCCGTGGCGTCGACCTTAAAGGCACTCAGAGGACTTTGTGAGATAGCGCCACCGGCGGTGATTTCGATTTCATTGACGGCCCAGACATTGCCGCCGCGCGGGACAATTTGTCCGTTATCGTCGGCTCCTGTGCCCCCGAAAGTGAGGTCTCCGTCGACGATGATTCGTGCGGCTCCTGGAGCCACCCAGACAGGCAGACGGGACTCGTCAAGGTCGGCTCCTGCGTAGAGCGTCCCGGCAATGACAGCCGAGCCAGCGCGAATATTCAGGACATGTCCGGCATCTGTAGCGAAGAGGACAGAGCCGGGATTGATGGTGAGCAACCCACCGGCAATGATCTCAATGAAGGGGGCACCAATGACTACGCCCTGCTGCTGTTTTTGTCCATTGCTGAGTTCCGCAGTGCGGCCGAGGATGATTGAGCCGGTGGTTTCAAGACGATATTTCTGGCCGGGAGTGCGTTGAATGATGGTTTGGTTGTAGATTTCGAGGCTGCCGGCTTTGAGCATCAGAGCTCCGGCCAGTCGGACATCGCCACTGAGGTCTGCAGAGCCGGTGACGTCGATGCGAACTTCGTAGTCATCCGGATCTGGTGTTGAACGGGTGCTGACGAGGACGCCGGCGACTTCGAGGCTGTGTCCGGTGAAGACCAGTTGAGTTCCGGTTTCGATGCGGCCGGATTCTCTGGCGATCAGCACTTTGCCGGTGGTGGATTCCAGCTGGATCAGACTGAGGTCGACGCTGTTCGGGCCGATGACACTGTTGATGACGACGTCATTGACACCGGTGATGCGGATTTCGCCGCCGTGTGTGGACGTGATAGAACTTGTTCCGTAGGTGCGGATGCTTTCGGTGCCGGGAACGGACGTGGTACCGGCTGAGACCAGAACGCTGTGGCCGGCTGTGAGGCTGCCGTGGAGGTCGATGGATTCGTCGGCGGTGACGATGACGTCCGAGTTTTCGCCGCCGGCAATCACGTCACCCCACAACACGGTGCGGGCACCGGGGCTGAGTGTGATGGAGCCATTGACGGTTTCCAGTGATCCGGTGACTTCAAGTTCGACGTAAACGGTATCGGCTGCAGCGCCCTGTTCAGGTGCGCCGCTGTAGAGCACGATTTCTGAATGGGCAAGGACTTTGCCTGCGATGTAGAGTTTGCCATTGGGGCCAGCGGGAGCACCGATGCGAACGACGGAGCCTGGCTGATCCGCGCGGATCGCGTAGGGCAGGGAGGAATCGAGATCGGTCCCACTGAGGCTGAAGCCCAGCAGATTCGCCGCGACACTGTTGCTTTGGAGGCGATGCTTGTAGGAGCTTGTGAGTACGATCCGGGATTCTGCCAGCGTTGGAATCAGATCGGGATTGGCCGAATCGAAGGTATAGTTGCTGTTCAGTGCGTAGGCGGGATTTTCGGAGCGTACGACTTTCCACGTTGCGGCGTTGAGTGCAGCCTGAATATCGCCGAGCAAATCCTGAATTCTGGTGTTGGTAGAGGTCGAGGCTGCGGGAATGGTGACCTGCGCACTGATGTCGAAGTCGACCTTACTTAGCCAGAGGCTGAGTGTGACGTTCTGAGCCAGCCTGCCGTTGGCCGTGGCGACAAAGCCTTCAGCGCGGATTTCCTGTGTATGAGCAGGGGCAAGAATCGAGATTTTTCCGGGCGCATTCAGGTTGACTTCGCTGTTGGGACCCCAGGTGCTGATTCGAACGAAACCGGATTGCAGAATCCCATTTCCGGAATATTCGACTCCGGGTTCGACGGGGTCGAGTCCGCCAACAAGATCGATGCTCTTTCCGGCCCGCAGGTCCCGGCCGAGGCGAATCTGCTGATCCGCCTCGACACGAATTGTGGAATCTCCGCCGTACGACGTGATGGTATTGCCAAGGAATTCTCCGTTGGCATCGAAGGTCCGGGTGAGCAGTGAGCCGGCGACAACCGAGCCCTGGAGATCGGCGTCTCCGGCGGAGCTCATGGAGATGGAGGCTGCCGGATCGACGGCGACGACATAGCTGGAGCCCGAAATACGAACTCCGGCACCCTGGGAGTTATCACCGCCGGTGATTTGGATACTGCTGGTTGTCCAGAGATTTCCCCCTGTTTCGGCGAGTGTTCCGGCGGTGGTCATGGCCATCCCGCCGATCCATGCCTGACCGTTCTGAGCGGCAACGACGATGGACGACGGTTTGGCGGACCAGGTAAAGGTTTCGCCGATGCGTTTTCCCTGAGCATTGAACTGCTGCTGCATTGTGCCGCCGGAGACGACGGTGCCCTGGATCTGAATGTCGCTGACGCCGCGGATTTCGACGGCGCTGCCGGAAGAACCGGAGGTGAGTCCTGCGGCAGTAAGTCCGGAGGCAGTGGTGAGATAGACAGCGAGGCCGTTGTCGTCGCTGCCGGCTGTACCGCCCTGGACAAACACGCTGCCTGCGGCGAGGACACCGGTGTCGATGTAAACCTGCTGACCGGCCTGGATGCGAACTTTTGCATCCGGTCCGGCCCATGTGACACCGGTTGCTGTGACTGTGCCGCCGGCGACAACGGCGCCAAGCAGGTCGACGTCTTTCGCGCCGCGAATATCAATCTGACTGCCGGATCCGGTCGCGATCA
>CAITYU010000330.1 GCA_903896675.1 uncultured Planctomycetaceae bacterium
CTGGCCTCCACAACAATTGTCCCCGTCACCGGCAGATGCTGAGGCAGCCTGCGCAGATCCGCCGGCAGTACCGTCCGATACAGACTGGAATCACGACCCGGCCACGGCACGCCCTGAGGACGACTCGGATCGTAAAAATGCGTATGACAGTCAATCACCGGAAATGCCGCCGAGACACCAGCCTGCAGCTCAGTCGGCACCGCTGCCACGGTCGCCGCCGCTGCCGACATGCGCAGAAAATCCCGACGATTCATACTCATTCGCGTCAGTCCACAAACAGGAACTCGTTCGCACAGAACAGCACCTGCACCAGCTGCTCAAGCGGAGTCAGTGCGGGGTTGGGCGGGAGCGGAAAATCAAGTTCCGAATTCCACACCACCGCTGACTCACCAGCACTCTCCTCCAGCAACTCCACACGCCACAAATACTGGTCACTGTTCAGTTGATCGCCGATATCCACGGCAAAATCCAGCGTCTCACCAGCCTCCACAACCACTCCCCCCAACTCACCGGTTGCCTGCTGATGATGCGCCTTCTGAGCCTGCAGCAGGCCCTGACGAGAACTGACAATGAAGGCCCTGATCCCGTCACCCACCTCGGGCTCATGCACCAGCCGCTGCTTCAGTGTCAGCCGCAGTTTTCGCGGAGCCGTCCAGCGTCGCACCGCCGCATGCTGCCGATCGTTCCCCGGATGCCCGCCCTGAGCCGTCAGCTGCACCCAGCCCAGTTTCCCGTCCGGATGCGCTGCTCCACCCTGCCACGCCGTCCCCGTAAAATGCGGCAGTGACTGAAAACCGGTCACGCGACCCGTCGCCTCATCCACCACTCCATAACCATAACTCCATGCGGCAGCCGTCAGTCGTTCCGCCGGCTGTTCAGGTACTTCAGCACCCAGCAGCCCGGTCGCTTCCGACAACTCCGCCACAGTCGGTTCACGCTGCAGGACCTCGCGAAACACCAGTCTGACCTGCTGCTCCAGCTCACCAGCCTCCGCCGCCCTGCGAGCCAGCAGCCGCACCTGCTCAAGTACCAGCGGATGATTCATCAGAAACAAGGCCTGCTGCGGTACCGTGGTTTCACTGCGCTGAGGAATGTGCAGGTCGGGATTGGCGAAATCGAACATCCGCAGAGTCCCCGGGAGAAACTGTCGATCCACCAGCCCATACAGCGTTCGTCGCCGCGGATACGGCGACTGAAACAGATCCTGCGGACGACCGCCAACAGCACGTTCCAGACCACCGGAGACCGACAACAGCGAATCCCGCAACTCTTCAAATGACAGCCGATGCAGATTCATCCGCCACAACAGCACGTTCCCCGGATCCACCGTCAGCGCCCGCTGCTGCAACTGCACGTCTGACAGTTCTGCTGAACTCTGACGAAACGCCGCTGACAACAGAATCAGTCGATGCAGACTGCGCAAGCTCCAGCCACTCTCGACAAATCGAGTCGTCAGCCAGTCCAGCAGCTCCGGATGCGAAGGTCGCTCTGCCCGCAGTCCAAAATCGCCCAGCGACGACGCCAGTCCGCGTCCAAAATGCCACGCCCAGACGCGGTTCACCATCACTCGAGCCGTCAGGGGATTGGTTGGCTCAATGATGCGTTCGGCCAGTTCGAGGCGACCACTGCCTTTGGTAAACGGGCGGCGTTCAGCACCACTCAGCAGGCCGGGAAACTGCCGCGGCACATCCGCGCCCTGCTGAGCCGGGTTGCCGCGTACGAAAATCCTGGGTTCCACCGGCTGCGCACGGTCCCGCAGCACCACGGCAAACCGCGGCTGCGATGGTGCATTCAGAATCAACCGCTCCAGCTCGACCTGCGACTTCCACAATTCATTGCACACACCCGAATCAAAATCATATTCGGTGCTGCTGATCGGCTCGTCCGGCACAAAACACGGTTGACCGGATCCGTACAGCACCAGCCGCAGAGCCTCAGCGTCCGCAGCGGGCAGCGATTGCGGAACGGCCACACCGGCCTGCGCCGCCTGCTGCAGCGCGGACTGCCACTCCGCATCCACCGCCCGAAATAACCGGGCATAGCGAGTGATCACGTCATCAAAATTCGCCGGTGGTTCCGTGAATGCCGCGGCCAGCCGCGCATTCGTCAGACGACCTCCCTCCTGCAGCTCACGCAGCACCACTGCCGATCGCTCGGCATACTGCTGCGGCGGCAGATTGCGGTAGGCATGCCAGACCACAAACAGAGGATCACCCCGCTGTTCAGCCAGTCGCAGATAATCCCGCCAGCGATGCACAAATGACGGCAGCAGATCCGTCGCCGCGATGATCTGATCAAAACCGGCTTCCGGATAACGCCCCGGATCCAGTTGGGCCCGCAGGTAATCCTCCACCCGGTCACGCACTCGAGCCGCTGTCGTGGCACGCCGCTGCTGCCGCAGCTTTTCACCCGCCGCTACCTGCTCCTGATACGCCCGCTGAAACTCGGCCAGAGCACCGTCAGTTGAACCTGACCCCGCCGGCAGCTCCGCCAGAAACTCACGCGAACTGTCAAACACACCGTACAGCGAATAATAGTCGGCCGTCGGAATCGGATCATACTTGTGGTCATGGCATCGCGCACACCCCACCGTCAATGCCATCGTACCCCGACACACCACGTCAATCTGATCATCAATGATGTCCCGCCGAACACCCAGAAACCTGCGCCCCAGTGTCAGAAATCCCATCGCCGCCAGATCACCGTCCGCTCGATCAGGCACCTGATCCGCAGCGATCTGCAGCAGCAGAAACCGATCGTAAGGCATGTCCGCATTCAATGCCGAAACCACCCAGTCACGGTAATTCCAGGCATGCACCCAGAATCGCTCCTCACGCCCATACACGTAACCCTTGGTGTCGGAATAACGAGCGATATCCAGCCAGTGCCGCGCCCAGTGCTGACCATATTCGGGCGAATGCAGCAGTCGTTCCACCAGTTGCTCATACGCCTGCGGATGCGGATCACTGACAAAAGCTTCCACCTCAGCTGCCGCAGGAGGCAGTCCGGTGATCGTGAAATATGCACGACGAATCAACGTGCGACGATCCGCCTCAGGCGACATCTGCAGCCCCTGACGCGCCAGCCCCTGCAGAATGAATGCATCCACAGGAGTCCGCAGCAGGGTGGCGTCGGCCGGGGGAATCGGAGGATCCGCTACGGGCTGAAAGGCCCAGTGAGCCGCAGCGGCGTCCGGTCCCACCGACTGCAGCATCCCAGTCTGCGCCGGCCACGGCAGACCCAGTTGCACCCACTGCGCCAAAGCGTCGCGCTGAGGCACCGCAAGAGACTGCTCAGGAGGCATCTGCAGGTCGCCCTCGTAACGCACCGCCTGCACCAGCAGACTGGCTGCGGCATCGCCTGACACCGCCGCCGGACCTGAATCACCACCCCGCAGAATCGACTCACGCGAATCCAGACGCAAGCCACCCGACTGCTTCTTCGCGCCATGACAGCCCACACACTTTTCGGACAGCAGCGGACGGATCTCACGCTCAAAAAACTGCTCCGCCTCGTCCGCTGCAGCCAGCGGCTGAAACAACAGCACACCGCAGCAGAACGTCAGCAGCTGCAAGACGACAGCGGACGAAGACATCACGGTCATCCTTCAAAAATCTGTCGACTGTTTCCCGGGATCAACCCCCCGCCGATCGCTGCGCACTGCCGATCAGATACAGGTGCGATTCCGTCCGCAGCAGAATCGTTCCGTCGACAAACACCGGCGTCGCCGTGGTGTGCTCGTCCGCCACGCTGTTCTCTGACAGCAACTGAAAACTGTCGCCGCCCGCATTCACCACAAAGACAGTGCCGTCCTGCCGAGTCAGATAGACGCGGCCATCAGCCACCACCGGCGACGCTCGAAATGTATGACGATTCTTCGGCAACTGACCCGACCAGATCGTGCGACCCGTCTGCAGATCCAGACAATCCACCACACCCCGGTTGTCACCATTGTCGCGACAGATGTAGACACGACCGGCGGCGATAGCCGGAGTCGGCACGTCGGCCGCTGTGCCCGCGTTCGACCAGAGCTGGTGCGTCTTCGTCACGTCACCACTGCCTCCCAGCCGCACCGCCGTCAGGGAATCACCGCGGGCATACGGAGCCACCACGATGCCTTCTGAAACAGCCGCCGAGGCAATCGAACGGAAATACTTGTGACCCGTAGGATTCAGACCGCCCAGACGCCACAGCTCGGCACCGTCAGCGGCCGCATGAGCCGTCACGTGGTCCGCCCCCAGCACCACAATCTGCTGCTGATCACCGCGGCCCACAACACACGGAGTCGCATAGCTTTGAGCCGCTTCCTCAGGAGCACCCAGTTCGCGGTCATGCTTCCACAACAGCCTGCCCGAACCCTTTTCAAATGCCGCCAGATACGAAGGACCGGAATGCATGCAGGCCACCACCACCGCACTGTCCGTCAGCACCGGTGATGTCCCCAGATCCCACCACAACGTATCCTGCCCGTACATCTGCTGCAGGTTGTGCTGCCACTGCGGCTGACCGTCCACCGTGAAACAGGCCAGATCACCGCTTTTGAAATACACAAACACATACCGACCATCCGTGGTGGGCGACGGATTGGCACCCGTGCCGTCCTTGCCCGGCTTGCCTTCCACTGATGCCCCCAGCACACGCTCCCACTGCAGCCTGCCCGCACGGTTCAGACACTGCACCACGTTGGAACTGTCGCGAGTTCCCGTGAGGAAGATGCGGTCGCCAATCACCGCCGGAGTCGACGCGCCACGGATCGTCAGCGGAGCCTTCCAGAGCACACCACTGTCAGCCGACCACTGCTGCAGATATCCTGAACCCTCTGCCTGACCACTGCCACCAGGACCGCGCCACGCCGGCCAGTCTCCCGCAGTCACTGCCGCAATCGCTGATAACCCAAAACTGCACAGCACAGCAGAGACAACGGACGGCATTCGCATGACAAGGCTCCATAACGCAGGCGGTTGAGGCTGACGGAATGGCAGGCTGCTGCTGTCAGTCAGTGAGCATGAACAGCGTGGCCATGGTCACCATGACCATGAGACGCATGCCCGTGATCAGAATGACCATGGCTGTCATGACCGTGGCCATGACCATGATCGTCGTGACCGTGGCCACCATGACCATGATCGTCGTCTTCCGCCGCAGCTTCCGGGAAGACCGCCAGAGTACCAAAGGCCCCGGACAACTGAGCAGAACCGCACATCAGCGCCATACAGGTCAGCATGGTCACATAAATGAACTTGCCCGTGAAGTTGCTGACCGCCATCCCCAGCAGATAGTGCTTGCCACCTTCCGGCGGAGCCACACTGCCCCAGACCAGCACCGCCACCACCATCAACAACAGCACTCCCAGAATTCCGCCCCGACGCAGAATCGGATAAGCCTTCGCCCAGTTCACCGCGAGACTGAAAAATGCCAGCCAGCCCAGCAAAGGCAGCCACGGTAGCAGCACCAGTACCACGCTGACCACCAGATTCAGCAGGGCCTGAAAGACATCCACCAGACTGGTGAAGAGGTTGAACAAGGCTTCCATGATGACACCAGCAGCTAACAGGACTGAGATGAAAAAAACAGATTCCGGCTTGTCACCGGGGCAGATATCTTACCCCGGCTACCCCCGCAGGATCTACTGAGACTGTCAGACGACGGCCGAATTCGCAGAAGCTGACAGCCGTCGAACAAGTCCTTAACCCAGCGGATTGACAGGACCACACCCACTGTTCGCCGAACGCAGCGCCGCATCCAGCACCTGCTGAGTCTGCAAGGCCGCCTGACCCCAGAATGGATCTCGCCGACCACTGTTCACAAGTTCAGAAAAGTTGCGGAAGAGCGCGGTTTCCTGAGCATTTTTGTGGTTGTTGCTGTATTCCGATACCGCCCGCACCCCAAGATGCTTTTCCATATTGAAATAGCAACCGTCCGCCGCGAAGTTGTGGTTCCCCACATCAAACGACGCTTCGTTTCCGTAATAGGGCAGCACAAAATCGTTGACCGCCAGATAGCCCTTCGTGCCGCTGATGTGCGCCCACTGCTGATGATTGGCTCGGAAGGAGTTGAAGAACGTTGCCGAGACTCCGCTGGCAAAATGCAGCTCGCCCTGGAACTCCATCGGCACAACGTCACTGCTGTCCGGACGCTGCACACCATGCAGAATCCGACCACGCACCTCGACAGGCATCTCATACCGCATCGCCCACAGGATGATACGGATCGTGTACCAGCCCAGATCTCCCAGACAGCCGGCTGGTTCCAGCTGAGCACTGGCGCGGATGTTGCTTTGCACCCACGACTCGTCAGCACAGAAACTGAACTGACTGGCAATCCGTCGAATGGTGCCGACACTGATGCCGTCATCCAGTACCTGTCGCATTGCGGCCAGTCGTGAATTGTGCATGAACATCACGCCGTCCATGAACTGCACACCCGCTGCGTCGCAGGCCGCCAGCATTCGCTGCACGTCGGCACTGGTGACACCACAGGGCTTTTCCACCATCACGTGCTTGCCAGCCTGAGCAGCCCTGATGACCCAGTCCGTGCGAATCCCCGTCGGCAGCGGAATGTAGACAGCATCCACGTCCGCCCGAGACAGCAGCTCTTCATAACTGCTGAGCGCCTCGACCGGGTAAGGAGCCGGTACGGAACTTTGACACTCGTCGATGAACTGCTGAGCCTTTGCGGTGGAACGACTGGCCACGGCTCGGATCACGCCGTTCCCCGAATTCAGAATGGAATGCCAGTTCTTCTTCGCGATACCGGCCGTACTGAGAATTCCCCAGCGACACTGCTGCTGACTCATAACAAACCTTCAACAAATTCTGCTGAAACCTGAACTTTACGGTTTTGCCGCACCCGGGCTGCGCAGTGATGCAAACAGACGATTGTCCCGGATCCAGTCTTCACGAGTATACGAAATGACCGATGTGTCGGTTTCGCGAATCTCCAGCTGAGCCAGCCGGAAACCCATGTCCGTCACCTCGGTGAACAACATCCACGCCAGGTTTTCCACACTGGTCGGACCGTTGAACAGCTTCATCTTCAACTGCTCACCCGTACGCCGACAGTGTTCCTGCAGTGATTCGTACAGCGGGTCATGCACGTTGATCAGCATCCCGTGGTCGTAGTGTTCCTTGATCCACGGTTCCATGCGGCTGTCAAATTCGCCGAACAGCGTGCTGATCTCGCCGTCCCGCTCCACTTCGAAAAAACACCGCACCCCATACCGATGGCCGTGCAGATTGCTGCACTTGTCCTTCAGGGTCTCGTTGCGGTGTGCCGCGTAGAACTTGTACTCTTTCTGGATGATCATCAGCTGCGTCCGAAAAAGTTGGGGCTGCCAGCCCGGCAGCCCGGATCGCGGATGATACCATGTCAGCGTCGTCGGAATCCCATCAGGCCTCGGTTCAACCGCTGTGTTTTTCAGAAATCCGACCGCCAGCCACGGCCGCCGCTTCCAGAATCTGCTCCAGACGCCTGACCGACGCCTGAATCGTCCATTTTTCCGTCACAATCTGCTCCGCCAGAGCAGTGCGGCTGCCTGTCGCCTCCGGATCGGCCAGCACCCGCCGCAGCGCCGTTGCCAAAGCACTCGCATCACCCACCGCACACAATTCACCCAGACGCCCACCCTCCAGAATCTCGGCCGGACCCGCCGGACAGTCGCTGGACACTACCGCTGTCCCACAGGCCATCGCCTCCAGCAGCACGTTCGGCATACCCTCCACCAGCGACGGCAGCACAAACACATCCGCCGTCCGATACCATGCTGCCGCATCCGCCCGAAAACCCGGCATCCGCACCTGATCCTCCAGACCGGCTGCCTGCACCTGCCGCTGCAGACGCTGCCGATGATCACCCTCCCCCAGTAATGCCAGGCGGTACTCCACACCGCCTCCCGCCTGAACCAGCTGCCGCAGCGCCTCGATCAGCAGATGAAAGCCCTTTTCATGATTCAGCCGACCAGCAGATACCAGTCGCACCACCCGCGTACCCGGAATGCGACCGCCTTGCGACCACCATTCATCCCCCGGATCCCCGGCTGCCGACCGCTGAATGGACTGCACATCAATGCCGTTGTACTGAGTCCTGATGCGGGCCGGATCAATGCCGTAAAATCGAATCGCCGACAGCCGCGCACCGTCCGATACCGCCAGCACCTGAGTCGATCGGTTGTACA
>CAITYU010000331.1 GCA_903896675.1 uncultured Planctomycetaceae bacterium
AGCGGCTCGGCAGGAGCCTCGCCCTGCCAAAGGGGGAACGACTCGGCGGGAGGCTCGCACTCCCAAGGGGGAACGGCTCGGCAGGAGACTCGCACTCCCAAGGGGGGAACGGCTCGGCGGGAGACTCGCACTCCCAAGGGGGAACGGCTCGGCGGGAGCCTCGCACTCCCGAAGGGGACCGGCTCGGCGGGAGCCTCGCCCTCCCAAGGGTGGAACGGCTCGGCAGGAGCCTCGCCCTCCCAAGGGGGAACGCCAATGGCGCGCCTGTGGATGCCTCCACAATTGGTGCCTTTCATGGTTAAGATGCTGTGTCACTCGGCGCACTTCCTTTGACTACAGAGCCGAAGATTCGAACTCAGCCGAGTCACGGCTGGCCGGCATCATGCCTGCGACCACACGAGGAACACGTTTCGGCGTTTGCCATGAAAGTTTTCCGATGCACATGTTTCGACTCTTTTTGATTGTGTTCGTGATGCTGCTGACCTCCGCCTGCCCTGCGCAGCAGTCATCTTCGCGACCGAATCTGCTGGTGGTTGTGGCCGACGATCTGGGGTATGCAGATATCGGCCTTCACGGGGGTTGTGAAGTCCCGACTCCGCATCTTGATGCACTGGGCAACAGTGGCGTGCGGTGTTCTGCGGGTTACGTCACGGCTCCGTACTGCAGTCCATCGCGAGCGGGATTCCTGACCGGTAAGTCGCAGACGCGTTTCGGGCACGAATTCAATCCGCACGAAGGCCCTGAGGCGATTCTGGGGCTGCCTCTGAACCAGCGGACGCTGGCGGACGTTCTGCAGGCCGCCGGCTACGCGACGTCGCTGATCGGCAAGTGGCATCTGGGACCTGACGCAGCCCATCATCCGATGTCGCGAGGTTTCAGCGAGTACTTCGGCTTTCTTTCCGGGGCGCACAATTTCCGGCTGCAGCCCGAGGCGAAGCCTGTGTTTGGCAGGGCTTATTCGTCGAACTCGCTGCTGCGGAACCGCGAACCGGTGCAGGTTCCCGGCTTTACCACGGACATTTTCACCGATGAAGCGATTCGCTTTGTCAATCGCCATCCGCAGCAGCCGTGGTTTGTGTTTCTTTCGTACAATGCCGTGCACACACCGCTGGAAATTTCTGCGGCGGTGGCGGAGCGGATTCCTGCCAGCGTGACGGATCCGCAGCGACGCGGGTATCTGGCACTGCTGCTGGGGCTGGATGATGCGGTTGGCCGTCTGATGCAGGAGATTCGTACTCAGCACCCCAATACGCTGGTGTTTTTTTTCAGCGACAACGGCGGTTCGGGACGCAAACCGTTTTTTGCCTTCAACACTGCGATCAATCAACCGCTGCGGGGTGATAAGGGGCAGCTCTGGGAAGGCGGCATTCGGGTGCCATATCTGGTCAGCTGGGCCGGGCAACTGCCAGCCGGCACCGTTTACGAGGCTCCTGTGTCCACTCTGGACATTCTGCCGACGGCCTGTGCGGTGGCCGGTGCAGAGTTGCCGGACGGCGTTGAGGGCGTGAACCTGCTGCCACATCTGCAGGGACACCACACGGCAGTTCCGCACGACCGGCTTTACTGGCGATTCGGACCGCAGCGTGCTGTGCGGGCCGACCGCTGGAAGCTGGTGGACGCCCGCGACTTCCAGCAGAAGACTCAGACCGGCTGGCAGCTTTACGAGCTGCAGAGTGATCCCGGCGAAACACGCAACCTTGCCGACGTTCAGCCGCAGCGAGTTCAGGAGCTGGCGAATGCATGGGAGGAATGGAACACGCACAACATCAGCCCGCTGTGGGCTGGTACTCCCAACGAAGACCCGCAGCAGACGGCGGCACTGCGGCGAAATGGAACTCTGGCACCGGACTGACCATCGCGAAAAGTGAAAATTCCTCCTGATAGATGACCCCTCCGGAGAATCCCGATGCATGCGCTGCTGATCCTGACGGTCCTTGCAAGTGTGCTGCTGCAAACGCCACCGCGGCAGGTCCAGCCGCCGGCCACTCGGAAAATCCCGGTAACGGACACCTATTTCGGTGATGTTGTTGTGGACGACTTCCAGTGGCTGGAGCAGCAATCAGCTCCGGCAGTTCAGCAATGGATCCGGCAGCAGAATCGGCATACGGAGCGTTACTTGCATTCGCTGCCGAAGCATTTTTCCGAACGTCTGCTGGAACTGTATGCCGACTCAGTCTCTGGGTATGAAGAGCCTGTATATCGGGGCGGGCGGATCTTCGCCGCGGAACAGGGACGGCTGGTGACAATGCCGTCGATCAGCAGAGCAGCGGAGTCCGAAGAGATCGTTGACACAACGGCGCTGCTGGCTGCGGACCCCATTTACGAATGGTTTGAACCATCCCCGAACGGCCGTTATGTCGCAGTGTCGCTGATGACCGTTGCCGACGAAAAGTGCGACATCCTGGTCTTCGATCTGCAGCAGAAAATGAGACAGGTGGATGTGATCAGGCGAGTGTCCGACATCGGTGGCGGTGATCTGGCGTGGACCTCGGACAGCACCGGTTTTTTCTACACGCGCTACCCGGACATTGGCGAACGACCGGCAGACGAGCTGTCGTTCTTTTCGCAGGTCTGGTACCACGAGATCGGTGCTGCAACCGACACGGACCGCTGGGAATTCGGTAAGGATCTGCCGAAGGTCGCTGAGATTGAGCTGGATTATCATGATGCCTCGGGGCAGTTGCTGGTGACCGTGCAGGACGGCGACGGCGGCAACTTCGCGCATTATCTGCGTTCCCCTGATGGCCAGTATCGGCAGTTCAGTACATTCGAGGACGACATTGTGCAGGCCGTTTTCGGCAGTGCGGAATCGCTGTTCCTGCTGTCACTGCGGGACGGGCCGATGGGAAGTATCGTCAGGATGTCCACGAGGACGCTGAACGCGAAGGATGCTGTCACAATTGTGCCGCATGGTCGCCACCCGATTGTGCCTGGTTTCTACCGGTCTGCCGCCAGCATCGTGGCCACTGAGACTCGGCTGTTCGTAACCTACCAGATGGGAGGACCCACAGAACTTCGAGTGTTTGATCACTGCGGGCGTCGACTTCCGGGCCCCCGGCAGCAGCCGATGTCGGCGGTCGGTGGGGTGTCGGTGCTGCCTGGTGACCGGATTCTGTTCACGACGCAATCGTGGCTGCAGCCCCGTTCCACATTGCTGTTCGATGCGCACTCCGGAGTCACGCGGCGGATCCCGGGGTTCTCTGATTCGTCGCCGCCTTCACGCAGGGGCAAATTACGCAGAGAATTCGCCGTATCAAAGGATGGAACCCGGATTCCGTTGACGATCATCAGTCCCATCACTCTGCCGGACCGACAGCCGGCCCCCTGCATCGCCACCGGCTACGGCGGATACCGCGACAGCATGCTGCCGACCTTTGATCCGGTGCATCTGCTGCTGCTTGAAGCGGGTTGTCGGCTGGCCGTGGTACACACTCGCGGTGGCTACGAATATGGCGAAGACTGGTATCGAGCGGGTATGCTGACAAACACACAGCATGTGATGGACGACTTTGCTGCCGGCCTGCAGCATCTGATCACAGGCGGCTACACGACAGCCGAGCAACTGGGGCTTATCGGTTACAGCCATGGTGGCATGCTGGTCGGAGCCATGCTGGCGCAGCAGCCCCGGTTGTTCAGCGCCTGCGTGTCATATTTCGGGGACTATGATCAACTGCGGAATGAACTCAGTCCGAACGGGCAGTACAACGTGCCAGCAAATGGATCGGTGACTGATCCACATCAGTACAGAAGTCTGCGGGACCGGTCGCCTTACCACCACGTCATGCAGGGCACAGACTATCCAGCCGCGCTGCTGATCACGTCCATGAACGACCGTCTGGTCGACCCGCTGCACAGCCGAAAGATGGCCGCAGCACTGCAGACTCGCTCGCGCTCCGGCAAACCCATTCTGCTGCTGACTCTGGGCAATACCGGTCACTTCCCGGAACGGGAAGCAGACGCCTATCGCTTCCTGCTGCATGAACTTGGTGTGAAACAGAATTCGCCGGCGGGGAGCTTGTCGCCGACGGCACCGCAACTGAGATCCGGACGCATCAGTCGAGATCGTTGCAGATGACCATTTGCAAGCAGAATCCAGACGGATTGGCGTCAATTCCATGAAATCGCAGATCCGACCGGATTTTGCTTGCAATTCCCTCAACTGGTTTGACTGGCGAGTTGCGGGCGAGGACAACGTGGTGGTGAAGTATCAATCAGTCGAGGACAGTCCGGTGGCTGAGTAGTTCAGTTTTCTGCCGGATTGCCCGGCAGTGATTCGGCGCAGGTTTGCGACTTCCAGAGCGGTCTCACCCGCATTTCACCCATCCGGAAACGAGTTTTGTCTATGCGATGCGGGTTCTGTCGGCGACTGCTGCTCTGCTGTGTTCCAGTTTTGTTGCTGCTGGCTGGCGGGTGTGCACCGTCGGCCCCTGCTGTGGCCGCCAAAGCACCGATACCGGAAGTGACTGTGGCAGTCCCGCAGCTTCAGGATGTGCAGGATTTTCAGTATTTCACTGGCCGTGCGGAACCTCGAGAGCGGGTGGAGCTGCGGGCGCGAGTTTCGGGTCATCTCACCAGTGTGCCCTTTCAGCCCGGCTCAGAAGTTGCCATCGGCGATGTGATTGCTGAGATTGACAAGCGGCCATTTGAGGCTGAGCTGCAGCGTGTGCTGGCTCAGCAGGCCGAAGCCGAAGCGCGTGCTGCGAGGACGCAGGGGACGTTCGAGCGAATTTCGGCTGCGCGTGAAAAAGGCGCTTCGTCGGAAGAAGAATTTCGCAAGGCACTGGGTGACCGTGATGAGGCGGCTGCCGCGTTGCAGCTTGTCAAGGCCTCGGTCACACTGGCCCAGCTCAATCTGGAGTACTGTACTTTGAAAAGTCCGATTGCCGGCCGTGTGGGTGATCGGCTGGTGGATGCCGGGAACCTGGTGGCCGGTGGCCCTGCCGGATCGACTCTGCTGACCACCGTGGTGTCGGTGGATCCGCTGCAGATCGCCTTCGAGATGGATGAAAACAGTCTGCAGCGGCTGCAACTGGCGATGCGGAAAGGCGAGCTGCCATCACCGAAGGAGCTGAATGTGCCCGTGCAGGCCGGATTGGCGATTGACAACGGCGATTACCCGCTGAGTGGCACCGTTCGCTTTCTGAACAACGAGGTGAATCCGGCCACCGGCACAATCCGGCTGAAGGCGGAGTTTGCCAATCCGAAACAGGATCCGGGCGGCCGGGTATTGGCGGCAGGGATGTTTGTGCGAGTGCGGGTCCCGATCGGGCCACTGCGACCGGCGCTGCTGGTCCCTGAATCTGCACTGGCATCTGAACAGGGACAGCGTTATCTGTTTGTGGTGGACGAGTCGAAAGCCGCGGTGCGGTTGAACATCGAAGCCGGCCTGCAGGTTGGCAATCAGCGGGAAATCCGTCGCGCCTGGATTCCGGGACGCCCAGAGAACCGCGGGTTACAGGTCACCGACCGGGTGATTGTCCGAGGTCTGCAGCGTGTTCGTGCGGGTGCTGAAGTGGCAGCTGTCGAATGATGCCGTACGTTCGACGGACGGCTTTCGTATTCTGAACTGAGACCCGAGGGATTGACTGTGGCTGCCCTGTGCCGATTTTTTATCGACCGACCGATTTTCGCATCTGTTCTGTCGATCGTCATTCTGATTGCCGGTGCGGTGTCCGTGCCCGGTCTGCCGATTGCGCAGTACCCTGAAATTGCACCGCCGACGATCTCAGTGGCCTGTATGTACCCCGGGGCCAGTGCAGCGGTACTGGCCGACACTGTTGCGGCTCCGATTGAACAGCAGGTCACCGGCGTCGAAAATGTGCTGTACATGTCATCCCAGTGTACCAATGACGGTCAGTATCTGCTGACGGTCACATTTGATCTCGGAGTGGATCTGGACATGGCGCAGGTGCTGGTGCAGAACCGCGTGAATCTGGCGTTGCCGGGCCTGCCGGATGTGGTTCGTCAGACGGGTGTCCGCGTACGGAAGAAGTCGCCCAGTATTCTGCTGGTGATCAATTTATTCTCGCCGGACAATTCGGCCAGTCAACTGACGCTCAGCAACTATGCAACGATCAATCTGCGGGATGAGCTGGCACAGATTCCGGGTGTGGGTGATCTGCAGATGTTTGGCCAGCAGGACTATTCGATGCGTGTGTGGCTGGACCCGGACCGGATTGCCGCGCGAGGTCTGACCATTTCCGAAGTTGTGGCGGCGCTGCGGGAGCAGAACGTGCAGGTTGCCGCCGGTTCACTGGCTCGACCACCTGTGCCTTCCGGTCAGGCCTTTCAGTACTCCCTCAGTACTCAGGGTCGCCTGCAGGACGCCAGTCAGTTTTCCGAAATCATTCTGCGCACGGGTCAGGCCGGTGAAGTGCTGCGACTGCGTGATGTGGTGTCTGATCAGCGCAGGGATCCGGTTTCCGGCGAACTGCTGGGTGGGATTCAGCGGGGCGCCAGGAACGCTGACACGACGTGTGCCCTGGACGGCCGGCCGTCAGTCGGCCTGAGCATTTATCAATCGCCTGGTTCGAATGCACTGCAGACGGCTGACCTGATCCGTGCTCGCATGTCCGAACTGCGACAGCAGTTTCCACCGGGAATCGCCTATGACATTTTCTACGACACCACGCCCTTCATCAATGAATCGATTCACGAGGTCGTTAAAGCCCTGCGGGACGCGGTGATTCTGGTGGGCATTGTGGTACTGGTCTTTCTGCAGTCGTGGCGTGCCACGCTGATTCCGCTGCTGGCGGTACCGGTGGCGATCGTGGGTACGTTTGCCGTGATGGCCGGACTGGGTTTCAGCCTGAACAATCTGTCGCTGCTGGGGCTGGTGCTGGCCATCGGAATTGTGGTGGACGATGCGATCGTGGTGGTGGAGGCGGTCGAGCATCATCTGGAGCATGGTTTGACTCCGCGCGAGGCGACTCGCAGGGCGATGGACGAGGTGGCGGTGCCGGTGATTGCCATCTCGCTGGTGCTGATGGCCGTGTTTGTGCCCTGTGCGTTCATTACGGGCGTCACGGGGCAGTTTTTCCGGCAGTTTGCCGTGACGATTGCGGTGGCCACATTCTTTTCAGCACTGAATTCACTGACGCTGAGTCCGGCACTGGCCGCTATGCTGCTGCGGAGAAAGTCTGAACAGCGGGACATGCTTTCGCGGCTGCTGAATCTGGTGCTGGGTTGGTTCTTTCGCATCTTCAACAGCATGTTTGACCGGCTGTCCGCAGGATACGGCGGGTTTGTACGCCGACTGCTGCGGTTTTCTCTGCCGGTGCTGTTGGCGTATGCCGGATTGTTGTATGCCACGTGGTACGGCTTCACAAAGACTCCGACCGGCTTTGTGCCGTCACAGGACAAGGGCTATCTGCTGGTCAATGTGCAGCTTCCGGATGCTGCATCGCTGGAGCGGACGCAGGCGGTGATGAAGCTGGTCGAAAAGCTGGCCGTAGGCAGCGGGACCGAGAGCCCGGGCGGGGGCATTCCGGGTATCGAACACGTGATTTCCATTTCCGGCATGTCGATTGTTCAGAATGCAAATGGGTCCAATTATGGTTCCATGTTTCTGATCCTGAGTGACTTTGATCAGCGACATGAGCCAGGGCTCAGTTCCACGGCGATTGCTTCGCAGTTGCAGCAGGCTGCCTTCCGCAGCGTGCAGGATGCGATGATTTCGGTGTTTGGTCCGCCGGCGGTTGACGGGCTGGGCAGTGCTGGTGGCTTCAAAGTGCTGATTCAGGATCGAGCGTCTGCCGGGCTGAATGCG
>CAITYU010000332.1 GCA_903896675.1 uncultured Planctomycetaceae bacterium
CAGCGTCTGATGCCAGCGCGAACCCGCCGCGATCTTCTGGCCACCACCATGCGGTATCCCCGCCGTTGCCTTCTGCAGAAACAGACTTTCCGCTGGAACTCCCGGGAAAACTCGCCGACCACGACCCTCCAGCACAATCGCCGCATGATCCGCAGCCGCATCGTAACCGAAAACACTCAGCCGAAATCCATTCTGCCCCTCAGCCTTGCCATGACAACCTCCCGAATTGCAGCCCGCTCGAGTCAGTATCGGCAGCACATCCTGACGAAATAAGACCGGTGCAGGCTGCGCTACCGACTGCACCTGCACCGCGACCTGCAACTGCTGCTGACCCAGCCGTATTGTCAGCACTCCAGCACCGTCACGCTGAGCCGACACAAGACCCGTGGAACTGATCTGCACAAGACCCGGATCAGACACCTGAAAACTGCAGTCACGAGTCACATCCGTGGCTGCAATACCCTGACCACGCAACACCACCAGTTGATCCGCTGACTCAGGTCCCGTTAACACCAACTGCGACGGAATGCACCGCAACGGACCCGCCACTTCGTCCGCCACCACAATGGCAGACGACAGCACGCCGCCCGACAGCAACCCGCTCAAAAAGACCACTGACAACAGGATTCGGTGCATGCTTCACCCGACCCGGAACTGGCACTTCGCGCGGTCAGGCTGCCTGACCTACTCCACCGATCTTAATCGCATCGGACTTCCAATGCGACAGTCCATCGAAAAAGCGGGGCTTTTCGGGGGAAAAATCCGATTTGACGGCAGGTTCGGCCGGCATCCTCCAACTCCAATCCCAGCTTCACACCACCCTGAATTCAGGAATCCCGTGACAAATTACGGTCCGAGTGAGAGAATGCAGGCAGATGCTGAGCCCCCCCAAAAAACCACTCTCCGGAAAGGCCCCCCATGAAGTCCGCTTTTGAAGCCGCTCAGCAGTATTTCGAAGAAGCCGCTTCCATCATGGGCCTCTCCGACAGCATGAAAGATCTGCTCGTCACTCCGGAACGCGAAATCAAAGTCCAGGTACCCATCCGCCGCGATAATGGACAAATCGCCACCTACATCGGATACCGCATGCAGCACAACAGCGCCCGCGGACCCATGAAAGGCGGACTCCGCTACCATCACGAAGTCAATGCAGATGAAGTCCTCGGACTGGCCTCACTCATGACCTGGAAAACCGCCGTCGTCGATATCCCCTACGGCGGAGCCAAAGGCGGGATCAGCGTTGATGTCCGCGACCTTTCCGTCGATGAACTCGAACGACTCACCCGACGCTTCGTCGACGAAATTCATGACCTGTTCGGACCGGACAAGGACATTCCCGCTCCCGATATGGGCACCAGCTCCCAGACCATGGCATGGATCATGAATCAGTACCAGAAGTTTCATGGCTTTGCACCGGCCTGCGTCACCGGAAAACCCGTGGACCTGTACGGTGCTGAAGGACGCGAAGAAGCCACCGGACGCGGTGTCTCCAACCTCACACTCGCCTTTCTCCGTCGCTTCAACCGCACTGCCGAAAACAGCACCTTTGCCATTCAGGGATTTGGCAATGTCGGCACCTACACGGCCTCCTGCCTGCAGCAGGCCGGAGCCCGCATCATTGCCATCTCGGATGTCAACGGTGGTCTCTTCAACCCCGCCGGCATTGATATCCCCGCAGCCCTCGAATACTCCGCCGCCCAAAAGACTCTGCAAGGCTTCCCCGGTGGCACACCCATCTCAAATGCCGAACTGCTGCTGCTGGATGCAGACGTACTGATCCCCGCGGCACTGGGCAATGTCCTGACCGCCGAAAACGCGCACGATGTTCGGGCAAAGTTCATCGTCGAAGCAGCCAACGGTCCGATCACGCCCGAGGCCGATGCCATCTTCCGCCAGCGCGAAATCCCAGTGCTGCCGGATATCCTCGCAAATGCCGGCGGAGTCACAGTCAGTTATTTCGAATGGGTGCAGAACCAGCAGTACTTCCGCTGGGATCTCAGCCGCGTGCGTGAAGAGCTGGAAAAGTACATGACTCGCAGCTTCAATCGCATCTGGACGATCGCCGTCGAAAAGAAGGTCCCGCTCCGCACTGCCGCCTACCTGCTGGCCATCGGACGCGTCGCCCGCGCCACCGAACTCGGAGGCGTCTGACAGGATCATGCCCCCGGCCCTCCTCAATGCTCAGCCACTGTATGACCACCTGCAGTCTCTGCAGCATCACGACTGGGCCGCTGCGCTCAGTCAACAGACTGCCGCCGCAGTCGCACCCGGACGCAATGGACACCTGCCACTGTGGACCGAGACCTGGGACCGACTGCCCGACTGCCCCGACGCACGCATCCATACCGTCGATGCCGCAGTCGCTGTGACCGGAACACTCAGCCCCGCTGACGACAACGCCCTGCCCGCCCTGCTCAAAACCCTGCACCCCTGGCGCAAAGGACCGTTCCGCTTCTTCAACACACTGATCGATACCGAATGGCGGTCAAACCTCAAATGGGATCGACTTGCCCGCAGCATCGATTTCCGCGGCTGCCACGTGGTCGATGTCGGCTGCGGCAATGGTTATTACGGCTGGAGAATGCTGGAAGCCGGAGCCTCACTGGTGCTGGGACTCGATCCGTTCCTCCTCTACGTCATGCAGTTCGAATTCCTCCGCAGATATGCTCCCCGCAACACTCCACACTTCCTGCTCCCACTCGCCGACGATGCACTCGCAAACGCACCCGCACTGTTCGACATCGCGGTGTCCATGGGAGTCCTGTACCACAGAACCAGCCCGATCGAACACCTGCAACTGCTGTGGAATACCCTGCGACCCGGCGGACGACTGGTACTGGAAACACTGGTCGTCGAAGGTGGACCCGAAACCGTCCTCGTGCCACCCGGACGCTACGCCAAAATGCGCAACGTCTGGTTCATTCCCTCTGTCGACCTGCTGATCCGCTGGCTGCTGCGAACCGGATTTCGACACCCGGAACTGCTCGACGTGTCCATCACCACCACACACGAACAACGCAGCACCGACTGGATGACCTTCGAATCACTGCCCGATTTTCTGCACCCCACAGATCCAACCCAAACCATCGAAGGCTGCCCCGCCCCCCGCCGCGCCCTCCTCACCGCCACCCGCTGACCCCCACCCCCTCCACCCCCTCGGCTCACTGTACCACACAATTCGATCGGCATGTTCTGCCGGTCCCTCGCGGTCTCGGCCACATGCGAGAGCCAG
>CAITYU010000333.1 GCA_903896675.1 uncultured Planctomycetaceae bacterium
CGTGGCATTCTTGAGATGCCCCTGCGAACGATTGCCGAGAACGCCGGGCTCGACGGATCCGTCGTGGCCAACCGCGTTCGCAAGGACAAGAAGGCCAGCTACGGCTATGACGCCATGAACAACAGGTATGGTGACATGCTGGAGTTCGGCGTGATTGACCCGACAAAGGTGGTTCGCACAGCACTGCAGAACGCCACCAGCGTGGCAGCCCTGCTGATGACCACGGACTGCATCGTGGTGAACGAACCGAAGAAGCCGGAAAAGGATGGCCACCACGACCACCACCACGACGGGGGCGGCATGGGCGATATGGGTGGCATGGGCGGAATGGGTGGCATGGGAGGAATGGGCGGCATGGGCGGCATGATGTAGAAAATGCTGCGTGCTGTTCACTCTCTGCAGACTGTTGAACTTTCAAACTCTGAACATACGGGCTGAGCCCAGTTAACATTGGAGACTGAATCGATGAAGATCAATCCTCTTGATGACCGTGTTGTTGTGAAGCCGCATGAAGCTGAAGAGACCACTGCTGGTGGTATCGTGCTGCCGGACGCTGCTCGTGAAAAGCAGCAGCGGGGCACTGTGATTGCTGTTGGTCCTGGCCGGCTGCTCGACAGCGGGTTACGGGCTGCAGTCAGCGTCAAGGTTGGTGATGAAGTGTTGTTTGGCAAGTACGGCGGTACAGAGATCGAGATTGACGGCGAAGACGTCAAGATCCTGCGCGAGAGCGATATTCTGGCGAAACTGGCCTGAGGTCTGCTGCGTCATCGGGCGTTAGCTGTTAGTGACTTAATTTCCCGGGCGGCAGATGGTCGCCAGTGGACTGCTGTAAGGAGCCTTTGAGGTGGCAAAGCAACTGTTGTTCGATGACCGCGCTCGGATCAAGCTGCAGCGCGGTGTGGATACGCTCGCCAGCGCAGTGGCGGTCACGATGGGTCCTACCGGACGCAACGTGATTATTGACAAAAGTTTTGGCAATCCGGTGGTGACGAAGGACGGGGTAACGGTTTCCAAGGAAGTGGAACTGGAAGATCCGTACGAGCACATGGGAGCGAAACTGGTCAACGAGGTGGCCAGCAAGACCAGTGACAAGGCCGGCGACGGTACTACCACTGCCACCGTGCTGACTCGGGCCATCTACAACGAGGGACTGCGAAGCATCACTCTCGGTGCAAACCCGACTGTTGTGCGTCGTGGAATCGACGTTGCAGTAGAGGCTGCTCTGAAGAGCATCGAGGAACTTGCTCGTCCGGTGGAGTCCAAGGCCCAGATCGCTCAGGTCGGTGCCATTTCCGCCAACAACGATAAGGCTATCGGCAACCTGATCGCTGACGCAATGCAGCGTGTGGGTCGTGATGGCGTGATCACAGTTGAAGAGGGCAAGGGCAGCAGCACGACGCTGGAATTCGCTGAAGGGATGCAGTTCGATAAGGGTTACATCAGCCCCTACTTCGTGACTCAGGCCGAGGACATGAAGTGCGTGCTGGAAGACTGCCTGATTCTGCTGTTCGAAAAGAAGATCAGCAGCCTGCGGGAATTTGTGCCACTGCTGGAAAAGGTGGCACGCACGGGCAAGCCGCTGCTGGTGGTGGCCGAAGACGTGGACAGCGAAGCCCTCACGGCACTCGTTGTCAACAAACTGCGGGGCGTTCTGAAGATCTGTGCGGTCAAGGCCCCGGGATTCGGTGATCGCCGTAAAGCCATGCTTGGCGATATGGCGGTTCTGACTGGCGGTACACTGATCTCCGAGGATCTCGGGATTCGTCTTGAGAACGTCGAAGTCGGACATCTCGGTTCTGCGCGACGCATTGAAGTTGGCAAGGATGACTGCACCATCATTGAAGGTGCTGGCCGTTCTGAAGACATCAAGGTGCGAGTGCAGCAGATTCGCGACCACATTGAGAAGACTGACAGCGACTACGACCGGGAAAAGTTCCAGGAACGTCTGGCCAAACTGACGGGTGGCGTAGCGGTCATTTCAGTGGGTGCCAGCACCGAAGCAGAGATGAAGCAGACCAAGGCACGCATGGAAGATGCCCTGCATGCGACTCGTGCTGCGGTCGAAGAAGGTATTCTGCCCGGCGGCGGTGTGGCGCTGCTGCGAGCGATTGCCGCTGTGGAAAAACTGGATCTGCCAGGGGACGAAGCAATCGGTGCACGCATCATCGCGAAGGCACTTGAAGCACCGGCACGCACGATCGCTGAAAACTGCGGCAAGGATGGCGCGGTGATTGCGGACGAGATTCGGCAGTTGTCGGGCAGCATGGGTTACGATGCCGCCAGCGACGAGTATGTCGACATGCTGAAGGCGGGCATTCTGGACCCTGCCAAGGTTGTTCGAAATGCTCTGTCCAACGCCGCCTCCATTGCCGGCCTGATGCTCACAACTTCGGTGCTTGTCACCAAGACCGAGGATGCGGATGGTGGTAAGAAGCCGGCGTCTGAGGGTGTAATTCGCTGATGGTTATGCTGGCCGGCAGTGATACTGTCTGCGTGGTCAGCGTGACCTCCGGGAATTGATGGGGCTTTACAGCCGATGACTGAAGTCAGCGGGACACCTGTAGGGTGTCCCGTTTTTCATAGGCAGTCCTGAGATGTCAGCACAGCGTGACTACTACGAAGTTCTCGGGGTGTCCCGCACCGCGACCTCCGAAGAACTGAAAAAAGCTTATAAGAAGCTGGCGGCGAAGTTTCATCCGGACAGAAATCCGGGGGACGACGAGGCCGTGCAGAAGTTCAAGGAAGCATCTGAGGCGTTCGACGTTCTGAACGATCCGGACAAACGGGCGCGATATGACCGTTTCGGTCATGCTGGCGTCAAGGGTGCCGCAGGAGGCGGTGGCGGATTTCAGGACGTCGGAGACATTTTCAACGCTTTCGGGGATCTCTTCGAGGGTTTCGGATTTCAGTTTGGAAACCGGTCCGGTGGCGGACGATCCGGTGGTGCATCCCGCGGGGATTCGCTGCAGGCGACGGTTCGGATTGACCTCCCGGAGGCGTATGCTGGCTGTCGTCGTGAACTTCGGATTTCCCGTCACGAGTCCTGCGAATCCTGTCAGGGTTCGGGCTGCCGTGCAGGCAGTGCTCCGGCAAAATGCAGCACCTGCATGGGGCGTGGCCAGGTCATGACGACTCAGGGATTCTTCCGGATGCAGACCGCCTGCCCGACCTGCCGGGGGCGGGGCACCGTTGTACGTGATCCCTGCACGGCATGCAGTGGACAGGGGCGACAACTGAAGGAAGTCGTCAGGGAACTGTCGGTACCGGCGGGTGTTGATACCGGGATGCAATTGTGTTTACGGGGCGAGGGAGAAGCCGGACAGAATGGCGGGCCTCGTGGTGACCTCTACGTGGAAATCGAAGTTCGCGAGCACCCGCTGTTCAAACGCGAAGGGCAGGACCTCAACTATCGGTTGCCGGTCACATTTGCCCAGGCAGCACTGGGTGCGGAAATCGAGATTCCGACCCTGAGGGGGCGGGAAATGCTGAAGATCCGACCGGGGACCCAACCCGGAGAAACCAGCCGTCTGAAGGGCTATGGCATGCCGGACCCACGTGGCGGAAACGGTCGCCCCGGGGATCTGCTGGTGGAGATTCAGGTTGAGGTGCCCAGGAAGCTCACCGGCGAGCAGGAAGAGCTGCTGCGGAAACTGGCGGAACTGGATCACAAGCATGTCATGCCGCAGAGAAAATCATTCTTCGAACAGGTGCGCGAGTTTTTCTCGGGCGCCGGCGAGGAAGGCAGTGAAACATAGTGTCTGAGGGTATCTGATAGTTTGCGGTGCTGCATTTCGGTTCCGCAGCCTTATGGGGCGGATCAGATTTGGCAGGATAGTGCAGGAGTACGAGCGATGAGTGACGGCACAACAAATGATATGAATCCGGCACCGGACGAACTGGATCAGGCGGCCGCAGCTTTCGCGGATGCAGCCGGATCGGGAAGTTTTACTCAGCTTGCGGAAATGCAGGCAAAGATCGATGACCTGCAGGGACGGCTGATGCGCAGCTATGCCGATCTGGAAAATTACCGCAGGCGAGTTCAGCGTGATCAGGATGACGCTCGGAAGTTCGAATCTCTGCGACTGGTCAGAGATCTGCTGCCCGGGCTGGACGGTTTGAATCGAGCCATCAGCAGTGGCGAACAGACGGGTGATCGGCAGGTGCTGCTGAATGGTATCCGCATGGTCGCTCAGCAGTTTCGCGACATTCTGAAGCTGCACTCTGCCGAGCAGATCGAGGCGGTTGGCCGTCCGTTTGATCCGAATCTGCATGAAGCACTGACGCAGATTCCGTCGGCTGACCATGAGCCGATGACGGTGCTGCAGGAAGTCGAGGTCGGCTACCGCATGCATGACCGGGTAGTTCGGCCTGCGCGGGTCATTGTTTCGTGTGCTCCGCCACAGGCCTGAGAATTCACGCGGGGCGAATGTTGCGAGAAAAATGCTGGACCGTGGAGAAGTCAAGATGCCTACGTATGAGTATCAGTGCGGCAACTGCGAACACAAATGGGAAGAGTTCCAGTCCATCAGTGCCAAGCCCACAAAAAAATGCCCTGAGTGCGGTCGCGCCAAAGCGGAGCGACTGATCAGTGCCGGGGGTGGGATCATTTTTCGCGGGTCCGGTTTTTACCAGACAGACTACCGCAGTGACTCGTACCGCAAGGGTGCTGAAGCAGCAAAGAAAGCTTCTGATGGTGGTACCACGACAGCAGGCACAAAATCTGCAGATGCGGCCCCCAAAAGCAGCAAGTCGGACGGAGGTGGCTGATGCCCGGATCAGACGAGCTGTTTTCCATCTCCGACCAGGCGGTACTGATCACTGGAGGTAGTCGGGGCATCGGCAGGGCAATTGCTGAAGAATTCAGTCGCCGCGGTGCCAATGTAGTGATCTGCAGCAAAAGTCAGAGCTCCGTCGATCTGGCTGTGGCGGAGATGCGGGCTGCCGGCATGGCCGTTGATGGACTCGTCTGTGACGTGGCGGATGAACAGCAGATAGACAGCACTGTAGCAGCCACGCTGGAACTGCGAGGGCGAATTGACACGCTGGTGAATGTGGCCGGTGTGAATCGCCGGAAGCGGGCGGAAACAGTGACGGCCGAGGATTACGACTTCATTCTGGACACTAACCTTCGCGGTGCTTTCCTGATGTCACAGCGAGTCGGTCGGCATATGATTGAACGCGGTGGTGGCGGGGTACAGATCAATATTGAATCTCTGAACACGTGGATGCCGCTGAAAGCGGTCCTGCCGTACGCCATGAGCAAATTCGGAATGCAGGGAATGACCCGCGGTCTGGCACTCGAATGGGGTCGGCATGGCATCCGCGTCAACAGTCTCGCGCCTGGTTTTGTCCTGACGGACCTGACCCGAGGACTGTGGTCTGACGAAGGCATGCAGGCGTGGAACCTGGCTAATGCGCCTCTGGGACGTCTGGGTGTGCCGGCTGACATGGCAGGAACCGCGGTGTTTCTGGCATCACGTGCATCTGCCTTCATGACAGGCCAGACGCTGTACGTGGACGGAGGTTTCTCGGCTGGCTGGAACTGGCCCATTCCGCTGTCCTGATTACGGCCCTCCGCACGCTCGACTCGGCAGTGATTTCCCGCCAGAATATCCTGCGCCATGGCTGTTTCTGCTGGTGTGCTCGGCATCCTGAGTGGCAGGTTACCTACCCGCAGACAACGCAGTCCGCTGCGGGAGTCGACGTATGCGAACGTTTCTGCAAACCGGCTGGTACGGTTTTTTGCTGCTGGCCGTCGTCTTCTGTGGTGCCGGAGAGGGACTGTCTCAGGAAATATCGGTGATACCCGAAGTTGAGCGCCAGCCTCTGATGGCCTCGATTCGCAGACTGACGGAGGCGCTGGCCTTTGCAGGAGCACCTTTGGAGCCGGAGGTGGTGGCGGCACTGGATGCAGCCATGGCCATGCCGGACGACCGTTCCGCAGTCACGGCGGTGCAGCAGGTGCTTGACCCGCTGTGCCTCGCGATGATCAATATCAACCCGGAAAGCCGAGTGAAGGTCACGGAGGGACCGGTCCGCAGGGAACTCATGCAGCAGGGGTGGCGTGCTTTTCTGGTCAAGGTCCACAATGAAGCCGGCATCAATCCACCGCTGCAACTGGAAAGCCCGAATGCGCTGCCGATGTATCAGCAGGGACGCGGGGCTCGCGAAGAGCCCCGGACGAAGGAAAAACTGGTTAATCCGGACGAGATTCCCGATCGATTCCTTGATCTGTCTGTACTTCAGCGCGAGCCCCTGAAGCCCAACCTTTCCGGACTGGCAGTCGAATACCGTGTCGTGCTGCTGTTCAGTCGTGACGCCGGTCAGCGCGAGGCTCTGCTCAGCTTTCACATTGGTGCGGGAACTCAGGATCTGGGCTTCCGCAGTGCCTTGCCGGTGCTGTTCAAATGCCTGCCTGCCACTCGTGTTGTGCTGCGGGTTCATGACACAGACGGCCAGCCCACCACAGCCAGTTTCGTGATTCGCGACCAGTTGAACAGAGTCTATCCACTGCCATCACGCCGGCTGGCACCCGACTTCTTCTTTCACGATCAGATCTATCGGGCAGACGGCGAATCCGTATCACTGCCGCCCGGCGAATACAGTTTCGTGGTGAATCGGGGGCCCGAATACGTGCCTCAGCGACTTGCCGTCACGGTGCCTGCCGCGGAGACTCATGAAATTTCAGTGCAGTTGAAACGCTGGATTCATATCGCCGAACGAGGCTGGTTTTCAGGAGACCACCATGTGCACGCCGCAGGCTGTGCTCACTATGACAGCCCAACCGAGGGTGTTGGGCCTGAAGACATGCTGCGACACATCCAGGGTGAAGACCTGAATGTCGGCTGTGTGCTCAGCTGGGGCCCCTGCTGGTACACTCAGAAGCAGTTCTTTGATGGTGCCGTGTCGCAGTTGTCAAAACAGGGAACTCTCATGCGTTACGACGTGGAGGTGAGTGGATTTCCCTCATCTCACGCCGGTCATCTGTGTCTGCTGAAGCTGAGGGAGGATGACTTTCCCGGTACGACTCGGCTCGAGCAGTGGCCCAGCTGGACTCTCCCCGTGCTCCAATGGGGACGGGAACAGGGGGGTGTCGTGGGCTACAGTCACAGTGGCTGGGGACTGGCACTTCCGGACGAAATGCCGGACGGCAGTCGGCAGTTCCATGGTCAGCCCTGGGGCGGCGCACCGCGTGGCTGGCAGGGCAGGGCAGCATCCCGACTGCCGGATCCCGCCATGCCGAAGTTTGACGGCATCGGGGCCAACGAGTTTGTGGTGACAACAACTCATGGTGCCTGCGACTTTATCTCCGCTGTTGATACTCCGGCCATCTGGGAACTGAATGTCTGGTATCACACGCTGAACTGCGGCATGACGACTCGCATCAGCGGGGAAACCGATTTCCCCTGCATTTACGGTGACCGAGTCGGACTTGGACGGGTCTACGTCAGCCTGCCAAAGTCCGGCGAATTAACCTACGACGAATGGGTCGAGGGACTGCGGGATGGTCGCAGCTACTGTGGCGATGGGCTCAGCCATATTCTCGATCTGCGGGTGAATGGTGTGGGAGTTGGGGAGCGTACCGCGACTGGAGTGAGCCGGCTGGATCTGGCGGAACCGGGCGAGGTGGACGTGACTTTTGACGCTGCCGCACTGCTGGAACCCGAGCCTGGAGAGTTGACAGAGTCGATCAGAAACCGCCGGCTTGACGACAAGCCTTACTGGCACATCGAGCGCTGTCGTATTGGAAGTTCCCGCAAGGTCCCGGTGGAAATCATCGTGAACGGCATTGCGGTCGCAGTTCGCGAATTGACAGCAGACGGGCACACGGAGTCATTCAGGATTCCCGTGAAACTGCAGGGATCGAGCTGGATTGCCGTGCGAATACTTCCCTCCGTACACACGAATCCCGTCTTCGTGCACACGGCCGGTCGGCCGGTTCGTGGGGGCCGTGACAGTGCGGAGTGGTGCCTGCAGGCAGTGGATGTCTGCTGGAATTCCAAGCGGGAAAGGATCCGCGAGAATGAGCGTCCGGCGGCGGAAGCCGCATATCAGCACGCTCGGTCTGTCTATCAGGCGATTGTGAATGAATATGAACAGGCAGGACAGGGCAAAAATCACCCGTAGAGCGGTCTGTATTTACACTGACGACAAACATGCAGCCCGGACATTCCTGCCCGGCCCCATCCTCCCAAAACACCGGGGTTTTCCACTGCTGAATCTCCGCTCTCCACCATAAAACGACCTTTGTCACTGGCGGTCAGTATTGAGCCCAACTGACAATTCAGACTAGATTACCGGTTTATGCGGTTTGCAGTTTTGCAGTGTCGAGAGGGGCGGTGCAGGGATGTCTGTCAGTCCTGAACATTACGCCGGTTTTCTCGAGCGAATGGGACATCGTGTCCGGTGCTCAGCCGGTCTCTGGTGGTTCAACGTTCAGAATCGGGTTTACACCTCATTCCCTTTTCATCGCAGCGTCGACGCCTGTGACGTCGATAGTGCTGCTGTGCTGGGACTGGACGGACTGGTGGTGCGATACGGTTGTCCGGAGGAACAGGGCACGGCCAGTTTTCGTGTGATGTGTCAGGATCCGAATTACGACTTTCCGAATCTCCGCAGCCGTACCCGGACTCAGGTGCGACGCGGTCTGGAATCGTGTGTGGTGCGACAGGTGGATTTTGCAGATCTTGCCAGAGACTCCATCGCCCTGCACGCCGACACCCTGCAGCGTCAGGGTCGCAGTGTGCCAGATGACCTCGAGCAGACCTGGAAGCGTTACTATGCCGAGGCCGCGAAGACCAGCGGGGCGGAGGCGTGGGCTGCATTTGTGGACGGACGCATGGCAGCCTGCCTCGCAGCATTTGTGATTGAGGATGTCTCCAACCTGCTGATCGTCAGATCGTCGCTGCAGTATCTCGAGTCATATCCGAACAACGCCCTGATCTACCAGTATCTGCACACCAGACTGCGACAGGGCGACATCCGCGCCGTCAGCTATGGCTATCAGTCAATTCAGGCCGGCCTTGAATCACTCGATCAGTTCAAGACGGGGATGGGCTTTGAAAAAGTGGCCACGGGTCAGCGTGTGGAGTTTGCAGGATGGCTGCGTCCGCTGATCAACCGTGCGACCATCCCGGTGCTGCAGCGACTGTTGTCTTCCGGTGCGGATTCCGAGCAGCGAGCGAAACTGCTCGGGCTGCTGCAATGGTACGGAAACCAGCCTGCCCGCACGACTGTTGTCAGGACCAGCAGAGCCGCCTGAATCGAACGGCCCCGCCGGGGTAATTACCGCAGCGGGGCCAGCAACTCGAAGTCTGCCGCGATCCGTTCAATTCCGTGATCGATTAAACTTTGGAGCGAATTCCTCCGCAGCCAGTTGTACACCGAAATTGAATCGTGAAAACATGTACTCTTCAATCAGGGTCTCTTCCGCAGGACTTTCAGCACTGACCTGCTCGTCGCTGCTCCACGTGTGGTTCACCGCTCGAAGTGGAATGTGATACCGCGTGTCGATCATGATTCGGCTGATGCGGTAAACCGGACTGGTATCTCTTGACTGGTAGCGGAACTCGAAACAGTAACAGGGACGGTCATCAACCACGCCATCCTGAGTACGAATGCAAACCACCGGAACCCTGCCCTCCAGTTCATCCCGGCGATGGGCAATAATCCGCTCAGCCATTGCCAGAATCCCGGCCTGCGTCACAGGGTGACGGGTTTCACGCATGGCCATATCCCCGGTGGGATCAATCTTCACAGCCGGCAGAAGTGCTCGGGCACCGCCAAACTTCACCCACATCCTGTCCGGACTGGCCTCCACATTGTAAACCACCTGCTGACCGACCTTTACCGTTTTCCACTTCATGTGCACACTGAACACGGGCAGGTGCCGAACCTTCATATCGATATCTTCCTGCTGACGCAGGTCACCGCCGATACGTTCACGCTTGTGAAAGGTCACGGTGTACTGATCCTGATTCCTCAGAAATCGGGCACCATCCTCCAGCAACAGCAGGGCAAACTTCAGCGACTCTTCCTGGCTCAGTGTTGTGACCGGGCCGAGAGATGCAGCAGCCTGAACGTCCAGACTGCGGGGTACAGCGCCGCCGGCATCCGCTGGCAGTGGCACATCGGATACGGCATCAGACTGCACATCACTGACCACCACCGTCCGAACCGGATCTTCCCCGGCCGGAACCGGGTCGAAAGCGGAAAATGCAAACAGTGCTGATGCACTGACTGCAATTACTGCAGCCGTGTTCCAGCGACGATCAGAGCGGTCGTTTGTAGTATTCGCCATCTTTGCGGAAGCCTCAGGTTCGCGAAACCACTGCCAGTCCGTCTCTGCAGTGGTTATCGAATGTCACCGGCCGGAAAATCGACCTGCTGTTGGTCGACTGTCCCCACTGAAAACCGGATTCCCTTCCAGCAAATCCAGGCAGGATTTTCAATTGCATCGTCACGAACCAGGTGCCGGCAGTCACAGGGTTTCGGCAGAAAATGCCGGAGGCCGGGAGGAAGGCAGCCCTGTTTTGGGTATTCGGCAGATCCTGCAGAGTCCGCCCCGCCGACAAACTCCCGCTTATCCATTCAACAGGACTCACAAACCAACCTTACGTCCACCACGGCAGCGATGCAGACTCGCACGTTTTCTGCCAGGATACCGCAAAGTTCAATTGAGCAGTTACCCCAGCCGGTCCGTGGAAACTCGACGGGAACTGGAAATCATGTCCACACCGCTGAACATCGCTGACCGACTTCGCTGCTCCGCCAGCATCGTCCCCGACCAGCCTGCCGTGATATTTCCGGCCTGCCGAGACCACCGGGGACGCACGGCATGGACCCAGGTCTCCTTCGCACAACTCGACGCCGAAGTGGACCAGCTCACTCGCGGACTGATCAGCCTCGGAGTCCGCCCTGGACAACGCATGGTGCTGATGGTCAGGCCGTCAATTGAATTTATTGCTCTGGTCTTTGCCGTTTTTCGTACCGGCGCAATCTGTGTACTGATCGACCCCGGAATGGGCCGGGGCAGCCTGCTTAAATGCCTCGACGAAACCGATCCGGACGGATTCATTGCCATCCCGCTGGTGCATCTGATTCGCAGCCTGATGCCGTGGCGGTACCGCAGGGCCCGCCTGAATGTCAGCGTCGGCTCACGGAACCTGCCATGGCTGGAATCACTGGATGGCCTGCTGCAGCGCGGCAGTATGGCAGACTCAGCAGCGCTCCCGCAGACACTTGCTACCGATCCGGCAGCCATCATCTTTACCAGTGGCAGCACAGGCCCACCCAAAGGTGTTGTTTTCGAACACGGCATGTTCAATGCTCAGGTGGACCTGATCCGCAGCTTCTACGGTATCGCTCCGGGGGAAACAGACCTGCCCGGATTTCCGCTCTTCGCGTTGTTCAATCTGGCAATGCAGGTTACAACGGTAATCCCCGAAATGGACCCTGCGCGTCCGGCCGCCGTCGATCCTCTCAGAATTCTCGAGGGACTCAGCACGCAGCGCGCCACACAGGCCTACGGATCGCCAGCCATGTGGAATCGTACAGGACGCCACTGCGAGCAGTTCGGAATTCGCATCGAGCGTTTGAACCGAGTCCTTTCGGCGGGAGCCCCCGTACCGTTGCACGTGATTCGTCGGATCACCGCGATGCTGCGTCCGGATGCCGATATCCATACCCCCTACGGAGCAACGGAATGCCTGCCGGTAGCATCGATCGGTGGACGCGAAATCCTCGCCGAAACTGCTCCTCAATCAGCCAGCGGACGGGGGACCTGTGTTGGCCGAGTGTTTGCGGGAGTAGAGGTGCGGATTATCCGAGCCACCGATGCGGTCATCCCGAACATCTGCCAGGCTGAACAGCTGCCACCCGGTGAAATCGGTGAAATCATCGTCCGCAGTCCGGCAGCGACACGTGAATACTTCCGCCGGCCGGAAGCAACTGCTGCCGCAAAAATTTCGGATGGCGAGACTTTCTGGCACCGCATGGGAGACGTCGGATTCCTCGACGAACAGCAGCGACTCTGGTTCTGCGGACGCCGCGCACATATTGTCCACACAGCAGCCGGACCGATGTACTCAGTCTGCTGCGAAGCAATTTTTGACCAGCACCCTCAGATCTATCGTTCGGCTCTGATTGGACTTGGCCCGGTCGGTGATGAACGCCCGCTGATTGTTGTGGAACCTGAAGGAGGTCAGTTTCCGGACACGCCGGCAGCGGCCAACCGACTGACAGCAGAACTGCTCGCAATCGCAGCCGCAAACCCGCTTACCGCCTCCATCCAACGTGTGCTTTTCCACCGGTCATTTCCGGTCGACACGCGGCACAATGTCAAAATCAACCGCGAACAGCTGCGGATCTGGGCCGCGATCCAGCCCTGACGCAGGCCCGACACTTGCCCTGAACCGTCGTCAATGTTGTAATGTGCACCGCTCCACACTGTCGGCAGTGCGAAGTCAGGTGCTGCGGCACCATCTGCAGTTCCCTGAAGCGGTTTCTGTGCCTCCCGTGAGCCTGTAATGGCGGAACAGACTGACAGCAGCAGTGATAAACAGAACGCCAGCGACACTCAGAAAGTTGCTGACGCCGGTCAGGCTGCTGCGGCACCCCGGCCCTCGCAGGCACCGGGCCGGCCCACTGGTCGCCGTCGTCGGCCACCGGCATGGGCCGTCAGCCTCGCTGCTCATGTTGCAAAACTCCGGCAGTTCGTCCGCGTGGATTTACCAGACCTGCTGAAAAATCGACGACGCGAAATCTCCACGGTGCTGATCAGTTTCGCCGTGCACCTGCTGGTCGGTCTGCTGTTCGCCACCTGGATGATGCCGGACGTCGCCACCGATGGTGTCCTGCGACTGCTGGGTGTCGCTGAAGATCCCGCTGAGGATGTTCAGGCTGAGGATATCCCCCGGATTGTCCAGCCGGATTCAATGCAGGACCTGCGGGTCGACAGCACCATGAAGCAGATGCTGTCGGAACTGGACCGCGGCACTCAGCGGATGAACCTGAATTCGCCGCGGCCCGAGGATCTGACGCTGCCTGTGGATGATCTGCAGGACCTTTCTGAGATCCCGGTGATACGCGGCGAGTTCGGTGGCAGGTCCGAGGCAGGTCGCCGGGCAGCAGTCAAAAAATTCGGCGGCAGCGCAGACAGTGAACGAGCAGTCAATGCAGGACTTACGTGGCTGCAGAAAATCCAGAAACAGGACGGATCCTGGAGTTTCGAAGAAGTCGGCGGTGCAGGGCAGGGTGGCACACTGCAGGCAACGCCGATGGGAGCCACTTCACTGGCCCTGCTGACATTTCTCGGCGGTGGACACACTCACGAAATCAAAGGGGAATATCAGGAAACCGTCGCACGCGGACTCAACTGGCTCCTCAGCAAAGCAGAAACCACATCGTCAGGGCTCGATCTCCGCGGTACAGCCCAGGGTAACTCCGGACTCTACGTGCAGGGAATCGCAACAATCTGCCTCTGCGAAGCCGCCGCACTGACTCCCAAAGACCGCACACTCAAACGCGCTGCCACCAGCGCCATTCGCTTCGTTGAAAGATCCCAGGACCGCCTTGGGGGGGGCTGGCGTTACACACCAAACCAGCCCGGAGACACCTCCGTCACAGGCTGGCAGATCATGGCACTGCAGAGCGCCAAAGCCAATCGCATCTCCGTGGCTGCTGACACCATGCAGGACGCCCGCGCGTTCCTGCGATCAGTTTCCGTCGAAAACGGAGCCCGCTACGCCTATATGCCCCGCGGTGGTCCCACAGAAACCATGACAGCCGTCGGACTGCTCTGCCAGATGTACATGGGCTGGCGACGGGACCGCCCGGAACTGCAGGCCGGTGTTCAGCACCTGGCAAATGTCGGCCCCAGCCGGGAAAATATGTACTACAACTACTACGCAACACAGGTGCTGCATCACTGGGGCGGGGAACTGTGGGAACAGTGGAACCTGAAGATGCGCGAACAACTGGTCACAACTCAGGTCAGAAACGGCCCCGGAGCCGGCAGTTGGGATGTCACTGATCCCCACGGCAATGGTGGTGGCCGCATCTACCAAACCGCTCTCAGTGTACTGACCCTCGAAGTTTACTACAGACACCTGCCCATGTATCGCAGGCTGGATGAGGCCACAGAAAAGGCATCCACTGCCAGCAAGCAGTGACTCTGCGGTGCCCCGTCAGGGAAGACGGCCAAACGTCATGATCGCAATGTCGTCATTCTGAGACCGTCCATTGGCATGCTTCCGCACATCGGTCAGAAGATCACGCCCCAGCTGCGACGTGTCCACAATCCCCTTCCTGACAAACTCAAGAACCTTCTCGGTCGTGTAAAGTGATCCGTCCGGTGCCATCGCCTCATCGACGCCGTCTGTCCGCAGCAGAAACAGATCTCCCGGCTCAATATCCCGCTCCACAACGTCGTACTCGTAGTCGTCCATGATCCCGATCGGAATCCCGATCTGCCCACCGGCAAACTCCTCAACGGTCCCGTCAGCCCTGCGAACCAGCGGCGGATAATGACCGGCATTCACCATCGAAATTCGATTCGACTGCAGGTCCACGACAGCCAGAGTGTAGGTCACGAAACGCCCGGCCACCATGTTGTGACACATGTGACGATTGATGCGGCTGATTGCGACCGAGACGTCGTCGGTAAAACTCATGGTGTTCTGCACCACGCTGGAAATACGAGACATGATCAGTGCACCCGGTACACCCTTGCCGGCAACGTCGCCGAACGACACACAGATCCTGTGCTCACCAATCATGAAACAGTCGTAATAGTCGCCCCCGACAGCCTGAGCCGCATCATACGAAGCGTAAAAATACCAGCCCGGTACCTCCGGCAGAACCTCAGGCAGCAGCGCCTTCTGCACAGAGCGAGCAATCTTCATTTCCTCATCCTGCTTCTGCTTTTCGAGATGACTCTTGAGCAGTCGCACGTTTTCATACGCGTTTGCCGCCTGACTGGCCACTGCCAGCAGCAGTTCCAGATCCTCATCCGTGAAACGCTTCATCGGATTCTGAGTATCCAGGTTGATGACACCGAACGGACGTCCCTGCAGGTCCAGCATCGGCACACACATCATCGAATGCAGCTTCAGACTGGAAATGGACTCACTGGCACTGAATCGAGCATCGTTGGCAGCGTCCGCAGAAAGAATTCCAATCTTCTCATCCAGCACCTTCATCAGAATGGTCCTGCTCAGCCGCACGGACTCGTCGTCACTCTCCGCCCGCCGTTTCTGAGCTACCGGCACCAGTCGCTCAGACCCGGCCAGACGAATCTGAATTGTGCCACGATCAGCCTGAGGAAAAATATCGAACAGCACATCCAGAATTCTGGGTGCGATTTCTGAAAGCTCAACCTGACCGGCAAGGGACTGGTTGATCTTCAGAATGCCACGAAGCTTTTCCTCCGGACGCACTTCAAAGACACCAAATCCACGTGCCGCCGAACTGCCCATGATGGTGGCAGAACTGTTTTCCGACAGCTCAAACCCGTCCGATGTGACAGCCATCGGCTCAGGCTCAGCCGCCTCCGACTCAAAACGCAGACGCACCGGGCCCAGTTTGATGCGGTCATTGTGCTGCAGAGGTACCGCACTGCGTTCCCTGAGTTCCAGCAGTTTGCCGTTCAGGGCCGTCCTGTTGGCCGCTCCCAGACACTCCACAAAATACTGCCCGTTCTGCTCAAGAATCTGCGCATGCCGACGAGACACCTGCGCATTGTCCACCTGGATGTCGCAGTCAGGACTGCGCCCAAGCACGGCCGGAAAGCGAGTCAGTTCGAACGAAGTCTCCTCGTTCAGCAGCACGACAATCCTGGGCATAAACAGACACCTTCGCCAGAGACCATGAATTCGCCTCAGCACACGCCTCAGCGCTGAATGCCACCAAAGATCGACTCAACATTCCCCCGCAGCAACCGACTGCCCAGTTCCACCGCTCGCTCGACACTCCAGCCACGACCACCCACAAAGTCCTCGGCCAGCACCTTCGCAAGAATGCGACGATACATCGCAAACTTCGGCAATGCAAACTCCAGCTTGTACATGTCGCTGTAGTAGCCCACCTGCTTGCCTGCCGGAACAGCCTGCAGCCGAGCCCGCGTGTCCCGCTCGATATACACCGGAATATTTGAATACCACCAGTGCCCGCACGTGATCACGTTCGGGAAAATCCATGCAAAACTCACCAGTTCCTGGTTGCTGGTCTCAGCCAGCACCGAGACCGGAAAGACCACACCCGGAAACGCATTGAACAACTCGCGATACTGCACCAGCGACACGCGGGAATCAAACAGATCCTGACCCTGATAGACTCCCTGCTCGTACACCCTGCGATTCACACCGATCATCAGATCAAACGGCAGCTCATGCTGATCACAGAATTCAGCCAGCATCCAGAAGACAAACTGACTCAGCCGTGATTGTTCTTCAGCGGTCAGTTCGGCACCGGAAAACGACTTCGCCACCAGTTGACTGGCCACCACCGACGAGACCGAGGCCGGAGAAAAGGAGGGTGGCAGCGAGATGGCACATGCACGAGCGTTATTCGCGGTGAAATGCTGAAACAAACGCCCAACCGCATCCCGCAGTGATGTCGCGTCCGTTACCGCAATACCGGTGGCCGCCTGCAGACGCTGCTGCACAGTCGGCTTTGTCAGATGAAACACCAGATCATCCGTTCGCAGGCAGGGAACGTAATATGACGTGTCAAATCCCTGCAGCGGATCATCAAAATCATTTGTCAGGTAAACCTGATCGAGGCCGGATTTCTGCAGCACCTGCTGCTCCCAGTCCGGCGCAGACATGCACCGCAGCGAAGCGTCGTACAGTGACTCCCAGTTTGACTCGGTGATCCGATCATCCGCAAATCCAAACAACTGCTGACTCATCTCCAGCAGCCAGCTGTACTGTGCTGTATTCTCCACGTGCTGCAGCCATGGAACAAGCCGCCGCACCTTCTCGCGAGGATCCAGGCCGGGCTCCTCAATCTGCTCCTTAGCCAGACCCGCCGAGTGAGCCAGTTCGGTGTAGTAGTGATACCCCAGAATGTCTGCCAGAGTCCGCGAAGCAGCCTGATGCGGATTGATATGAGTATGCGGATCAATCAATCGCAGCGACTGCAGCGGCTGAAGAATCTCCTGAATCGGACACGCGGACATAACTGAAAGCTTCCGAAACGAAAACGGCAGAATGCAACACAACAGACAGGCAGGCTGGATCAGAATACTCTGCAGCTCCGCTCGCCCAGAATATCCGAAAAGCAGCAAAATGTCAGCTGCACAGTGCCACACCAACCCACAACACCCGCGTAATTCCCCTCACACATCGCAAAAAACACACATTTCCCCGAACCCGTCCGAAATTCCCGGCAGAGAATCTGCCGGACTTTATTTTTCAGCTGCCATCGGTAAGAATTTCCCCACCCGGGCAGGATCGGTTCCGGCGCAGAACTTCGCTTCCGCAGTTGGCTGACCACGATGGCAGTCTCTGCTGGCCCTTCAGTGAATCGTTTATGTACCGCCCGAACGCCTGGTCGCGCTGGGAATTGTCTCAGAACGCCCGGCAGAGTTTCTGGCAGAAACTCACCCCTCCCCAACTCTTCACAGCCTCCTTCGCCGTGCTGATTCTGGCCGGTGCCGCCGGTCTCAGACTGTTGCCGGGAATTTCCGTCGGCCAGCCACTGTCCTGGGTCGACTCCATTTTCATGTCCACCAGTGCTGTCTGTGTCACCGGTCTTGCTGTCGTGGACCCCGGCACCAGACTGACCTTTGCCGGCCAGGCCTGGCTTGTCATGCTGGTCCAGTTCGGTGGCCTCGGTATCCTCACTTTCACCAGCCTCATCATCACTGCACTCGGACGTCGCATGTCCATCCGCGAAGAGTCCCTGTGCATTTTCACGGCCGATGCTGCCCCCCATCTGACGCCAGGCCAGATCACTCGGAATATCATCCGCTATACCCTTGTTATTGAGGCTGCCGGTGCACTCGTTCTGTACCTGCTGTGGGGCAGCTCACTGGGTTGGTGGCAGGCGATCTGGCCCGCCGTCTTCCACTCCATCAGCGCCTTCTGCAACGCCGGTTTCTCCACCTTCACCTCCAATCTGATCGACTTCCAGCAGTCTCCCGGTACGCTGCTCACCATCTCAGCCCTGATTGTCCTCGGTGGCCTCGGATTCCTGACCCACGAGGAAATCCTGCAGTCACTGCGTTCACGCAGAAAACGCCGCGCTTTCCGGATGTCCGTTCAGTCCCGCATCATCCTCGTCACGACGGCAGTGCTGCTGCTGCTGGGCTGGGCTCTGCTGACGCTGCTCGAATGGGACAATACCCTCGCCGGACTTCCCTTGTCTGATCGCCTGATCAATGGACTGTTCATGAGCGTCACGGCTCGCACCGCCGGCTTCAACTCCATCGACTACAACCAGGCAGCAGACAGCAGCAACTTCGTTACCATGCTGCTGATGATGATTGGTGGCTCTCCCGGATCGACCGCCGGAGGACTCAAGACCACAACCGTAGCGCTGATCTTTCTCATGGCAGCCTCTCGCCTCCGCGGTCGCGAGACCACCACGGTCTGGTATCGAACCATCCCCGAAGCCACCACTTCCCGTGCCGTCGGTCTGTTCACAATTACCATGGCTGTCACGGTTTTTGGCATCCTGCTGCTGACAATTTCCGAACAGCATATCGCAGAAGGTGGCAGTGACCTGCGAGTGTGCATGTTTGAAGCCATCAGTGCTTTCAACACCGTCGGACTCAGCATGGGCATCACCCCCGGTCTCACGGCCGTCGGCAAATGCATTTCAATCCTGCTCATGTTCTTCGGACGCGTCGGTCCGTTGACCGTGGCTGCCGCACTGACCATTCCGCAGAAGGGCGCAAATGAGTTTCGCTATGCAAACGAAGATGTTGTTGTGGGGTAAATCATGAAACGATTTGTGGTTGTCGGACTGGGAAACTTCGGATCCAGCGTCGCGGAAGCTCTGTTCAGTCAGCGGCACGAAGTAATTGCCATTGATACGAACGAAAATGCCGTGGACCGCATCGCGCCATACTCCACTCGCGCTGCCGTCGGAGATGCTCGCAGCATTCAGGTCATGGAACGGCTGGGAGTACGTGGAGCCGATGCTGCCGTCGTCAGCACCGGTGACGACATCACTGCCAGCATCCTCACCACCATGGTGCTGCACGACCTCGGAGTTCGCGATGTCTACGTCAAGGTCATCTCACGGGATCATGCTCGAGTCATGGAAAGACTGGGGGTCTCGGAAACCATTTTCCCCGAACGCGAGTCCGCCATCAGCCTCGGCAAACGCATGTCTGGCTCGGGACTCCTCAACTACGTATCCATCGGCACGGGCTTCAGTATTCAGGAAATGGGAGTCCCGGCCAGCTGGAACGGAAAAACCCTGCGATCTCTGGGACTTCGACAGAACTTCGGCATCACTGTGGTAGCGATCCACGATGTGCTGTCCGATCGTATGTCGTTCGCATCCGACCCGGATACCGTGCTGAAGGAATCCGATGCCCTGATTGTCGCAGGCAGGGACGACGACCTCGCCAAAGCCGCAGCCATCGAGTGACAACGGGCCCCCCCACTTCCACCAGCAAAAGCCGCACCTGAACCGCACGTGGCGGATTTCAGCCGGATTCACCACGCCGCGGCGGACCCGGGAAAAATGCGTTCGTCCGCCGCACATACTCTGCATATCCCGGACGTCGCAAACTGATATCACGCTCCAGCATCGGCACTCCGGATACACGCATCAGAAAAAAAGCCATCGCCAGCGGCGACAGCACTGTCCAGAACGGAGCACCACAGCCCACTGCCACCAGCCAGAGTCCCCACCACACACAGAAATCCCCGAAGTAATTCGGATGGCGAGTCAGACGCCAAAGGCCTGTCTGCAGCACCTGTCCGCGATTCTCAGGGCAGGACCGAAAACGAGCCAGTTGCCAGTCCCCCACGGACTCAAAGAACAGACCCAGCAGCCACAACAGCAGTCCGCCAACGACAGCACCCTGACTGCGCGCGGCACCCCCACCCAGCGCCGACACCACCGGCAGGCCCACAAACCACAGAATGACAGCCTGCAGCAGGAACACAAGAAACAGGCTCTTCCACCAGAAGCCCGGCTGATGACCGTCCCGAATCGCAGCATAACGGCGGTCTTCGTGGGGATCCCGCAGGATTCTCAGACCAAGATGCACCCCCAGTCGAACCGCCCAGATCAGCACCAGACCCAGCAGCAGCTGGTGCACGCCACGCACGTCAGGCCAGCCGCGAACCACGACCGCCGTCAAACCCGTCACAGCAAACCCAGGACCCCAGAACGCGTCCACGATGCAGTACCGACCAACTGCCAGACTCAGCAGCCAGATTGCCAGAGCCCAGACAGCGGCCGCAGCCGCCGTTGCCACAATCAGTTCCGCAGTCACTCAACAACTCCTGCACCCCGCAACAGTCAGCACAATCGCCGGACAGCCGCAGAGATCAGGCGAGGCGTTTCTCTGCAATGGTTCCGGTCGGAGACGTCTTTACATCATAGCCTCGCTTCTGAATCTGTCCCCGAATCTGGTCGGCCGCACCAAAATCCTTTCGCTTTCGCGCATCGTCCAGGTCACTGCAAAGCTGCCGAATTTCCGCCTGTTCGTCCGTTACCTGACCCCCGCCGTGGACCGCTGCCAGTGGTGCCACCGCCAGTACCTCATTCACCCGCTCCAGAACACCCAGTGCCACCGCCGGATCCGCAGGTGTCGTTGCCGCCCAGGGCAGAATCGCCCCCAATGCCCCGGCGATATTCAGGTCATCCGCCAGTGCAGCGGCAAACGCATGCAGGACCGGGTGCGAAAGATCCACCGGTTCCGTATGTCCGCCACTGGCAGCCTCCAGACGCGCACGAAACTCAGTCAGTCGCCGCACCACACCGGCCGAATCAATCAACCCCTTGTGAGTAAAGTTCATGTTGCCCCGATAATGCGACTTCAGCAGTTCCAGACGCAGCACCGCCGGATGCACCGAAACCCCGGTCGGCTGCCCCTTGTCGTCCCGCACTCGCCCCTGAAGCACGTCGCGAACCGTGTAAAAGTTGCCACGACTCTTGGACATCTTCTCACCTTCCACCAGCAGGAATCGCGCGTGCATCCAGAATCTGGCAAATGTACTTTCACCCGTCGCACCGCATGTCTGAGCAATTTCACACTCATGATGCGGAAAAATCAGATCCTCCCCACCAGTATGAATATCGATAACGTCGCGGCCCAGTCTCCTGCGAGCCATGCATGAGCATTCAATGTGCCAGCCAGGATACCCGGCACCCCATGGCGAATCCCATTTCATGATGTGTGACGAATCAGGCTTCCAGAGCATAAAATCGGCCGGATGCCGTTTATTCGCCTGGTTATGCTCGCTGACTCGGCCACCTGCACCCGTCATCAGACGGTCCAGCGTATTCCCGCTCAGTCGACCATAAGCCGGAAAACTCTCCACGCTGTAATAAACCACTCCGTCCGGGCCCACATAAGCATGCCCGCGCTCAATCAGCTGCCCGATCATCTCCAGCATCGCATCAATATGCTGCGTCGCCTGCAGCACGTTGTCCGGATACTCAAATGCGACCCGCACACCCAGCGTCCGAGCGTCCTCCAGAAATGCGTCTGTAAAGTACTTTGCAATCTGATAGGGATCGTCCGGATTCTGCACAGCACCCTCGGGCACACGGCCCGACTTCTTGTCCTCCTTCATACGCCGCGCAGCAGCCTGCATCTTGTCTTCGCCACCCCCGTCTGCACTGGCGTCATCCGTCATATGACCGACATCCGTGATATTCATCACGTGATGCACACGGTGCCCGAAAAACTCCAGTGTGCGACGGATCAGATCCGCAAACAGAAAAGAACGAAAATTACCGATGTGAGCAAAGTCATACACTGTGGGACCACAGCTGTACATTCGCACGCAGTCGCTGTGCACAGGCTGAAAAACCTCAGTGGTACCGGTGAGCGTATTGAAGAATCGGATTTCCATTTGCACGTCTCAAACAGGGGAACATCGCTGAAAAACTCTCGAGGCCGAGCGAAACATAGTCAAAATACGAAAGCAGCAGCAGCCGTCTTCAGCCCCTGCACCGCGGTTTTTCAGCCGTTCGCTTTCCCGGCAGCGATCACCGCTGCCAGCAGGCGACGAAAATCTGCAGTTTTCGCCGTCCGACACCTCACCGACCGCTGGTTCCCGCATCCGGGTCCCGCCGGCATCACCGGTTCATTCACGAAATTCGGCGATCACGTAAGGTTGCTCTCGCAGACCGGAACGCACCCACTGCACATACAGGACTCCGCTCAGCTTCGACTCACACGGCAGCTCCAGCGCCGATCGCAGCTCTTCCGCAAGCATCCCCCGCTCAGCCTCCGCCACCACCTCGCGATCATGCCTTCTCAGTCGCACGTACAGCGATGCCTCCACTTCACCCTCCGGCCGCGCCAGACGCACAATCAGAATTCCGCCCGGCTGCTCAGACAGCCACTCCGACACATCAGGCTCGCCACGCAGCTCCGCCACAAACTGTAATCCACCCAGATAGTTCAACTGACCGTGATATCCGCCGAACCAGCCCACCGGCCTGTTCGAATTCCTCACGAATTCAGCCATCGGTCGCAGATCAAAGCCGTTCCACAGAGTATCCGTGAGGGCATTTACGAGGATCACCTGAAACAGCACTGCTGATACCGCCACTGCCGTCACAACCACCACGGTACGACAGCGGCGAAACAACAGCAGACCCGGCGCGGTGGCCATCAACACCAGCGATTCACGCCAGTTGACAAGTCCCTGCAGTCCGGTACCGGAAAACACCTTCATCGCATTAACCACCAGCGGGACTGCCCCCAGCAGCACAGTCCCGCCGAACACCGGCAGCAGTTCGAACCCCCGCAGCTGCTGACTACCACGATCCGCTGCAGCCGCCAGCAGCAGAGCAGCCGCTGGTATCGCCGGCAGAATGTAGTACGGCTGCTTGCCACTCACGGCACTGAGAATCACGAAAGCCGCCCCCAGCCAGACAGCCGCAAAGCGGACGCCGCCATCCGACAGACTACCGCGCAAACCGCGCCAGACAGACCCCAGCAGCAGCCAGGGAAGCAGACCGGGTGGCAGCACCGCAGCATAAAACCAGAATGGCTGACGATGCGCAAAGGAATTCACCATCCGGCCCGCTGTCTGCCCGAACAACAACTCATCCGCATAAGCCCTGCCACCACTCAGCGCAGACGGTATCACCCATGCCAGTGCTGTCACAGCCGCCAGCAGCACACTGCAGAATACCCCGAAAAGCCAGTGCCGCGAGCGATTGACGGACTTGTTGAGGGACCCCGCCAGCATGACCGGCAGCACAAACACCAGCAGCACCGGACCCTTCGACAGAATACCCAGCCCCATGCACAATCCAGCCTGCCAGAAACCTCGACTGTCACCTCCGGCAGCCCGCAGAACCCCCAGCAGCGCGCCCTGCACAAACACAGTCAGCAGAGCGTCAAACATCGTCACCGGAGAGAAGTACATCCACAGCAGACTCGATGTGTGGATCAAAGCGGCCATGCCTGCCCGTTCAAACGCCTGTGGCCACAGGCGCAGACCCAGACGCCACGTCAGAAAGACACTGAACACTGCAGCAAGCGGGGCTACGCTCCGTGCCACAGTGTCGCTCTCACCGCACAGCACCCACGCAAGATTGATCAGCCAGAACAACAACGGAGGCTTGTGCGCATACGTTTCACCATTCAGATGCGAAACCAGAAAATCACCACGCTGCAGCGATTCCCACGCAACCGTCACATATCGAGTCTCATCAGGAGGCAGCAGTGGTCGCGACAGAACCGTACCCGCACACAGCAGGCTGGCAAGCCCGATCGCTGTCAATGGAAACTTCATCTGCCTGTCTTCCGTTCAGCCGGCAGAACGCAACGGCGTGGACGCCCCCGGGCCAATGGCTTCCGGTCCGTCATTCGGTATATCAGAAGCCAACGCAGCCGCGGCCAGCCGACGACGCTCTCTGGAAATCAGCTGCAGATTACGCAGATAGATGAATGTGCCCATCCCCTGACCCAGCATGAACACCGGGTCCCGGCGGTAGACAGAATACACCAGCAACATGGCGCCTCCCAGCAGACTCAGGTACCAGAAGGCCACCGGAATCACACTGCGCCCCTGTCGCTCACTGCTAAGCCACTGAACGACGAATCGCCCCATGAACACCATTTGGCCGACCAAACCGAAGATGATCCAGGACCTCTCGCTCATTCTCAGCCCCTTCCGGCTGTTCCAGCACCGGCACCGAACTTCGACGAATCAGCCACGCCACACCGACCAGATCAATCAACCCCGACAGCAGACGTCTCAACGTGTCGTAATGAGAACGACCGTGCAGCCTCGGACGGTGGTTCACCGCTGCGGATATCACCCGACCACCACCGCGCACCACCAAAGCCGGCAAAAACCGATGCATATGGTTGAATCGCGGCAACTGCAGAAAAACCGAACGATAGAAGACTTTGATGCCACAACCGGTATCCGGAGTGTTATCGCCCAGAATGCGACTGCGGACAGCGTTCGCAACACGCGAACTGAAAACTCGCCACGCCGAATCACGCCGATTCCGGCGGTGACCAGCAACCATCCACAAACCACAACCAGCGTCCTCCGTCAGCAACTCATACATCGCCCGCAGATCCGCCGGATCGTTCTGACCATCCCCGTCCAGAGTCGCTATCACGGTCCCACGGGCAACGTCAACACCCGTCATAACAGCCTGACTCTGACCACAACTGAATCGATGTCGCACCACTCGCAACGGCAACATCGTTTGCCGCAGCTCCGCCAGCACCGTCTGAGTCGCATCAGTGCTGCCATCATCGACAACGACCACTTCCCACGACCCGAAATCTGACAGCGCAACCGCAATTTCCTGCAGCAGTACCGGCAGATTCTCTGCCTCATTGTGGGCAGCAATCACAACTGACAGTTTCATCAGAACCATCCCTGAACACTGAAGCCATCCCTGGCAGGCAGAAAACACAAAACCTGCCGCTCGGCAGGATTCGTCGGAAAATCCCGCAGACCCGACGCAGCGTTTTCACACTTGCTAAGCATGAATTATGCCATAATCCGCTTCGCAGTTCTACTGCAGGGAAAAAAACCTGCACCCAACCCGCAACCACCGTCAACCGCCCCGCGGACACACAACACAAACGACCCACACCACCCAAACACCCAGCGCATTCCAGACCAACGACAGTACCTCCCACCTTCAGTCACTATCCGAAAACGGACCATGAAGTGCACGTATTTCCACACCATATCTTCAGTCGTACGCCAGTCGAGCGGGGCTCACAAAAGACCGCAGTGACCGGGACTGGCGCTGCCGTATCGTCTTAACCCACAATAGTTTAAGACCAGACAACCACGATCGCGCGCAGCACAGAGGACGCCGCATCAGGAGACTTTTCCGATTTTCCACTCCACCAAACCGGCCGAAGTCTTTGAGTTTCCTGCTTTCTTACTGTACAACCTTAGACAAGCCAGCCGTCTCATCACAGCAACAGAGGATCTTTTCATGTCTTCGGTCAAATCCGGCGGAAGTTCGCGATTGCGAATGCCGCAGATCAAGCTGACCAGGTATGAGGTCGCTATTTCTGTGCTGCAGACCTCCGGATTAATTGCGATCCTGACATTCCTCGTCATGCTGATGATCTGGTTGTCCAATCTGCTGCCCGCTCCGATTTCCAAAAAAGTCGAACTGATGCCGGCGGGGGATGGTGGCTGGGAGGACGGTAGTCCTGACGCCACGCCAAACGTGGAATCTCCTGAGGACGCTGTGCCGGACCCGTCGATGGCCAACGAGGAAACTGACGTTACTCAACTGGAAGAGGTGCTCGAGCAGGTTGTGGAGATCGCCGAGAACGCGGCCGTCATCGAAGCTCCCAATGAAAATCGTGACCGTAACACATCAGGCATTCCCGGCAGTGCCGATGGCACGGGTGGCCGACCGTTGGGCAGTGGTGGTCCTGGACGTGGCGGTGCGAAGCGTGAGCAGGGCTGGATTGTGGAGTTTGCCGACAAGGGTGATCTCGACAGCTACGCCGCTCAGCTGGATTTCTTCGGCATCGAACTGGGTTTGCTGGAGAAAGAGGATTCACGACTGACATATCTCAGTAATGTCAGTCGTCCGGTACCCACCAAACGGGAAGTGCGCACCGGAGATGCGGAAAAACGTCTGTTTTTGAAATGGCAGGATGGCAGCCAGGATCGGATTAAGGCGGACATGGAGTTATTTCAGCGCGCCAGCGTGGACGGCAGCAACGGAATAATCATGCATTTTTACCCTCAGGCGACAGAGCAGATGCTGGCGCAGCTCGAGGTTGCCTACGGCAATCAGCAGCCGACAGCCATCCGTCGTACATATTTTCGTGTCCGCAAGGCGGGCAGTGGCTACGAGTTTGTCGTGGATCGTCAGGTTCTGAAATAGTCGCGAAGTGGATTCAGCTATGACAAGTGTTTCTGAATTGATCAGTTTCATCGGGATCCTCGCTCAGGATGCTGCGGCCGCTCCGGCGGCTGGACCATCCACATTCATGAAGATCATCGAAAACTCGATCTGGGCCGGTATTGCCGCCTGTGCGGCGGGTGGCATGTACGCGGGACTGCTGCTGGTGCGACGAGTCAAGCAGAAGCAATTCCCGGGTGCAGCATCCGAACAGGCATTTCTGACCGAACTCACGGAATGCCTCGAACGCCGTGATTTTGATGCAGCGCTCCAGGTGTGCGATAATCCGGCACTCTGGAACAAAGCGCTTGCACAACTTGCCGCCATCGCGATTCAGGCCAGGGACCTGCCGATGAAGAAGATCCGCCAGATGGTTGGCGAACGCTTTGAACGCGACATCCTTGGCAACCTCGATCGCACCAACGCATGGGTGGGCACCAGCATAAAAACTGCCCCGCAGCTGGGACTGCTGGGAACGGTTCTGGGGATGATTAATGCCTTTGCCAAGATTGCTGGCGCTGCAGCCACGGGTGTCGACCCCAAGGAACTTTCCGCAGACATCAGCTTTGCACTCTGGACAACCGCAGCAGGCATGGCTATTTCGATTCCGCTCATTGTCATTCAGGGATCTGCCTCCAACGGCATCAAGAAACTGCAGGAGAACATCGACGAAGGAACAGGCACGTTTCTGGACAGCCTTGCTGAAGCCAAGGCCAGGGCCGGCGGCTGATATTCACTGGCACTCGGTTCAGGCTTTTCAGGATTCCGGCATCCCGTCAGTGACAGAGCAGAATCATGGCAGCAGAAGAGGAAGACGACACACCATATCAGAAGAAGTCGCGGCCACCCGAAGACACAGAGATTGACATTACGCCAATGATCGATGTGACCTTTCAGCTGCTGATCTTTTTCATGGTGACATCCACGATGCAGGGCAACCCGCCGGCAATCGTGCCCAGATCCATGTCCGGGGGATCCACGGAACTCGCAAAAGTCGCATTCAAGCTCGTCATCAAGGCACCTGTCGAAAAGAACACGGACCCCGTGATGGAAATCGACAAAAAGCCCATCACGATGGAAGAACTTCGTGCCCGACTGAACGAGGAAGCCGGTGCTCGCCCAAACGGCATCGATCTGATGATCATGGGAGATCGTGCGGTACCCAACCGATTCACAGGTGAAATCGAAACCATGATCTCGGAAATACCCAACGTCGGGTTTCACTACGCCGTTCAGGACCGTCGGGAATAAATCGCAATGCCGATTGATCGGCGATATCAGCGGGGTCAGCAGAGAACAGCCGGAACACACTTGAGATTCCCAGTGCCATGAGTGATCTGACGGACAAAAAACTTGGTGAATTCCACCTGCTGCGACCGCTGGGCAGCGGCGGCATGGCCGAAGTCTATCTGGCCGAGCAGACATCGCTGCAGCGCTACGTCGCCGTGAAGGTAATGAAACCGGCTCTGATGGCACATTCCGGTCAGGACATGCTGGCCAGGTTCAAGCAGGAAGCCATGATGGCAGCCGGCCTGAATCATCCGAACATCGTGCAGGTGTACACGATCGGGGAAGAGCAGGGCCTGCACTACATTGCTCAGGAGTTCGTGCAGGGCAGCGACCTGGCAACACTGATGCGGGAACGCGGCAAACTGGATCTGGCATCCGTTCTCCATGTCATGCGACAGGTCGCTGCGGCTCTCAAGGCTTCCGGTCGGGCCGGGATCGTGCATCGCGACATCAAACCGGAGAATATCCTCGTAACAAAAAAGGGCGAGGTGAAGGTGGCCGACTTCGGCCTCGCACAACTCGGCGAAAACACCGAAGGCAGAGAGGGCGTGACGATGGGCACGCCACTGTACATGAGCCCCGAGCAGGTCAGCGGCAGGGAACTTGACCCCCGCTCAGATATTTACTCATTCGGAGTCACCTGCTACCAACTGTTGTGCGGAGAACCCCCGTTCCGTGGCACGACGGCCGTGCAGATTGCCATGCAGCACCTGAAAAACCCACCGCCACCGCTGCATGAACGCAACCCGCAACTCCCCAAGACCCTGTGTCGCCTCGTGCATCGCATGATGGCCAAGCGTCGCGGTCTGCGATATCAGTCGGCCGATGAAGTTTCAGAAGATATCAAAACCCTCATCGCCGCCCAGAAGCAGGGGCGATCGCTGGACCTCGTTCGGTTACCCCGCCTCGAGGAACTCGAGCGGCTGGCGGAGCAGGAGCGGCAGCAGCACCAGCGAAATCAGCATCAGCAATCCGCAGATGGGCTGGACGACGGCGGAGACCTGCCGTTCGAAACATCTGCCGGTTCACAGACGGCTCCCGAGCCTGTCAGGGCCAAACCGGAACGACCAAAACCGGTGGCTCCGGTACCCGTCGCAGCAGATGATGACGACGATCCGCCGCCCCGCAGGCCACGCACGGAAGACAGTGCCGCAATTGACCTCACGCCAGCCGTGGACGTGACCTTTCAGCTGCTGATTTTCTTCATGGTAACGGCATCCTTCAGTATGCAGAAAGCCTTTGACGTACCGCCGGCCAAAAATACCGATGGCGTTTCTGCGGCCGTTGTGGTGCCTCAGGAGTCCGAAACGTCGGCCGTCAAAGTGCAGGTGGATGCGGACAATGCCATGTACGTCGAGGAAACCAAAAAAGCCATCACGTTCAGAGAACTGCTGGAGCTGCTGAAACAGGAAAAGGGCTCAAGTTCGGATGTGACAGATGTGGAACTGGAACTGCATCCGGACTCCACACACGAGGCTCGGGTTATCGTCATTGACGCAGCAACTCAGGCAGGTTTTACGCGAGTCAGAAACAGAATTGTTGAGTGGTAGCAGCAGGCCCGCCACCAGCGGGACCGGCTGGCAGAAATCCTCTGCCGGATCGAACAGCCAATACGGGAAAAATACTGACGGGATAAGACTGTGGCAGACAAATCTTCTGACAAATCTGAATTCGACCCGGAAGCAGACCGGCAGCAACTGGCTGAAAAAGCGAAACAGCAGCTGCAGCGTGGTCGACTTTCCGCGTTTTCCGATCGCCTCACGGGTGGGCCGGTCAGAAATGAAGATCAGAAAATCTCCCGCTCCCCGGCAGTGCTTCTGCTGACGGGGACCACGATTGTCTGCTTCCTGCTGGCCGGTATCTTCTGGTTCATCAATCAGAGGAACGTCGAAGAACGCCTGCTGAAGGACGCCCAAACATTCCTTGAACAGCAGAAATACCTCGACGCCGAAGCGCGATTCGTGCAGTTCATCGCACAATACCCGAAGACGGAATCGACGGCTGCTGCCCGCATCGGCCTCCATCGCACTCGAGTCGAAAAGTTTATCCTCACTGATACCCCGGACGTCATCAAGGGCATGGCCGAGTTCAGAGAGCTGGAGTCTGAGTGTCGTGAACTGCCCGGATTCAGTGAGCTGCAGGATACGCTTCGGCGTTACACTGATCGACTGGCCTACGCCGGCGCTGTTGTCGCTGAAGTCACGCAGTCCGAAGAAGCTCTTGTCGTCAGCCGGGAAGCCCTCGACCTGCTGCAGCGGTATTCTCCGGATGGCGTACCAGCATCACGGCTCCAGCGCCTGACGGAACGACAGCGAGTGGCTGAAGGAGCGATTGCTCGTAAACTGACCTTTCAGGCCACATCCGAAAAAATCAGCAGCCTGCTGCAGGCTGGCGACACTGCCGGCGCCATCAGGACTCGCGAAGAGCTGATTCAGCGATTTCCGACTCTGGCGGAAGACAAGGACGTCCTGAAGATGCTGACGGACATCCTGAACCGTGAGAAGGAACTGGTGGTTCGCACGGATCTCGCACGGGATGCGATTCCCGCTGATCCGGCCCTCGAACAACTCCCCGCACTGACGCCGGCGCTTCGCACGCAGGCCGCTTCGGATCTGACATCACAGAACCGTTTTGTGGTGACCTGCGGCCGAGACTCCTGCTGGTCGGTGGATGCTGACACAGGAGATCCGCGCTGGCGACGAGTCATCGGTACAGGCGCACCGTTTGCTCCCCTGCCTGTGGACGGCTCACGACGCGGCGTACTGGTCTACAGCACGCAGTTCGAACAACTGCAGATGCTGGCAGAAGATACCGGAGAGGTGCTGTGGCGACAGTCCATCGAAGCCCGCCCATCAGCTCCGCCAGTCATCGCGGGCGGTACCGTATTCATCACAACGGACAACAATGAACTCTGGCAGGTCGCTGCAGATTCCGGTCGAGCCCTTGCAAAGCTGAAATTCCCGCAGGCCATCACCGGCCCTCCGGCTTTCTCCGGCGATGGTCAGGTGCTGATCATCCCCGGCAACCAGATCATGGTTTACACCATCAGCCTGAACCCTTTTGGCTGTCTTGCCGCATCCCGTATTCCGCACGGACCGGGCAGCGTTCGCGTGCCGATTGCGTCGGCCGGAAATTACTTTCTGATGTGTGACAATCAGACGACAGCAAAGGCCCGTATTCAGACACTGCGGCTGGAACCATCCGGACAGGTAACCGTGATTGCAGAAAATCCGGTGGATGGGCAGGTCCAGGATCCCATGCTGCTGCGTGGCTATGAACTTTTCGTGCCCTCGACGCCGCAGCGAGTCACAGCATTCCGGGTCAGCGATGAACCCGGACAGCCTCCACTGTCTCCGGTCGGGGCAAATCAACTGGAGGACGGCCTCCAGACTCGCATGTTTCTGATGGCCGGTCCAGGCGGTCAGGTCTGGCTGGGTGGTCGGGATCTGAGAAAATTCCGTACGCTGGCCAACGCAGTCGAACTGGAATCAGGACTAACGGCGGAGGGCGTGCACACGCAGCCGATTCGCCTGCTTGAGGATTCGGCATTCCTGACCACGCGAACTTCCGTCTCCGACTCGACTTTCTTCACGCGTGCTGATCGTGAACAGATGCAGGGGATCTGGCGGACCGCGATTGGTTCCCGCATTGTGGCCACGGCGCCATCAGCGGGTGGTGAGTCGCTGCTGGCCATTACCGATTATGGCGAATCCTACCGTGTTCCGTTTGCCGAACTGAAGCGGCAGAGCTTCCTGCTGGAATCGGTCAGCCGCTTTCGCCTGCCGGACAAGCTGGCATCGACGATCAACGGATTCGTGCTCAACGATGGCCGCCCGGCCGCGTGGTCCGGACTCCCCGAACCTCTGATGTGGACCTTTACAACTACGGGGCAGTTGGAGCAGCGGTGGACATTGCCGGGCGTTCCGGAAGTGCCGCCCGTCGCGATCAACGCGGGAGCTGTTTATGCGGTCCCCGGCAAACTGCACCTCACCGGCCTTTCCGAAGGTCGCACCGCCGAGGACTACCTGTCTGCCCAGACGCAGGATCGGCAGCAGCCATGGAAAGCACTTGTGGCCATTTCCGGTACGCAGGTGCTGGCAGTGACGGCCGGTAATGAATTTGTTCGAGTCGAATATCGGGACACACCGCGACCGCAACTGGCGGAACTGAGCGTCGTGAAATTCCCGCACACAATTGAAGTGGCTCCCTCGGCCGCCAATGGATACCTCTTCGCTGCAACGACCGATGGACGACTGCTGATGATGCAGGCATCCAGCCTTGAAATTCTCGCTGAAGCACAACTCGGAGGTGTCCCCAGCGCATCACCAAAGGTCGCCGGACAGGTGGTCATTGTGGAGGTCGCCGGACAGGCCGCTAAGGTCTTTCGAATTCAGGGCGGACTGGCGCCGGCATCCGAACTGCAACTGGCTGGCTTCGGAATTGCCGGAAACCCACTGGCGGTGGATGACGGAGTACTGGTCGCTCGCACGGATGGCATGCTCACAAAACTTGATACAGCCGGGGTTCCAACCGGAGCTTCGATGTCCGTAGGCCAGGCGGTGCAGTCCGGTCTGGTCCGCTTCGGCAATCAGATCGTGATCACCGGCATGGACGGCAGCTTTTACGCAATTGATCCGGCACTCAGGCGATAACGCGGGTTTGTGTTCATGAAACTCAGATTCCTTCAGTTCCCCGAAATTCGTGGCGCAGCAACACATTGGCTTAAAACCATGGTGGTTGTCCTGCTGATGCTGTGCAGCGCTGCGGTCAGTGGCGACGAATCAGTCGGACGAACCGAACTGCCGAAGCTTTCCGAAATGCCGTTGCCCACAGCCGAGGCACTGTTGCGCGCGGATCTTGACGACAGAGAGTTTGACTGGGTTGTGCTGAAGGCCGGCACACCGGAAGACCGGCGAGTTGTGGTCGTCAATCCTCTCGATTCAAGACCCGACATCCTTGGAAAACAGGATGCAGAATACAAAAAACTGGAGGCCTCAAGGCCACAGAATCAAAAGGAACGCGAGGCTCGGACAAAGCGTCTGAAAAGCCTGAAGAAACTGATGTTCACGCTGCCCGGCGATCTGACTGAGTACGCCGTTCCTGTCGAACAGGTCGATCAGATCCTGTACTTCGAGGATCTGATGCTGCTGGTGGTCGACCAGTTGCTTGAGAAAGCGGATTACCGCACATCCTATGAATTGCTGCTGCGAGTCGAGACAGAACTGCCAGGCTGGGAAAAATCAGTTCCTCGATTCGAGCGACTGCTGCTGAGCGAAGCGGCAACGCGGGCTGCCGCCGGAGAAATCTATGCGGCGCTGGCTCTGCTTGATCAGGTCTTTCAGCGAAATCCGCAAAGCACTGAACTGCCCACCCGATTGGGTGAACTGGTCCGGCCGATGATCAGTGATGCAGTGGGCAAAGAGGATTTTCGCAAGGCCCGCTACCTGATCGATCGAGTCCGCCGGCTGTTTCCGCAGCATGAAGTGGCCGTTGCGGCACAGACCGAACTGCAGACACTCAGCCAGACCCTGCTGGACAAAGCCACGGCCAGCAGCCAGCAGAAACAGCATGCCGAAGCCGCTGAACTGGCTCGCCGTGCCGAAGCGGTCTGGCCCACAGCAGGAAATGGTCGTGCCACATTCACTCAGCTGTTTGCCAGACACCAGGTCCTGCGAGTCGGCATCAACGACCCGCAGGGCCCCTTCATTCACCCGGCTCCACTGGAGTCGGACGAGCGACTGCAGGAGCTGGGGCAGGTCAGTCTGTTTGAGCCTTCTTCAGCCGACGAACTGACGTATTTTCGCTCTGGCTTTTTCGAGGTCTGGGATCCCACGGATCTTGGTCGGGAAGTCGTGTTCACACTGCGTGAAACAAAACCGTCGTGGCAGACACAGCCACTGCTGACAGCCAACCAGGTCGCCGAATCGATTGCTCAGCGAATCGACATCGCTCACCCGCTTTACAGTTCGCGGCTGGCCTCCTTCGTTTCAGAGATCTCCGTCAGATCTCCGTCGCAACTGAGACTTCGATTTTCCCGAGTCCCGCTGAGCATCGAATCTCTGCTGAGATTTCCGGCAACCCGCAGTGTCCCACCAGGTGGTGACGAGGCTGCTGCTGCATCGGCCAGCGGAACAACCGCTGTCATCGCCACGCGTTTTCAGCAAAAGACTGCGGCCGGAAATGCAACATCCTGGCTCAGGGGTGTTCCTGAGCCCGATGGGCTGGACGCCGGCAAATATCATGTCGCCGAAATTCAGGAACAGCGATTTGATGACCGAAATCGCATGATTCAGGCCTTCAACCGCGGCGACATCGATTACATCCCGAAGCTGCTTCCGTGGGAGGTGGACGCCTTCCTGGCATCAGATTTTCAGGTGAAGAAATACGCACTACCCATGACGCACGTGCTGATCTTCAACCCCCGTTCGGAACGTATCACAAACGCTCAGACACGCCGTGCACTGTCCTTCGCAATCAATCGCGAAGGCATCCTGCGTTCCACAATCCTGCGGGATGAATCAATGAAGCATGGCCGACCGACAAGTGCCGCATGGCACCTGCGCAGCTATGCCACGGAACCTCGTGAGCCGGCACCACGATTCAACCTGCGACTGGCTTACGCCCTCCGGTTCGCCGCCGAACAGCAGTTGAGAATCGCCGAGCTGATGAAACTGACGGAGGCTGCAAAGGAAAAGGCGCGGGTTGACAAAATCAATTTTGACCCCGAACAGTTCCGCAGGAACACCAAAGTCGACTACGTCAAACTCCCGCGCCTGCGATTTGTGGTCGAACCTGGTGAAGTGCCCAAAGCTGCAGCCGAACGCCTGCTGAGCTACTGGACCCGAATCGGTTTCGAAATCGACGTGATTCAGGGCGATCAGCCCGGAATGCCACTCTCAGACTCTGACTGGGACTTCTGCTATCGACAGGTACGGATGGAAGAACCACTGCTGGAACTCTGGCCGGTCCTCGCAAATGACACGACTTTTGATATGTCACGACTGGGACTGTATCCCGACTGGATGCGCCAGGAGCTGGTGGGCCTGGACTATGCCTCCAGTTTCCTCGATGCCCAGGAAAAACTGTTCACGATTCATCGACATATCGCTGCTCAGGCCTTCCTGATCCCGCTCTGGGAAGTTGATGAGTACGCAGTGCTGCGAAAGAACGTTTCCGGGACACCGGCTCAACTGATGTCGGTCTACCACAACGCAGAGCGATGGATGATCAAGCCATGAGAACAGCTGTAATCTGCCTGATGCTGTCAAGTGTGCTTCCCGAAGCACTGCTGTTTGCCCAGCAGACTTCGCCGAATGCAACAGCCGGTTCCGTCGCCCAGGCGGATGCACCCGCACCGGCACCCACCGCTGCTCCGACACCCCCCCCGGTTGACCGGACACCGTTTCAGCAGCGCCCCTATCGTGTCACCGTGGAAGTTGGTTTCAGTGGCCCAGACGCCGTCGATCCTCAACTGCGGACCGAAATTGTGCGGCAGATTCGCGACGGGTTTGATCGCCTGTACGGGGCAATGTGGATCACCAGTGTGCTTGAATCCTCGTGGTTCGTGCCCGGCAGCAGAGAATCCCTTGAACGCCTCGATGCGCCGCAACTGGAGAGCCGGTATGTCGAAAGCGAAACCGAAAAAGCCCTGCTGATCGCAGTGGAATGCGACCGTGATGGGTTTACCGTCAGTTGTCGTGAACACGATGTTCGCATTCAGGAGCTGACACCCGTGATTACACGTACCGTCTTCACTGCAGACGCTGCGGCACATGCTGCCTGCGAGCTGGGGCGCGACAGCTTTAGGCCCATCCTTCTGTACACATCACAGACACTGGACAAAACCGAACTGGAATTCGTGGTGCAGGCTGGCTTGATCACCCCACCGGATCCCAGTGCTGCCCAACTGCGGGAGGGCGACGTGCTCCGCACATTCCTGCGACAGATGGACCGAAAAAATCCCGGCAAGGTAAAACTCCTGCAGAGACTTGATCTCTGTTATGTTCGCATCACCGGATTCAACGATGTGCTGGGCAGTGGCGGACTGTCAGCAGACGAACAGCCGGTGCGGGTTGAAGGCGTGGATACCCAGCCATCACAGGGCTGGCAGGACACCAGCCGAGCGCGTGGAGTCCTGCTTTCACACGGCCTCGTACCATTCGGAACCAAAGGGCGCAACCTGCAGCAGATCGGCGTACGCCAACGCCCCATTGCAGCCTCCAGTCGCGTGCGAATGGTGCTGCAGAACCGACCGGATCGACCGCTGATCTGCCTGCGAGTGGACCAGGTCGCAAAGCTCCGACAGACTGATGTCAGTGCCCAACCACCGGTTCGGGTACTGACGGATCGCAGGGGCGAACTCACCCTGCAGACCGATCCCAAAAATCCCACGTTCTGGCTCTACGCATACAGCGGCAGCACGCTGCTTGCTCGAGTTCCATATGCTCCGGGACTCACCCCCGTTGATACCGTGAAACTTCCTGATGACTCCATTCGCCTCGGCGTTGAGGGGGATCTGTATCTGCTGCGAGACGAACTTGTGGATATGGTCGCCGAAAAAGCCGTCCATATGAGTCTTGCGAAAAAGGCGTCTGAAGCGAAAAACGGCGAGGGTTTTCTGGAGGCTGTTGCAGCCATGAATACCCTGCCCGGTGACGAAGCCTTCGGCCTGAAGCTGAATGAAATCCGGGCTCCGGCCATTGATCGCGCCGACAAAGCCAAAAATTCCGCTGCAAAACGTCGCATTGAATCTCTGATTGGCAGAATGTCAGACTCCCTCGTGAAATACTTTGCTCCGGAGAAACGGGTGGCTGAAGCCGACGAACTGCTGAAACTGCGTCGAGCCGCCGGATTGCCGGATGAAGCCCCTGCCGGAAGTTCGGGCAGCGGCCGCTGAGACATCCAGCATGCAGGTCATCTACGAGGATAATCACCTGCTTGTGATCAGCAAGCCGGCGGGACTGGCCACCATGGGGGCATTGCCTGGTATCCCCACAGCACTGGAGCTGGCACGCAACGATATCGCGCACCGCTACAGAAAACCGGGAGCCGTGTATCTGGGGGTGGTCAGCCGACTGGACTCAGCCGTCACTGGAGTCCTTATCTTCGCTCGAACGTCAAAGGCCGCAGCCCGCCTCAGCGCACAGTTCCGGGAACGTTTGATTCGCAAGACTTACATCGCCCTGACGTCACGGACTCCGCAAAAGTCGGCCGAACGTGTTGACTGCTGGCTGCGACGAGATGATGACAGACATCTCACAGTACCCGCGGCTGCGAATTCAGCCGGCGCCCAGCACAGCAGCCTCGACTACCGCTTACTGGGGCAGGGTGACGGAAAGTCTTTGCTGGAAATCACACCGCACACGGGGCGAAAGCACCAGATCCGTGCTCAACTGCAAGCGCTCAAAATACCCATCGTCGGAGACAGAAAATATGGCAGTGACACAACTTTTCCATCCGGAATTGCCCTGCATGCGCTCAGCCTGCAGTTTAAACATCCAGTCCTGCCGGAACTTCTGCACATTTCTGCCCCGCCTCCGAGCCCCTGGCCGACATGGACCAGCGATCTGCTGAAGGACATTTATCCTAAGGACGCTGTCAGACGCCTACCGCTTCCAGATTGAACTGAGCAGGATTCAGAAAAGGACGCAGTTTCTCCAGGGCCTTCAGCTGCAACTGCCGCACTCGTTCCTTGGAAACTCCCAGATCTGCAGCGATTTCACGCAACGTACGAGCATCTGTCGAGGCTCCGCCAAGCCCGAATCGATGCAGCAGAATCTGATGCTCCCGTGGATCCAGCACGTCCGGGGCCTGTTGCAGCAGCTCCTTCACAACGGCCTGCGGGTCAGCGCAGATTGGCTGCTCACTGTATTCCTCCGGAACCTCTGTCAGAATCTCCGCAGATGTGACCGGAAACCGCTGACGGCGACGCTGACGCACCTTCCACGCGCGAAAGAAGTGTCTTTGAATCGAATGCGTGGCGTAAGTACTGAACCGAAACCTCCGCGAATAATCAAACCTGTCAATTGCTCCCAGCAGAATCATACTGCCATCACTGCTGAACTCCTCAACATCCTGAACGGAAGTCGAAAACTTACGAGCAATTGAGGCAACAAGACGCAGGTTGGACCTCACCAGTTGACCGCGAATCTGCTCCGACTGCTCCAGCATTCGGCGGATCTCCGGTATCAGTTCCGCTGACGGAGCCGCTGGGTCCAGACGACTCCGCAGACAGTTCGCACGATACCGCAGCAGGTTCATCGCCCTGAACAATGTCTGCTCCTGCGAGAATGTCAGCAGAGGGTCACATGCACTAAGACCTGTCCCGGCATCGCTGCTGTTCTCACACACTGCCCTGGAAACTTCCGCAGTCGACAACTGTAATTCTTCCAAAAGCTGCATTGCAGCGGTGACAGGCTCCGAATCCTCCTCAAGCTCTTCAAACTCGGACGCATAGATGAAGCGAATCTCTGTCTGCAGCAACTCCTCGGCAGCGATTCGCAGGGCCTGCAATTCGGCAGGGCTGGCGACTCTCCTTCTGGAGGAGCTGGGTTTTGCCTTCGATTCCCGTCGTCTCGCTGAACAAACGCTCATCTCTCAGCTCCGTTGAAGATCGTTCACCTCAGGCCCTTAATCGGCCACCCAATACGTCCACATGATACATAATCGTTCACTTGCATTCAACCGTGAACGATTCTGCAAATTAACTTCCTCGACAAAAAAAATCGCAAATACCCCAACAAAAACGACGTTTCCGTATTCAAAAAACCAAACCTAGACAGACAATACGGTCACAGTGATCACAAAAACGGTCACCAGCAGCAACCAAAACAGTCGGCCAAAAGAACGTTTTGCAACCAAAAACGTTCCGCACGGGCCGAGTCAGCCACATCAGGGAAAGCAGACAGATGCAGTCAGTTCCGGACATCCGAATTCGCAGGATCAATGATCAGGGAATTCACAGTGCGGGCGAATTCGTGGTGTACTGGATGACTGCGAATCGCAGACTCCATTTCAATTTCGCGCTCGACCGTGCACTGCAGCACTGTCGCGCGCTGCAGCGGCCCCTGCTGATATTTGAGCCCCTGCGCTGCGACTACCGCTGGGCCAGTCGCCGGTTGCACGCCTTTGTGATCCAGGGTATGCGGGACAACGCCGCGGAAGCCCGTCAAAACGGTCATGCCTATGCCGCCTGGGTCGAACGCGCGCCGGGGGAGGGCAGTGGACTGCTGCTGCAGATAGCAGCCCAGGCCTGCGTCATCGTGACCGATGATTATCCCTGTTTCTTCCTGCCCCGGATGATTCGTGCCGTTGGTCGCCACCTGCCCGTGCTGCTGGAGGCCGTGGATTCCAATGGGCTGCTGCCCATGCGCGCAACCGAACAGGTTTTCCCTACCGCGTACGCATTCCGCCGATTTCTGCAGAAACAATTGACTCCGCACCTGTCTGACTGCCCGAATCAGGAACCCCTGGCTGACCCCGCTGTGCCACGCCTGCTGCAATTGCCGAATCTTTTCGAACACCGGCCCGGACTGTGCTCGGACAGTGAACTCGCTGACCCTGCCGGCTGGCTCGACACAATCCCCATCGATCAGTCTGTTCGCGAAACCAGTTCCATTGGGGGAGCAGTTGCAGCCCGCCAGTGCCTGTCTCTGTTCCTCACCCGAAAACTTGCCCGTTACGGCGAGGAACGCAACGAACCCGATGCCGACGTCGCCAGCGGACTCTCACCATGGCTGCACTTCGGTCAGATCTCTGTGCATGAAGTGTTCCAGCAACTGGCCGAACGGCAGAAGTGGAACCCCGGACTGCTGGCAGATCCCAGACAGACACGCGGCAGCCGTAATGGCTGGTGGGGAATGTCGGAGTCCGCAGAGTCCTTTCTCGACGAACTGGTCACATGGCGGGAGCTGGGATTTAACATGTGCTGGCAGGATCGCCGGTATGATCGCTGGGATTCCCTCCCCGACTGGGCTCGAAAAACTCTGCAGGAACATGCCACGGACCGACGGCCCGAGATCTACACCCACGAACAGCTCGAAACCGCAGGAACCAGCGACCGAATCTGGAACGCTGCTCAAAGACAACTGCTCGGCGAAGGTCGCATGCAGAACTACCTGAGAATGCTGTGGGGCAAAAAAGTGCTGGAGTGGTCCCCGCAGCCCCAACAGGCACTTGCCTCTCTGATCGAACTCAACAACAAGTACGCACTCGATGGACGTGACCCCAACTCCTACTCCGGTATTTTCTGGGTGTTTGGTCGCTATGATCGCGCCTGGGGACCCGAGCGAAAAATCTTCGGAAAAATCCGCTACATGACCTCCGACAGCACCGTCAGAAAACTGGACCTGAAACGCTACCTGCAGACGTGGGGACGCTGACCCTGGTCCGTCCAGCAAAGCCCCATTCGGCAGAATCTGCTGCCACGACCGCTTGCCGGAACCCCAATTCCGATTCCCACACGAATCTTGAGTGGAGTTTCCGGAATGTGCTGAACCACCCCGATTTTGCATTCCGCAGACAGCGAAAGTGACGATAAGGCGAACACGGTGGCCTGCAGGTCGCCATGTTTTTCCCGGATGGTCCTGAAAGCGAGCCTACAGTGCGAGACTTCAGCGCTCTCTTGCCACCAAACACGGTGGCCTGCCTGAAACTGGCCAATGATGGTCGCCGATTTCCATTTCGACCGCTGACCGCCGGACACTGCCTGATCGGCAGCGGCGCTGCCTGTGATCTCCGACTCGGTGAAACCGGCGTTCCCTCCCTGCACTCCTCCATCGAACTCAACGGCGCCGCCGCCCGTATCACCCTCCTCGCCTCCGCTCCGGCACTCTGCATCAATGGACAGGCCGTCAGTCATGCCGATCTGCGAGACGGAGACCTGCTGGAAATCGGCGATTTTCGGGCCGTCTTTCACTTCTGCCTGCCAGCCAGCGATGCCGCAACACCGCCCATCGCCCGCCACGAAGAACTGGCTGTCCGCAAACAATTACTCGAACTGGCTGCCTCCGCCCGCTCGGCTGCCAGCGAGTCTGATTCCGCAATGTGTGAAGCCCAGCTCTTCGGCGATGAAAACCACGAAGACAGCGACGCCGACGCAGACGATCTCCTGCTCAGACTGGACCTGCTTGACAGACGCATGGATGATTCTGCTCGAGCCCTGAAGGAACTCGTCAGACAGCAGCGAATCGTCGCAGACGTGCTGCAACGGATGGCGGTGCAACTGGAACAACTTGCTACCGGCAGCCACGCTGGAAACACGACTCGCCGCGCCAGCGCTTGAAGCCCGGGAAGTTGAACACCCGAACAGTGCACGAAATCTGAACAGACCCATCGGTCCGGAATTCCAGCAGTTGGTGTTTGACTAAACCACAGTCAGCACTGCAGGTCGGTCGATTGACAGTCCGGTTTCCTGATGCCATATATGATGCGGTTCGAGAGGATTTCGTCAGTATCCCGTTGATTCAGCAGCGGATCTGACGAAGACTTCTGTGTCCTGCCGTGGAAGTGTGCTGCCGGTTGCCTGCGGTGGACATTGCCTGCGGTGGTACTGGTAACTTTGGTGGATTATTGAACTTCCGGTGATCTTGATGTTTCGGGATGAAAGAGAGAGGGCGATGAAGAACGTATTGAAGTTTGTGGCGGTCGCCGCCGTGGCTGCCGGCCTGTTTGTGACCAGCGGATCACAGGCCGTTGCTCGTCCGAAGTACAAGGACGTGATGAGTGCAACCTACGCTGAACTGGCGAAGAAGCACGGCACGGACGGTAAGTTGACCTGCGCCGTTTGTCACCCGGATAAGGACAAGAAGATCCGAAATAACTACGGCGCGGAATTCGGCAAGGCGCTGACAAAGAAGAACGAATCGGATGAAGCCAAAATCAAGGAAGCTCTGACCAAGGCAGAAGCCGGCAAGAGCGCCACCGAAGGCAAGACCTTTGGCGACCTGATCAAGGCCAACGAGCTGCCGGGCACCGCCGAAGCCGCAAAGTGATTGGCTGCGGAAAATACGAGCTGGAAACACTGGGGGGCTGATGTGAATCAGCCCTCTTTGTCATCCAGGAATTGCAAAAAACCTGAATTTCCGCATCTTTTCTCGATTGAACGCCGATACCGGGCGTGATATTCTTCGCGGTCCGGGTGTACCTGCAACTGCTCCGCTTTCCGGTCGCAGCTTGCAAAAACTGTTGTGTGTGCCCTTTTTTTGTGACTCTTTTTGCGTCAGCGTTCAGGTTCCGATTGCCTGTCAATCCAACCGCTCGCGGGAAATCTTGAACAATCATGAGCACTCTGAAAAAGAACAAGCGGATCAAGCGAGCGTCGCTTGCGGAACTTTACGGTGATCTGAAGCCCGGTCGGGGCAATAAGAAAACAGAGCGCGGCAAAGCCAAATACCTGGGTGGTAACGGACGCAAGACGACCGGTATCTCCAAGCGTGTCTACCGCAGGAATCTGAAGCGAATTCAGGTCGTTGAAAACGGCGCTGTCGTGTCTCGCCGAGTGCCGGTGCGCCTGATCCGCTCAGGCGCCATCACCAAGCCACTGGCTCAGGACCCGTTTGCCCTTCCGGAAAACAACTGAGTCTCCGGCACAACCTCTGCCAGCGCGCTCGGTCTTTCTGCATCAACCCGCGACCACTGGTCGCGGGTTTTTTCGTAACTGTTGCTGCAGCCAGCAATTCCCGTTTCCAGCCTTCGAAAAGTTTCATCGATTCGGCAAATCGCAGCCAGTGCCGGGCGTGGTCTGGTTGATCTGACGTCCATGGAACCTAGGATGATGCAGCAACGGCAGAGTCGCTCACAGGGATTCTCAGGGGCTCTGCCTGTACTTTCCCATCCGGAATCGCCCCGGTGGACTCGTATTCATTTTCTCAGACGCAACCGACTATGCCGACCGCCGAGCAACTGCAACTTCTTGTTTCAAATGTTGTTGAACCACTCACCCAGCGATCACTCGGTGAACTGCGGATGGTTCGTGACACCTTCATCAACGGCAATGACGCTCGCGTGCGACTCGAACTGCCGACTCCGGCATGGCCCAACCCCAAAGGCCTCGAAGAACTCGTGCGTCAGCGAATTCGCTTCGCGGCTCCTGACCTCGATGTCCGCATCGAAGTGCACTCAACCGTCCGCGGTAAGGATACCGGCGGTCGCATCGGGCTGAATGTGCACAATGTCATTGCAGTCGGCAGTGGCAAGGGTGGAGTGGGCAAAAGCACAGTCGCCGCGGCGATCGCCTGCGGACTGCACTCCTTCGGTTGTCGCGTGGGCCTGATGGATGCTGATGTCTACGGTCCCAGCATCCCGCACATGATGCACGCCGAGGGTCGGCCGGCGGCCAGCGAAGTCACCGACAGCGAAGGGAACCGCATGATGCGGATGGAACCGATTGATGCCGGAGGCGTCAAGCTGATGTCCATGGGATTCTTTATCGATCAGGGCCAGTCCGTCGTCTGGCGCGGACCGATGCTGCACAAAGCGCTCACGCAGTTCCTGAAGGACACTGACTGGGGCGAACTTGACTATCTCATCATCGACCTGCCTCCGGGTACCGGAGACGTTGCTCTGACACTCGCTCAGCAGGTCGGGCTGGCCGGGGCTGTTGTCGTCTGTACTCCGCAGCAGGTTGCTCTGCTGGACGCCATCAAAGCCGTTGATATGTATCAAAAGGTCAGCGTGCCAATCCTTGGGTTCATCGAAAACATGACCGGTGAGATTTTTGGCCGTGGCGGTGTGCAGAAGGTTGCCGCGGAAATGAAAATCCCGTTCCTCGGTGAAATCCCACTCAAAGCCTGTATCCGGGAATACGCCGACCGCGGACAACTGATGCAGATGCTGCAGGAAGACAACCCGGCTCGAGACGACCTGCGAGCGGTCTGCCAGAATGTGGCAGTTCAGATTTTCCGGGAACTGATCCGATCGCCTGCCGGCCCGGTCCTCGAAATCCTCTGATCTTTGCCACAGGCCACACGGTAAACACTGGGGGAATGAAATGGGGCTGCCACTCGCGGAGATCTTCGAAGAGTTCTCCGACCTGGACCGCGAGGACCAGTCGAAATACCTGCTGGAGCTCGGCGACGATCTGCCGCTGTTCCCCCCGGCTCTGCGCACTGAAGCAAACCGTGTCTATGGATGTCAGAGTCAGGTGTGGCTATCGGCTGACGTCAGCGGTCACGGAGACAATGCGGTCATCCGAATTCTGGCGGACAGCGACTCCAATATCGTTCGGGGGCTGATAGCAATCCTGCAGTCCGCCTATGACGGAATGACCGCCTCTGAAATACTCAGCTATGATATTCAGGCCGTGTTTCGGCAGCTGAATCTGCAGCAGCATATTTCACCGCAGCGTCGAAACGGACTGCGCGGGATGGTGGAACGCATCCAGCTCCTCGCCCGGAAACACGCCGTCAGTTTCGAGCTGTCTGCAGAAGAATCAGCCAGTGTTGCAGGCGCGGTGCTGCCCCTGTGTCCGGCCCCGCGATTTGATGTCCTGCAGATCCGCAGGCAGTTCCCGGTGCTCAACAGACCCCTCGGAGATGGACGGTTTCCTGTTTATCTGGACAGCGGAGCCTCCTCACAAAAGCCGGCCTGTGTCATCGAAAAGGAACGCGAGGTTGAGGAACAGTACTACGCCAACGCGCATCGGGGCACTTACCAGTTCGGGGTGCGAATTGATGAGGAGTTCGAGTCAGCTCGTGAACTGACAGCAAACTTCCTCGGAGCCCGATCTGCGGACGAAATCGTATTCACCGCCGGAACCACGGCCGGCTTGAATCTGATCGCTTTCGGCTGGGCACTGCCGCGCCTGCGTCCCGGTGATGAAATCCTCACAACCGTGATGGAGCATCACGCAAACTTCGTCCCATGGCAGCAGGTGGCGATTCGCACGGGAGCCCGGCTGAAACTCATCCCACTGACATCGGACGGCCGGCTGGACGCATCCGCATTCGACTCCGTCTTCACTGAAAAAGTCCGGCTTGTGGCGGTCACCGCCATGTCCAACATGCTGGGAACCATCAACCCCATTCGGGAAATTGCCAGAAGGTGCCGTCAGATCAACGCCTGCCTCGTTGTTGACGGCGCCCAGAGTGTCCCGCATCTCCCTGCAAATGTTGCGGCTGATGAGGTCGACTTCCTTGTCTTCAGCGGACACAAAATCTACGGCCCCACAGGAGTGGGCGTCGTATACGGTCGCCAGTCAAGGCTGGAGGAGATGGAACCGGTGATGTTCGGAGGTCATATGATTTCCGAGGTCACAACTGAACGCTCAGTCTGGTCACGACCGCCGGCGAAATTTGAGGCCGGTACGATGCCCATCGTGCAGGTGATCGGCCTCGGCGCAGCCATTCGCTGGCTGCAGCAACTGGGGCTGGCCGCCGTGCATCAGCACGAAGAGCAATTGACTCGTCTGTTGTTTGATGGTCTGCGTGAAATCCCCGGACTGCGAATCTTCGGTCCAGCCCCCGAGCATCGCGGGGCCATCGTCAGCTTCCGGATCGACGGCGTTCACCCGGAGGATCTGGCCGCGTTGCTCGACAGCCACGGCGTGTTCACGCGACATGGACATCACTGCACCATGCCGCTGCATGCTCACCTTGGTATTGCCGGATCCACTCGCGTCAGTTTCGGAGTCTACAACACTGCTGACGACGTGCAGGCGTTCCTGAAAGCCCTGAACCAGGCTCGTCAGCAACTGCAGTGATGACAATCGCGCGGACCCACTGTCCGCGCGGGCGGACTGCTGTTCAACCCGGCCACACCCGAACTAGACAGCACGCACTTCAAAACCGCTGCGATACGACTTCGTCAGTAGTTTGTCCGCCGCTGGCAGATCTGTCCGGAAGCTTTCAGCGTTCCACTGAATCTTCTGACCGGGCAGTCGAGCGGCCACATTCCCCAACTGCACCGTCTCGGTCAGCGGACCAGCGTAGTCGAAACCATCCGTAGTTTTCTGCCCAGCCAGCACCGCATCCACCCACGCGTGCCAGTGACTCACACCAGCAACGTCAGGAAGTTTGTAATCTGCAAATCTGTCCATCGGGTACAACTGCGGCATACCTACGTGCGGCAGCACCATCGTGCCACCTTCGCCGATGAACAGCGAACCGGCATTCGGCAGTTGCCGGTCGGCAGGCATGCCGGCCAGTTCCACCGGTGGCTTCAGTCCACCGTCACGCCAGATCACTTTGATCGCTCCAGTCGTGTACTGCGTGCCGGCAAACTCCCAGGTAACGGTTTCCGGCCCAGGCCAGACTTCAGCAGTTGTCCCCGAGTTCTCCGCCAGAATGCTCGCGGGGTGTCGGATACCGAGGGCCGAGAACACCGGATCCAGGATATGACAGCCGAAGTCGCCCAGGGCCCCGGAACCAAAATCCTGCCAGTCACGCCACTTGAACGGATGATAGACGTCGGCGGCGAACGGCCGCTCCGGTGCCGCTCCCAGCCAGAGATCCCAGTTGACCGTCGGCGGAACGTCAGCAGGTGCCGGGCGATCGGTCCGCTGACAGTACTGTCGCCCCTGAACTCCAACCCACGAGTGGACCTCCCGGACTCGACCAATCGCACCATCCTGTATCAGCCGGACCCCCAGTCGATACTCCTTCGCCGAATGAATCTGATTACCCATCTGAGTTGTCACGCCGGCTTTTTCCGCCATTCGCGTCAGTTGCCGCGCTTCCCAAACCGTGTGTGTCAGTGGCTTCTGGCAGTAAACATGCTTTCCCATCTGCATGGCAGCCATCGCCACTGGTGCATGCATGTGGTCGGGAGTGGACACGATGACCGCATCCACAGTTGCTCCCAGCTGCTGCAGCATTTCACGATAATCCGACCAGTGCCTGACGCCCGGATAAGCTGCGTCGGCCTTGTCAAAACGTGTCGAGTCAATGTCGCAGAAGCCAACAAACTTCACCGCCTCATGGGTGCCGATACTGTTGAGGTCAGCCCATCCCATTCCATTCACGCCCACTGCTGCCACATTCAACTGTTTGTGGCGATTTGCAGCCTGCAGCACTGAGGGCAGGCCCGCAGCACCGATCAACGCTGCTGAATGCTGTAGAAACTGACGTCGATTCGTTGACTGATCGGACGCGGCCATAGCCTGAGTTCCCTGAATGGTGGGGTAATGATGAGGAATTCCGGGGACGCAATTGTCCCTGATCAGCAATCTCTCCGGAATTGAGCCAAAAGACAAGTCTTCCGGGTATTCCGCTCACTACCGCCCCGGTTCTGCATGCAGCCCGGTCCGTAAACTCACTCGAGAGTGGCAAAACAGCGACGTATACTGATACACTTTCAGTCGTGCGGTCCATCATCTGCGCCAGCCCTCGGTTCCATTCAGCCAGCCATTCTTCACCTGGACACAGCCATGCCGGGAATTCAGATCCTCCTGTCCCTGCGTTCAATCGCTTCTCCTGCGGGCATGGCTGCATTGATCACCTGCACGCTGCTGATGACTGCAGCCCATGCTGCGGATCCGGCCGACGCTGTACAGTTCAATCGGGATATTCGCCCGATTCTGGCCGCCAACTGCCTCGAATGCCACGGCTTCGACGCCGGTACTCGCAAAGGTGATCTGCGTCTGGATACACCGGAAGGCGCTTTTCTGGACCACGATGGAAGGGCCGCCGTGAAACCTGGAAAGCCCGAAAACAGTGAACTTATCAAACGAATCGACTCCTCCGATGCCGACATTCAGATGCCACCTCCGGAAACCGGAAAAACGCTGACCGCACAGCAGAAAAATCTGCTGCGTCGCTGGATCGAAGAAGGTGCTGCATGGCAGAAACACTGGGCATTCGAAGCCCCTGTCACGCCACCTCTGCCCGCAGTCCGTCGGGCCGACTGGGTCCGCAACCCCGCCGACGCATTTGTTCTGCATCGGCTCGAGCAGACAGGACTGCAGCCGCAACCGGAGGCGGATCGAACCACACTGATCCGCCGCGTGGCTTTTATCCTGACAGGACTGCCACCAGCGGTTTCGGAAGTCGATGAATTCCTCAGCGACCAGTCGCCGGATGCCTACGAACGCATGATCGAGAGATATCTGCAGTCACCTCGCTATGGTGAAGAACAGGCTCGACACTGGCTCGATGTTGCTCGGTATGCTGACACTCACGGACTGCATCTGGACAATGAACGTGAAATGTGGGCGTGGCGCGACTGGGTGATCAGTGCCTACAATCGCAATCTGCCATTTGATCAGTTCACCACGTGGCAGCTTGCCGGTGACCTGCTGCCCAACGCCACGCTCGAACAGAAGGTGGCCACGGGATTCAATCGCTGCAATGTGACAACCAGTGAAGGTGGGGCGATCAATGAAGAATGGCTCTACCGCTATGCGGTGGATCGAACCAGCACGACGATGCAGACATGGATGGGTGTGACCGCAGGCTGCGCCGTCTGCCACGATCACAAATACGATCCCATAACCATGCGTGATTTCTACTCTATGTACGCCTTTTTCTATTCGGCGGCCGATCCCGGCATGGATGGTAATATCAGCCGGACACAACCCTTTCTGCGAGTTCGGACGCCCGAAAGGCAGTTGTTGACGGACGACGCCGATGCTCGCGTAAAGCTGGCGGAGCAGCAGTTGCAGAAATCGCTCAGCGACGCAGCAGCAACCGACAGGCTCACCGATGAACCGGCAGACCCCGCTGCAGAACGCTCTGTCAGTGATCTGATCCTCGACGATTTCCTGCCTCCCGGCAGCCGATCCCGAAACACCTCCAGAAATGATGCCGTCTGGGTCCGCAGTGCAGGATCCGGAGATAACACGGACGCCCGCTCACTGGAACTGGCTTACGGATCAGACTACGAACTGACCATCGATCTGACACTGATTCCCATTGTGGTACCGGCCGATGGCATTCTGACCGTTGATGTCTGGACGGACCCTCGACACCCCCCCCGCAGCCTCCGTATTCAGTACGACGACGGACGTGCTCGACGCTCAGTCTGGTCTGATACAACAGAAGTGTCCGGTGGCAGAAGGATGGGCAGCCTGCCAACACCCGGGATCTGGCATTCGCTCGAAATCTCACTCCCGCAGGCCGGATCAACTCCCGGCGCACGCATTAAATCGCTGGTGCTCGGACAGGATGGTGGTCGCGTTCGCATCGACAGTGTCCGCATCGCCGGACGCATTGCTGCCGGACGTGATCCCCGCGCCTCCTTCAAAGCCTGGTGGGAAATCTCCAAAGGGACAAATCCGGATGGTCTGACACCTGAACTGCAGAAGTTGCTTTCGGCTGGTCCGCAGGACACCCCGGATGCCGCACAACTTCTGCAGTTGAAGCAGTTCTGGAGACGAGTGGTGCAGCGTGTTGAAGATTCGCCGGCCGCAGCGGAGCGTAAATCCCTGGATATGGCTCTCGCACGACAGGCTGCGGTTCAGGACGAGGTCCCCGGCACCTTCATGTTCACCGATCTGCCGCAGCCTCGCGAGGCGTTCATCATGGAACGCGGACAGTACGACAAACGCGGTGCAAAGGTGGAACCCGGTGTTCCTGCTCAGTTTCCACCCCTGCGCAGCACTGATGGCCAAACACTCACGGGACGTCGCGCCACACGCCTCGACCTGGCCAACTGGTTCACCTCACCGGAGAACCCACTGACTGCCCGAGTGACCGTCAATCGCATCTGGCAGCAGGTCTTCGGCACTGGACTCGTCCGCACCAGTGATGATTTCGGTACTCGCGGTGATCCTCCATCCCACCCCGAACTGCTTGACTGGCTGGCCACCGAATTCCGCAACTCCGGCTGGGACCAGAAACAGTTCTTTCGCCTGCTGCTCACCTCAGCCACATTCCGCCAGCGGTCAGTGGCTGCAGAGTCTGCCCTGCAGCTGGATTTCGATAATCGACTGCTGTCCCGCGGCACAAGATTCCGCCTTGATGCGGAACAACTGCGCGATAATGTGCTTTACGTCAGCGGTCTGCTGGATGCCACCATGGGTGGTCGGGGGGTCATGCCCTATCAGCCACCGGATATCTGGGAACCCGTCGGTTATGAAAACAGCAACACCAGATTCTATATGCAGGAACATGGCGGTGCACTCTACCGTCGCAGTGTTTACTGCTTCATCAAACGCACGGCACCGCCGCCCTTCATGACAAATTTCGATGCTCCCAACCGCGAGCAGTTCTGCAGTCGCCGCGAACGCAGCAATACCCCACTGCAGGCACTGCAGTTGATGAACGACGTGCAGCATTTTGAGGCCGCCAGAGTCCTCGCACAGCGACTGCTGCAATCCCCGGGGAATGACGTCGCCCGCATCACCCTGCTGCATCGCACAGTGCTGGCACGCGAACCGGCTGAAGACGAATTGCCGATTCTGCAGCAGGCATTGAAAACGCAGCAAAAACACTTTGAGAACTACCCTGAAAAAGCCGCTCTGGTGATTCGGAACGGGGAAGCCCCCATCGCTGAGCAACTGCCCGCTGTGGAACTGGCTGCCTGGACAATGCTCTGCAATCTGGTACTGAATCTCGACGAAACTGTCTGCCGCAACTGAACTTTGAAAGCCGAACCATGTTTCGAACAACCTGCCTGCTGATATCTCTGCTGAGCTGGCTGCCACTGTCTGCCACCAGTCCGGCTCAGTCTCCCGCTGCCCAGGCGACACCTCGTCGACCGAATATTGTCTTTATCTTCTGCGACGACCTGACCTGTCAGGCCATCAGCGCCTACGGTGAAAGTCGACACCTTCTGGAAACACCCCATATCGACAAACTGGCCGCACAGGGCGCCCGCTTCGATCGCTGCCTTGTCACAAACTCGATCTGTGGCCCCAGCCGAGCCACGATCCTGACCGGAAAATACTCGCACCGCAACGGGTTCTACAACAACAGCAACTGCACCTTCGACAACTCGCAGACAACCTTCCCCAAATTACTGAAGGCTGCCGGGTATCAGACTGCCATGATCGGAAAATGGCACCTCGTCTCGGACCCCACCGGATTCGATCACTGGCAGATTCTGCCCGGCCAGGGGCTTTACTATAACCCGCCCATGATTCGCAACGGCGAAAAGGTCAAACTGACCGGATATACGACCGACCTGATCGCTGATCTCTCGATTGACTGGCTGAAGCAGCGGGATCGCACAAAACCGTTTCTCCTCATGAGCCAGCACAAAGCACCACATCGCGAATGGGCTCCCGCACTTCGACACCTGGGCTGGGACAATGACCGGGTTTATCCGGAGCCCCCCACACTGTTCGATGATTTTTCAGGACGCAGTCGCGCCGTGGCCGATCACGATATGGGACTTGATCGAACCTTTACGGAACTTGATGCAAAACTGCGTCCCTCACCCAATATGTCTCCTGAACAACTGCAGCAGTGGAACGCATGGTACGGACCGCGAAATGAGAAATTCCTCGCAGCAGGACTGCAGGGCAGGGAACTCGTCCGCTGGAGATACAACCGCTATATGCATGACTACCTCGCCTGTGTGAAGGCGGTGGACGAAAACGTCGGACGACTCATGCAGACTCTGGAGGATGAGGGGGAAGCGGAAAACACAGTGGTTGTGTTTACGAGCGATCAGGGATTCTTTCTGGGAGAACATGGCTGGTTCGATAAACGCTGGATCTTTGAAGAATCGCTCCGTACACCGATGATGGTGCGCTGGCCCGGCGTTGTGAAGCCCGGGTCCGTGCAGAAGGAAATTGTTTCGCTCGTTGACTTTGCACAGACATTCCTTGAAATCGCCGGACTTGAGCAGCCGGGCGATATGCAGGGACGCAGCCTGCTGCCCATTCTGCAGGGGCAGACTCCGACGGACTGGAGAACCAGCCTGTATTACCACTATTACGAATTCCCGGCGCCGCATCGGGTTCGGCCACACATGGGTGTCATCACCGATCGCTACAAGCTCGTGCACTACTACAAGCCGGATATCGACGAATGGGAACTGCTCGATCGACAGCAGAATCCCGAAGAAACAAAGAACTACTACAACGATCCGGAATATGCCCAGGTGGTTAGCGAACTGCAGACCGAACTGCAGCGACTGCGTCAGGAAGTCGGTGACACCGCCGAGGCTCCGCGGTCCGCATACGGGAACCAGCCGTTTGACGGAGAGGCCGTCAAGCCTCAAAAGAAGCCAGGCTCAGAGAAAAAACAGACCAAACAGCAGTGAATACCGGAGGTGCTGAATGTCGCTGGTCAGTCGCTGCGCAATTCTCATCCTCACGGTTCTGATCAGGCCGGTGTCAGGACAGACGGCCCCCGATTTCGACCGGGATGTTGCTCCTGTCCTGCTCAGTCGCTGCCTCGAATGTCACCGGAAAGCCAATCCCTCCGGTGGCCTTTCGCTCGAGACTGCCGCTGATCAGCGCCGCGGCGGCGACAGTGGTCCGGCACTGATTCCCGGCAATGCGCCCAGCAGCCTGCTGCTGACTCGAGTCCTGGCAGCCGAAATGCCACCTCCGATGAATGGTCACGATCGTCCGCTGCCCCAGCCGGAAATGGATGTCCTCAGACGCTGGATTGATGCGGGGGCCGTCGTTCCCGACGGCCGGATGCTTGATCTGTTCGAAAAAACTCTCACCAATCGCGGTGGTCGCGACTGGTGGTCGTTTCAGCCACTGCAGACAACTCAGCCACCGCCACCCTCCTCGATCCCCTGGAACACATGGCAAACCCATCCCATTGACCGATTCATTGCAGCCGGTCTGCAGCAACAGCAGTTGACACCGGCCCCCTCAGCGACAGCCCGGGAGCTGGTAAGAAGGCTGAGCTGGGTGGTGACCGGTCTGCCTCCACTGGATTCCGACATGGAACTGGCTGCTGCCGCAGACAGAGCAGGGCAGGGGGGGCTGACAGCCATTCAATCTCAGCAACTGGTTGATCGGCTGCTCGCATCACCTCACTATGGTGAACGCTGGGCCAGACACTGGCTGGATGTGGTACGTTATGCCGACACCAGTGGATATGAACGCGACCAGCCCAAACCATTTGCCTGGAAGTATCGAGACTGGGTCGTGCAGGCACTGAATGCGGACCTTCCATGGGATCAGTTTGTCCGCCTGCAGCTCGCCGGAGACGAAGTGCCGAATCGCAGTGAGCACACGGTCATTGCCACTGGCTTTCTGCGGCTGGGCACATGGAACGACGAGCCGAATGACCCGGAAGACTACGTGTATGAACGCCTTGAAGATCTGGTGCACACGACGTCCTCAGCCTTTCTGGGACTGACCGTCAAATGTGCACGCTGCCACGATCATAAATTCGATCCGATTCCCCAGTCCGATTATTATCGATTTGCGGCAGCCTTCTGGCCGGGACCACTGAAATCCGGAAGTCGCACGCTGCTGGGTGGACCGGACGCAGAAACACTGGGATTTCCGGAAGTCCTCGGCTGGACAGACCTCACGCGACAGCCCTCGCCGCTGCATATACTGAAAAACGGCGAGCGTCACAGGCCGCTGCAGGCTGTTTCCGCTGGTCCACTCAGTTGCCTGCCAGCACCGGGGCGCAGTGATTTTTCTGCAGCGGAAGCCGGCAGCACAACACGGCTCAGACTGCAGTTGGCAGACTGGATTGCCAGCCCGCAGAATGCACTTGCCGCGCGAGTCATCGTGAACCGCCTGTGGATGCACCATTTCGGAGAAGGTCTTGTTCGCAGCACCAGCAACTTCGGCTTCACCGGCGATCAGCCCAGCCATCCTGAACTGCTGGACTGGCTCGCCGCAGAACTGCTGCGCAGTGGCGGCAGCCTGAAGCACGTGCACCGTCTGATACTGACCTCAGCAGCGTGGCAGCAGTCAGCACAACATCCGCAGGAACAGCACTATAGTTCCGTCGACGCAGGCAACCGCTGGCTGTGGCGCGCCAACCGGCGAAGGCAGGACGCTGAATCCCTCCGGGATGCGTTTCTGGTCGCATCCGGGGAACTGGATCGACGACTCGGAGGCCCCGGTTTCGTACCCACGCTCAGCACGGACGCCCTCGAAGGCCTCTCGAAAAAAGACGCAGCATGGACAGCATCACCACCGTCAGAACAACTGCGACGCAGTCTGTATATGTATCTGCAGCGCAGTTTGCAGCCACCCATGATGACCACCTTCGATCAGTGTGATACCACCATCTCCTGCGGGCGCAGAGATGTCTCCATCGTCGCCCCTCAGGCACTGACAATGCTGAATAATCAGTTCATGCACCAGCGCGCCGAGGCACTGGCCGCTGCCACTGTATCCAAACCCGGACAGATCGCCCGGATCCGACACATCTGGCAGGCAATCCTGCAGCGACAGCCTCGTGAAGAAGAGCTGTCGGACAGCCTCCAGCACCTTGAAACTCAACAACGCCTGCTGGTCGAAAGTCTGCAGCTTGCGGCAGCACGCAGGCAAAATCCGCTGCCCGCCCGCATTGCCCCGGCAGTTACAGCCGTCTGCCGACAAATCGCTGCCCCAACGGAATCCGTCCCCCTCACCGCTGAAGTACGACTGCTGCTGGATGCCTCCACAGGAATCCAGCTGTCCCCAAACGGATCCGTCGAACTCTGGCTCAGCCGCGATCCAGCCGGGCGAAACGCAACCCAGCCTGTACCCGCACGCAGGCCAACGCTCAGCAGACTGCCGGGAAAAGAATACGCTGCAGTGCAGTTCGACGGACGCGGCAGCTTCCTGCAGCTTGGCAATGGACTGCTGGAACGGGACGAATTCACAGTGTTTGCCGTAGTGACGGATCAAGCCGCCGCAGGACACCGGGAACTGCTGTCAAACTGGAGCGGACGCGATGGAAACTCCACGGAGTCCCTGTTCGTGGGACTCACAGGCGAACGAGCCTTCCGCTTAAGCGACGCTCTGTCCGGAGCCGGAGAATTGCAGCAGGGCGACCAGCCCTTTCTGCTGACTGCTGCCAATGGGCCGAACGGAGCCGCACTCTTCCAGGGACTGCGGCAGGCCGTCTTCCAGTCAGCCAGACTACCCACCAGACGACTCGATACACCCTGGGTCATCGGGCAACAGGGGAATATCGAGGGCGAGTACTGGCAGGGACACCTCAGCCTGCTGGTGGTCTTCGACCGTCAACTCAATCCCGATGAACGGCTGGCGGTGCAGAGTGCCATCAGCAGCAGGTTCAGTCTGCCTCTGCAGGAACAGCCCACGGCAAAGCCTGCCAATCCCGAGCAACTGGCACTCGCTTCTCTGTGCCTGGTACTGCTGAACACAAATGAATTCGCCTTCATAGACTGACGGAATTTCAGTCAGACGGCATCGACCGAAGGTGGCAGATTCAGTGCCTCACAATCCAGCCGGAACAGACGACGCGCGTTGACCGTCGTAATCGTTGCCATATCTTCCATCGACATACCATGAACTTCCGCCAGACAGGCACACGTATCGGCAACCCACGCTGGCTCGTTTCGTTTGCCACGGTACTGCTGAGGTGCCAGATACGGAGCGTCCGTTTCGATCAGCAGGCGGTCCAGCGGGACCTGAGCTGCCACGGCTCGCAATGCATCATTCCTGCGATAGGTCAGCATGCCACTGAAGGACAGAAACATTCCCAGTTGCAGACATTCTCTCGCGGTGGCTTCGTTGCCGCAGAAGGAATGCATCACGCCGCGCAGCGGAGCAGTCTCTGAAGCCTCACGCAGCACTTCCAGAACCTCAGCTTCGGCCTCACGACAGTGCACAACAAAGGGCTTGTCACACCGACGGGACAGCTGAATATGGCGACGAAATGAATCGTACTGCAGATCCAGCGGAACGTCCTTCCAGTAGTTGTCCAGCCCGGTCTCGCCAATCCCCACGACCCGCGGGTGATATGCCAGCTCCTCAATCCGCTCCCAGTCCCCCGGCCGAATCTCATGAGTGTGGTTGGGATGCACTCCCACCACCGCAGAGATCCCGGGATACCTGTTGGACAGCAGGACCACGGCCTGACTGGTGGCAGCAGAAATGCCGATCGCGAGCAATTGCACAACCCCGGCGGCGGCGGCACGCCCCAGCACCTCTTCAAAATCCTGACGGAATGAATCAGATTCGGGATGACAGTGAGTATCAACCAGAGCAGTGGCCATTGGGAATTCCGGAACTGAATGAACAGGGATCGATTTAACGGACTTCTGCGGCTATCCGCTGCAGCAGAACATCATCCACAATCGTCCCTTTGGGCAGCAGCTTCAACTTCTCCACAATGCGAATCACCAATGCCTCATTATGAGGAATGCCCAGACCCTGCAGGCGATGCGCCACCGCCCGACGACCGCTGTGCCTTCCCAGCACCAGCCGTATCTCATCACCACCCACGGTCTCCGGACGAAACGGCAGATATGTGTCAGGATTCTTGAGCAGCCCGTCCTGGTGAATTCCAGCCTCCGTCGCAAAGATATTCGCTCCTCCAACAGGCTTCATCAGGGGCAGAACGATGCCCGTAAGCTCCGCCACCAGACGACACAGCGGGGCCAGCAGGCGAGTATCAACGCGGTGGGTCCGCCCGTACTGTTCCTGATGAAGTGTCAGCGCCATCACCACCTCCTCCAGCGATGCATTCCCGGCACGTTCTCCGATTCCGTTCACCGTGCACTGCACCACATTGGCCCCCTCGGCAATACACGCAAGGGTATTGGCAACAGCCAGACCAAGGTCGTTGTGAAAATGCACCGCCAGCAGAGCCCGCTGCAACTCCGGAACCCCGTCCTGAATCCGCCGGATATAGTCCCGCGATTTTTCAGGAGTCAGCAGACCAACAGTATCAGGAAAACCAACCGTGGTGGCACCCGCCCGAATGGCCTCCCGATAACACTCACACAAAAAGTCGACTTCCGTACGGCTGGCATCTTCAGGACTGAACGCCACAATTCGGAACTTCTCCGCCGCATATCCGACTGTGTCGGATATCAACTGCAGAATCTCAGTCCGACTCTTCCCCAGCTTGTAAGTTCGATGCAGCGGACTGGTTCCGCAGAACAGACTGACCCCCCGCTTGTGAACCGGGTTTCCATCCAGTGCCCGATCTGCCGCATCAATGTCACTGCGCACCGTCCGGCAAAGCGCCGTCAGTACCGGCCCCCGCACACGCCCCACCATCAGACGGATGGCTTCCACATCCGCTTCAGAACTGGCCGGAAAGCCGGCATCCAGGGAATGCACACCGGCCTTTTCCAGAGCCAGCGCGATCTGCAGTTTTTCCTGCGGCTCCAGCGTCGCCCCAGGCATCTGCTCGCCATCTCGCAGAGTTGTGTCACTGAACAACACCACTCCACTGCGACGATGTCGCGCTATGATGGCCTCGCGAATCCTGTCCTCCAGTCGCTGACGAAATGTGCGTACCCGGCGGTCTTCCGACACTGCAAACCCCCTTCCCTGCGCAGACTTTCACTGGAATCAGCTGTCCCCGCGACGCTTCCCCCGACGACGACCACTCTGCTCTCCCAGAGACGAGCGGCGCCGCAGCATATGATGGTAATGCTGAGCAAATCTGTGGGCCTCATCGCGAATGTACTGCAGCAGCCGCAAGGCCCACGAATGACGACTCAATCGATGCGGCTCTGATGCACCAGGCACATAAATCTCCTCCTCTCGCTTCGCCAGAGAAACTGTTGGCGGAGGAGTGATGTTCAGCAGCTGAAATGTCTCCATCACCGCATTCAACTGCCCCTTGCCACCATCAATCAGCAGCAGATCAGGAAAGGCATCGCCCTCCTCATTCAGACGCGAAAAACGCCGAGTAATCACTTCACGCATCGATGCAAAATCATCCACGCCCTCCACTGTCTGTATCCTGAACTTCCGGTAACCTGGCTTGAAGGGAAGACCGTCAATGAACTGCACCAGACTGGCCACCGTTTCGCTGCCCTGCAGATGGGCTATGTCCAGACCTTCAATACGGCGAGGAATCTCGGACAACCCCAGCAGCTTCCGCAAACCCTCAAGCCCCTTTCGCGGATCCGTGTAAAAAACTTCCGGCTGCGCATGACTCTCAAGGTCGCCCCGCAGATTCAGACTCTCCAGGGCCTGAATCTCATCCCGGATCCTCGCCGCCTTCTCAAAACGCAGCTCGCGGGAAGCCTGCTTCATCGCCTCTTCCAGCTCCTTCAGCAGCGCAGGCCGGCCACCATCCAGAAACAATCGCAGCCGACGGATGTCCTCCCGGTAATCCTCACGACTGATCCTCAGATTACACGGCGCCGTACACTGATTGATACTCGCCAGCAGACACGGCCTGAACCAGCGCCAACGCTCGTCCTGCTCATCAATCTCCAGAGAACACGTCCTGAATCGAAAAATCTTCTGCAGCACGGCAATCGTGCCACGCAGTTGTCCGGCACTGGTGAACGGACCGTACAATCGTACTCCCGACGCTTCCGGCTGACGAGTAAACTCAACGCGGGGAAAATCTTCCCGCGTCGTAATCTGCAGATACGGAAAAGTCTTGTCATCCTTCAGCAGAGAATTGAAACGAGGCTGAATGTCCTTGATCAGCCGCGCCTCCATCAACAACGCATCAACCTCGCTCTCCGCCGCAATGAAATCCACATCCCGGATCTCCAGTACCAGATCGGCCGTCCTGCGATCCACCTCCGCTGCTGCCGTAAAATAACTCGAAGCACGGTTCCGCAGATTCACAGCCTTGCCAACATATATCACACGCCCTTCACCATCCTTCATCAGATACACGCCCGGGCCAGTCGGAAATCGACGCACTTTCCTGCGCGGAGTCAGCGCGTCATCGTCCCCGCCATCCTCAGGACACTCCTGATCACGTTCCTCTCCTGTTGTCATAATCTGATATTCCGTCCAGTAATTGCTCCCAGCACCGCGACGGCAAAATCGCCCGCGTTCGGCTTCCGAAAGGAATTTTCCAGGGTATTGTAGCGAGACTTTCAGGGTCGTGGCGGCATTCCCGCAGATATCGGGCCCTCAGCCACCAAAACTGAAAGTGATCGATTTTCGCATCGCTGGATGTTGAATTTATACCCGGTTTCCGTAGTTTAGTAGTCGTTGACTGTAGCCGGAACGGGGGGTTTCGGCGGAACAGGGTCAAGTTGGGCCGATGATGGCCGATGGAAACTGAAAGGCTGGGTCACATGAAGATGATGCGTTCTCTTGCTGCACTGGTGCTGGTGGCTGGTGTGTCAATTACTCTGGGCTGTGGTGGTGGCGAGCAGACTGGTGCTGCTGGTGGCGGTGCGTCCGCTGGTTCCGGAGTTGCTGGTGGTGCACCTGCTGCCCCGGCTGAAACTCCGGCCGCTCCAGCCGATGCTGCTGCCCCGGCTGCCGCTCCTGCTGAAGGCGAAAAGCCGGCTGACGCGGCTGCACCCGCTGCCGCTCCTGCTGAAGGCGAAAAGCCCGCTGACGCTGCCGCTCCTGCCGCTGCTCCTGCTGAAGGCGCTGCCCCGGCTGCTGATGCACCGAAAGCTGAATGATCTCGATCACCGATCACCGATCAATTCCATGAAAAAGCCCGACCGCTCCAGCAGTCGGGCTTTTTCCGTTTCAGACCTGCTGACTTCCGGCTCAGACATCCCGACTGCGTTTTTTGGCAGCCTTACCCGCAGATTTGCGGACAGCCTTCTTCACGGCCTTCTTCACGGCCTTTTTGGTGCCACGAGCCCCAGCACCACGACGCCCCGCCGACTTCCCACCGCTGGCAGCCTTCGCCGCCAGCCATTGCAGCGCCTGCTCCATAGTGACCGAGGCCGGATCCGTGTCTTTGGGTACAGTGGCATTCACCGATCCATGCTTCACATACGGACCGTAACGCCCCTCGAAGATCTGCACTGCAGCCTGATCCTCCGGATGCGGACCCAGTTCCTTCAGTGCTACCGGCGCTGACTTGCGTCGCGTATTCCGCAGCATCTCAACGGCCACATCCAGCGGCACATTCAGCACACTGTAGGTCTCTCCGTCATGCTCAAACTGATGCGTTTTACGGTCAAAACCCGCAAACACCTTATCGTGAGTCACATACGGGCCGAACATTCCGATCCCCGCATTCACAACCTTCCCCGTCAGCGGATGTTTACCCAGCTGCCGCGGTAACGCCAGCAATTCCAGCGCAGTCGGCAGATCCAGACTGTCAGTGCTGATGAAGTTGGGAACACTGCAGTACTTCGGCTTCTTGCCGTCCTCCGTAACATCCCCCATCTGCAGATAAGGGCCGCGCGGACCTCGCTTCAGATAAATCGGCAGACCCTCCTCAGGATGCATACCGATTGCCGTTGGACCACGCTGTTTTTCATCCAGCAGGCGATCCGCGACTTCATTGGTGATCTCACCCGGGGCAATCGTGTCCGGAATCGAAGCCGTCAGCTTTTCCTCACCGCGGGTTTTTTCGAAATACGGGCCATAACGACCAACTCGGACTGCAGCGTCCAACCCATCAATCGACAGCGTGCAGGCCTCACGAGGATCAATGTCCCCGTCCCTCAGCTTCACCTGCTCATCCAGACCCTCACGGCCGTTGTAAAACTCACGCAGATACGGCAAACGCTCTGCCGATCCTGTCGCGATATCGTCCAGCATCTGCTCCATCTGCGCCGTAAACCCCAGATCCACCAGACGCGGAAAGTAGTTTTCCAGCAGTCGAGTAACCGCCATTGCCGTAAATGTCGGAATCAGCTGATTCCCATTCTTCCGCACATAACCGCGATCCACAATCGTGCTCAGAATGCTGGCATACGTGCTGGGACGACCGATGCCCTCTGACTCAAGCGTCCGCACCAGAGTTGCCTCAGTGAAACGCGCCGGAGGCTTGGTTTCATGAGCATTTGCTTCGGCCTGCTGCAGATCCAGACGGTCCTTCTCACGCATCGTCGGCAGGGTCGAATCCTGATCCTCAATCGCCGCATCCGGATCATCACTGCCTTCCACATAAGCGCGGAAGAACCCCGGAAATTCCACCGTCCTGCCCGTCGCCCGAAACTCGGCTTCACCCGCCGAAATCGTAACCGTATCAAACCTCAGCTGCGCGTCGGCCATTTGTGTCGCCATCGTCCGCTTCCAGATCATCTGATACAGACGATACTCAGGCCCGGACAGCCCCAGTTCCTCAGCCGTCCGCATGTCCGTACCAGCCGGGCGAATTGCTTCGTGAGCCTCCTGGGCGCCTTTCGTTTTGGTCGAGAACTGCCGCGGTTCAGGACTGAGATAGCTGCGACCATACAAATCATCCACCCGCCCCCGAGCCGCGCGAATCGCTTCACCGCTCAGATTCACACTGTCCGTTCGCATGTACGTGATATGGCCCTCCTCGTACAGTCGCTGCGCGATCTGCATGGTCTGCCGAGCGGACAATCCCAGCTTTCGATTGGATTCCTGCTGCAGGGTACTGGTCGTAAACGGAGGATAAGGACGCCGCACCTGCTGCTTCTGCTCGATCGCAGTCACCACCCACGGCAGTGTTTCGATCTTCTGCACCGTCGCCCGTGCCTGCTCTTCGGACAATAACAGCACATCCGCGCCAACTTTCAGGCGACCGGTCTGCTCGTCAAAGTCCCTGCCCGACGCGATGCGACGCCCCCCCAGCGACTGCAGCAATGCCTCAAAGGGAACCCCCGATTCGGCAGTCAGACGCGCTTTGATGTCCCAGAAGCGACCGCTGCGAAATTTCATTCGCTCAATCTCACGATTGACCAGCAGTCGCACCGCTACACTCTGCACTCGCCCAGCGGATAGTCCCCGAGCAATCTTCTTCCACAGCAGCGGACTGAGCGTGTAACCATACAAGCGGTCCACAACTCGTCGGGTCTCCTGTGCCTGCACCAGATTCTCATCCACCTGACGAGTGTTTCGGATGGCCTCGAGAATTGCTGGCTTTGTGATTTCCGAGAATGTCATGCGGCTGACAGGCACAGTTGGCTTCAGTACCTGCACCAGATGCCAGCCAATGCTTTCTCCCTCACGGTCTTCGTCAGTCGCCAGCACAAGCTCGCTGACCTTTTTCAGGCCGTCCTTCAACTCAGTGATGAGCTTCTTCTTCTCCGCCGGCACCACGTACAGCGGATCAAAGTCGTCATTGACGTTGACGCCCAGCGTCGCCCACGACTCCTTTTTCAGCGCAGGCGGTATTTCAGCGGCACTGGACGGCAGGTCGCGAATGTGCCCCATACTGGCCCGAACGATGTAATCATCGCCCAGAAATCCCGCAATTTTCTTCGCTTTTGCTGGTGATTCAACAATCACCAGCGCTTTCTTGAGAGCAGCCATGAACGATCAGTTTCTGAAAAGCCGGTCAAACCGGCATAAGTACAGCCTCAGCAGATTCCCCTACAACAAAGCCGGAACGGCCGGGGATTTCAACACATTCGAGCGATTTGCACCACTTTCCGGGAAAATCGAGAAAACCAGGGCCCGGCAGCCCGACAGGGTCCCGCAACCCAACCTCCCAGTGCATACTGCCTCCGTTCTCACGGCAAACCGCAGACAGGGAAACCCCGGTTGACCTTGCCTCTGCACTGCCGACGGCTAGAATCCCCGCTTTTCCCGTTGTTCACCCACGACCGTGCCTCCCGCGTTACTGGAATAAGTGATCATACAGACGTCTGTCAAGTCAGTCGTTCGGTTGTCACCTCCGGAACACCCGGCTTCAAAGAGTTTTTACTCATGAGCACTCCGTTCACTTTCCTGCGTCGCCATCAACAGATCACCATGGTCAGCATCGTGATTCTCTCGATGGTGGCCTTCACCATCGACGACATGATGTCCAACCAGACAAATCACTTTGTCATGCTGGGGGTCCTGCTGGGCGGAATCATCATGGGTTTCTCCGGCATCCGGCAGGGACGCTGGCTGCAGTACAGTATCGGCGGTGCGATCTTCGGTGGCATCGCCGGCTGGCTGATTCCCGGATCTGTCTCGTCAACTGACGGTTTCTACCAGGACTCCGCCATTGGGGCCTTCGATGACCAGCGGATCCAGGAAACTTCCACACGCCGCAGCATCTGCAATGCCTTCATGGCGCAGGCCTTCAGCAAAGTCTACGGTGCCGGGACCGAGCAATTCGCGCCACAGTTCCGCTACTACACAACTCTCCAGGAAGATGCCATTTTCGGCGAACTGCTAAAAGCCGAAGCCGACGCCATGCAGATCGTTGTGACCGACGAAATGGTCTCGGACTTCATCAATCAGGCAGTCGATGGCCGTCTCTCGGAAAAAGCCTTCGCAGAAATCCGAACCGGACTCAACATCGGCGGACTGGCGGTCACTGAAGACCAGTTGTTCGAAGCATTCCGACACGAAATAGCCGCCCGGCTCGCCTTCACACAATTGTCGCCATCCACAGCCGCTGTCGCTCAACCCCCCGGCGTCTACTACGACATGTTCCGCAGAACTCAGGTTCGCCAGCGACTCAATGCCGTCCAACTGGATGTGGATGCATTCCTCGCTAAAGTTCCCGAACCCGCGACCGCCGAAATCGAATCCACGTTCGCACAGTATGCAAAGAAATTCCCTGGAATGGATGGCCCAGGCTCCCCCGGCTTCCGCCAGTTCAATAAAGCGTCCCTCGCATACCTTGAACTCTCATGGAAGTCTGCCCAGGACAGCACACCGGCACCCACAGATGCCGAAATCGAGACTTTTTATAACGAAAAGAAAGATACCTTCTACCGGAAAGAACCCGAAGAAAAACCGGCAACCGACCCCGCCACGCCCTCGCCGGCACCGACAGACCCGGCAGCACCCAACGCTGCACCAACTGACCCGGCAACTCCAGTGACACCGGATCCGGCCACACCCGCTCCAGATGCTCCCGCTCCAGATGCTCCCGCTCCAGATGCTCCTGAGCCAGGAACGCCGGCACCGGATGCTCCACCGGCACAGCCAGCAGAATCAGACCCAAAGCCTGAAGGTAGCTGCCTCCCTTACCAGGATGAAACCACAAAGCCTGCCGATCCACCAGTGACACCACCGCCTGCACAGGATACACCAGCAGCAGATGCTCCTGCCGCACCAGATGCTGCTCCTCAGCCGCCAGCCGCAGAGACAGCCAGTCAGCCACCAGCCGCAGACGGCGGCGATCCCGTTCCATTTGTCATCCCACCCGTCGAATATCGTCCGCTCGATGACGAACTCAAATCTGAGATTCGCGAACAACTGCATGAGGAACGCATCCGCAAAGCCATTGATGAAAAAATGGACGCCGTCATGACCGGGCTTCGGGAAATTGAACGAAAACGGTCGGCCGAACGACGCCAGGTCGTGGACAGGAACCCGTCCATGACCTCAGAACAGATCGCCGCGGAAATGCAGGAAAAACATCAGTCGCTGCTGAACGAAATGCAGTCTCTGGGCGAAAAACTCGGCCTCAGCTTCGTACGTACAGAACTTCTGAATCGCATGGATCTGGCTGCGGGTGAGCAGACGCCAGTCGGACTGGCGCTGGGTTACACCAGCGGAGCACCGGTTGCCGACGAAGTCTTTTCACGATTCCCCCAGCGCGATCCATGGGAAGATGCCAACCTCTTCGCCAGCGACCGAGCGGTGCGAAACCAGTTCGATCTGTCCGGAAACGAATCCCATTACGCTTGGTGGATCACCGAGTTCTCTGCATCGCACATTCCCACGCTCGAAGATGAAGGTATCCGTGAAGAAGTCATCCTGACTCTCAAGCGTCAGCAGGCACGCAAACTGGCGGAAGCACGAGCCAAGGAACTGGCGAAACTGGTAACAGATGGGCTCAGCCTGCCGGAAGCCGAACGAAAATCCATGGCTGACTGCCTGCAGGGACAGACGGTTCTTGGTGAAACGGCATCCGCCGCACTGGTCGTGAAACAGACACAATTGTTTTCGTGGCTGGAGCAGGAATCAGCTCCAGCGATGAGCTTCCAGCAGCCACAATTGCGACTGGGCACAATCAACTGGTCCGACGAGTCCGGCGGTGTGCTGAAGGCTGCAGGCGATCGTTTCATGAAGTCCGTGTTTGACGACCTGGGACCTGACAAGGCTGGTGTTGTGGCCGATGATGAGCTGAAAAGCTACTACGTCGTGCAGGTCACTGATCGCATCGGAGACGAAGCGGTACTGCAGCAGCTATTCCTGACCGAAGGCAAGCAGTTTGGCTTCACCAGCGGTGAAATCTCCGGCCTCGTCAGTGGCCTGATCGCGCAGCCGGTGATGAATGACTGGCGCAACTCGATCTGGCTGAAATACGGCATTGATCTGGCACAAATGGAAGAGTAAAGGCGGGATTCGCCAGTCAAATTGAACTCTGCCATCCGCAAGGGGCCTGCCACTGCCTGGTGGCGGCCCCGTTTTTGTTTCAGCGTGCCGAGACTGGTCCCAGCCGCATCGATCTGGCAAGATCGTCAAACAGCGATTCCAGCACCAGCCTGACTGGCGAATTTCCATCCACGTGCAGCGTTGCCTGCAGGATCCTGTCGATCAGCATCGCCAGCAGGTCAGAAGCACAGCGGAGCCCCATCCTCTGCAGCAGCGGATCCGTCAGATCTCCTCCTGTGATCCGACGCAGCTTCAATCGCACAGCGTCAGCAAGAAAACTGAGCAGCCAGCGGGCGTTCTGCCGCTGATCCTCAGCACTGCCCGAAATTTTTTCGATGCGATCAGCAATCTGTTTGGCAACTTCCTGCGGCTTCATCGCTTCGAATGCGAGGAATTCCCGACCGACCAGATCCCGCAGCTCCCGTAGTTCAGCGTTCAGTAACTGCTCCGCCTGAGTTATGCTGCCCTCGGCCAGCAATGCAGCGGCCCGAGCTTCATCTGTGGTCGCAGCCATGCCCTTTTCCAGCAGCAATTGCTCCAGTTCCTCCTGAACCAGAGGGAAAAACCGAATCAACTGGCACCGCGAACGGATAGTCGGCAGCAAGGCCTCGGGACTGTCGCTGATCAGCAGAATCAGAGCGTTGGCGGGAGGCTCTTCCAGAGTTTTCAGCAGGGCATTGCCACCGTCCAGATTCATCCGCTGGGCATCATCAATCACAGCAATCCGGCGATTGGAAGCCAACGGCGCAGACGACAGCTCAAAACACAGCCCCTCACGCCCCCGTTTCTCCGCTGAACCCAGTATCAGCTCCAGAGGAATCTCGGTTTTGCCCTCCGGCAGCCCGATTTCAAAGTAGTCCGGCCAGTTTCCGGATTCGAAACTGCGACAATTGCGGCAAGCACCGCAGGCCTCCAACTGCGAACCACTTGTCTGCTGGCAAAACAGCGACTGTGCCAACAATCGCGCAAAGGTCCGCTTGCCAATTCCATCCGGTCCAGCCAGTACATAGGCATGAGACAGGCGATTGTTCCGCATGGATCGCTCAAAGAGTGCTCGCTGCTCCTGATGACCACGAAGTCTGGTCCACGCTGAAGCCATAGGAAGAATCCGCAAGGAATGCTGTCTGAACGCCCACAGAACGCAGTATACAGGGACTGAGCACAGATTGCAGTGATCCGACTGCCCGCAGGAACGAAGTTCGGAGTTGCAATTGCCACAGCCTTTTATCTGGGAATCCTGGCACCAACGAGGTAAACTGAAGAAAAGTCCGTCCCGCCTCTGACCCCGCCCAAGGGAAACCGCCGCCCATGCGACCTGCCATGTTCCAACTGCGACTGGTTGCCGCATTCAGCCTGCTGATGACATCTCTCTCAGCTCAGCCACCGACAACGGGAAAGATTCCCCCGGATCACCCCGAACGGGCCAAAAAAGGACTGGAACTGTTCCGCACAACGGTTCGATCAGTACTCACCACCAAATGCCTTGCATGCCATGGTGGCGAATCTGTCAAAAGTGATTTTGATCTGGCGACCCGCGATGCCCTGATGAACAGCGGTTTCGTGGCAGAATCAGCAGCCGAAAGTCAGCTTGTGCAGCTGATAACTCACGCCGCTGAGCCACACATGCCATGGAAACTGCCAAAACTGTCTGACCAGGAAATCAGCAGCATCTCGAAATGGATTGATCTCGGAGCACCTTACGACGCACCACTGGGCAGTCGCACCGAAAAACCCGCCGCAGAAATGACCGTCTCAGATAAAGACCGCAGCTTCTGGTCATTTCAGCCGCTGCAGTCTCCGCCCGTTCCTGCCGTGACCACAGCCGACTGGTGTCAGAACCCGATCGATCATTTTGTCCTCGCCGCTCAGCAGTCTGCCGGACTGCGGCCGAATGGCCCGGCGGAAAAACGCACCCTGATCCGACGTGCCTATGCCATCCTGCTGGGACTGCCGCCGACCCCCGCTGAAGTCTCCGGCTTTGTCAACAGCAGCGATCCGCAGGCATGGCCGAAACTGATCGATCGACTGCTGGAATCACCGCAGTACGGCGAACGCTGGGCCCGTCACTGGATGGATGTGGCCCGATTCGCTGAGTCACACGGCTATGAACAGGACTACGACCGCCCGCAGGCCTACTTCTACAGAGATTTCCTGATCCGCGCCTTCAATGCAGACATGCCCTACAACCAGTTCGTGCGCTGGCAACTGGCCGGAGATGAACTGGCCCCGCAGACTCCCGATGCCATGATGGCCACGGGATTTCTCGGAGCGGGTGCATTCCCCACACAACTCACAGAAACAGAATTCGAATCAGCGAGGTACGACGAACTCGACGACATGGTGATGACAACCGGAGTCACCTTTCTTGGGCTCTCCGTCGGTTGTGCTCGCTGCCATGATCATAAGTTTGATCCGATTCCGGCCCGCGACTACTACTCGCTGGCTGCCGCCTTCACCACCACAATTCGTTCCGAAACTCAACTGGACCTTGCTCCTGACGAAAATCGCAGGCGGCAGCAGTCATTCCAGATGCAGCTCCAGACCGCCACACAGGCAGCTGCAGATTATCGCAACACTGTGCTGCCTGAACGGCTGCTGGATTGGCTGCGAAATAACTCAGAAGAGCAGGCCGCAGGCCCCTGGGAAACACTGCACCTGAAACAGGTGGCCTCCAGTGCCGGAACTGTGTTCCAGTTGCAACCGGATGGTTCCATCCTGTCCACCGGAAATGCGCCGGAACGTGAGGTGATTACTCTCACCGGTGAAACATCGCGTCCTGCGGTGACCGCCATCCGGCTCGAAGCGCTGACTCACCAGAGTCTGCCGCAGGGTGGACCGGGCAGGGCACCCAACGGAAACTTCGCTCTTGGAAACATCGCGGTGACCTGCATCCCGACTGAAACCGCTGGCGATGCCACACCACAGCAGATCCGTCTGATTGCCGCCCGCGCAACGCATCAGCAGGATGCCGGCGAACTCTCCGCAGCAGCCTCCATCGATGATCGCGAGGTCTCAGGGTGGGCAGTCGACGCCGGTGGGATCGGCACAGATCAAGCGGCGGTCTTTGACTTCGAACGCCCGGTCTCAATTGCTGGTCCGGTTCGCTGGACCATAACCCTTACCCTGAATCACCCCAATCCCCGGCACACACTCGGCAGATTCCGACTTTCGGTGACGGACCGTCCACAGCCTCAGGCTGAAGTCGGCTCCAGCGGCCTCAGCGGAACAGTCGCCACCGCACTGAAATTGCTGCGCACTAACCCCGATCGCTCAACGGAACACTTCAAGACGGCAATCGAATGGTTCGCCGGGATTGATCCGCAGATGCAGCAGCACCTGCAGGCTGTGGCGGCACTGGAAAAACAGGGCCCCGGACTTCAACTGGCCACAGTCATGGTGACCAGCGAAGGGCTACCGCACCTGCGGCACCACGCAGATGATCGTGGCTTCCCGCATTTCTACCCCGAAACGTGGCTGTTGAAGCGCGGAGATGTACACCAGAAACAGCAGGTGATGCAGCCCGGCTACCTGCAGGTCCTCATGCCCGCCAATACCAGCTCCCAGCACTGGCTCATGCAGCCTCCATCCGGCTGGAATCGCACCAGTTTTCGTCGCGCTTCGCTGGCAAACTGGATCACCGACCCTGATCACGGCGCTGGCAGGCTGGCCGCACGCGTGATGGTCAATCGCCTCTGGCAGCATCACTTCGGCCGAGGACTCGTCGCAACCCCCAACGATTTCGGTGTCTCAGGCGAACGACCGTCACACCCGGAACTGCTCGAATGGCTGGCAGCCGATCTTGTTCAAAACGGCTGGACCCTGAAACGACTGCACCGACTGATCATGACCAGCAGCACATGGATGCAATCCGGTGCTGCTGACGAACAGCGGTCGCAACTTGACCGTGAAAATGTGCTGCTCTGGAGACGCAACCCCATGCGATTGGAGGCCGAAGCCATCCGTGATTCGATGCTCTCGGTCGCCGGTCTGCTGGACCTGCAGCAGTTCGGACCGGGAACACTTGACCAGAACATGCAGCGGCGCAGCATCTATTTCTTCATCAAACGCAGTCAGTTGATTCCTATGATGATGCTGTTTGACTGGCCCGAACACCTTGTCAGCATCGGACAGCGCCCCGTGACCACGGTCGCTCCACAGGCCCTGATGTTTATGAACAGCCCCCAGGCTCGCCGGTGGGCCACGGGATTTGCCGCCCGACTGCCCGCCGAAAACACAACCGATGCGATCAATACAGCGTGGCAACTGGCATTCAGCCGACAGCCCACCGCCGAAGAGCATCAGGCCGCCCTGCAGTTCCTCAAAAATCAGGAAACACAGCATGCAGGAAAAAGTGGTAACCCCCGACAACAGGCCCTGACCGACCTCTGCCAGACCATTTTCAGTATGAACGAATTCGTCTATTCTGAGTAAAACACCCAAAAAACCGACAATTTCAACTGTCAGGAGCCTTGCAGCTCACTGTGCCTCCCCGCTTGACCACGATTCCCCGATTTTTTTATACTACAGGGCTTCTCTGGCCTTGGTTTTGTCTGGATCTCACTGGAAAGTCCCGACGATGTCGGATGAGCAATACGTTCACCGTGAAGATGAAGTGCTGTTGGCAAAGCTCCTGCGGGAATCAGGCCCGTGGCTGCAGCGGAATGGCACAACGCTGATCTATGCAGTCGCCGCTGTACTGGCTGTATCGGCTGTCTACGTCTACATCTCACGACAACCGCCAGCAACCTCCGATGAATCAGAGCTGTTGCTCGCTGCAACGACTCCGGAGCAATATGCAGATGCCGCCGACAACGCCGTTGGTACCCCTATCGGCAACTACGCCCGGCTCCGCGAGGCCGAATTGATTCTGAAGAATGCACTTTCCAGCCTCTTTACCAATCGCAAGGTTGGACTGGAGGAACTGGACAAAGCAGAAAAAACCTTCAAAAGACTCGAGGAAAGCAAGGACCTCAGCAGCGACATCCGCCTCCGACTGCTCGTCGGAATGGCCCGTCTGACCGAAGCTCGATGCGACGGCCAGGATGCTACCGTCAAAGCAGCAATAGCAGCCTGGGATCAGGTTGCCAAATCGTTCCCCGATGAGAAAACGTTTGCCGAACTCGCCAAAACTCGACAGCAGAAACTGGAACAGCAAACCACCAGAGATTTCTATGCATGGTTCCAGAAACAGGATCCCAAACCCGGAGAAGAAACCGGACTGCCTCAGGATGGCCCTGGCAGCGTACCCCCAGTGCCCCAGTTCCCCGGGATCAACCCGCTTGGAAACCTGCTGACACCAGGCACGGCCCCCGCCACCAGCGACACACCTGCCGCTCCTCAGGACCCTCAGCCTGAACCCAAAGCTGAAGAACCCAAAGCTGAAGAACCCAAAGCTGAAGAACCCAAGGCTGAAGAACCCAAGGCTGAAGAACCCAAGGCTGAAGAACCCAAGGCTGAAGAACCCAAGGCCCCGGCTCCCGCAGAGAAAACCAGCGAATGACCCCGGAAGGGGAAGAACTGTTCTCGGAGGATGATCTCGAGTCGTTGACTCCCGCGGAAGTTCCGGTTGAGACCGGAGCCCCGGTGCGGTTGACGGTTGAAGCCCGCGCTCATGGCTGGCGGCTTGACCACTATCTCAGCAGGCTGTTCCCCAATCACAGCAGGGCACAACTGCAGCGGATCATCGAAGCCGGAGGCGTGCAGCTCAATGGTATGCCTCCCAGATCGTCGCGGCGATTGCGAGTCAATGACCGTATTGACGTCACACTCACTGATGCTGAAAGGCCGGGAATTGAGCCGGAGGAACTGCCACTGCAGATCCTCTACGAAGACGATCACATGGTGGTCGTCAACAAGGCTGCAGGCATGGTCGTTCACCCGGGCCGGGGAAGTTCGCGAGGTACACTCGCAGCAGCCCTGCAGTTTCATTTCAATCAGCTCAGCGATACTGCCGGAAAACTGCGTCCCGGCATCGTGCATCGCCTCGATCGCGACACGACCGGGGTCATCATCATCGCTCGCGACAATCAGGTCCACCAGAAGATCTCCCGACAGTTCGAACAACGCGAGGTGCGAAAGGAGTATCGCGCGATTGTTCGAGGTGTTCCTGAACTGGATTCAGACTACATCCGCACATATATGTGCGTGCATCCCCGAGTACGTGAAAAAATGATGGTCTGTCCGGAAGGTGGCAATGCCCGCGAGGCTGTCACGTTCTATCGCACTGCGGAGTCCTTCGGACGCTACGCCCTGATGGATCTGCATCCCAGAACAGGTCGGACCCACCAACTGCGAGTGCACATGCAGCACATCGCCACACCAATTGTCGCCGATCGTCTTTACATCGGAACTGCTGAATTAAGACGTTCCGACATACTGCAGATCCCCAAACCAGTTCCCGGTTCCCCCGGTGATACAGAGGACATCCTGATCGCTCGCCACGCACTGCATGCCTTTCGCCTGACACTGCAGCACCCGGTTTCCGGTCGCGAGCTGACCTTTGAAGCTCCTCTCCCGAATGACTTCCTTCGCACTCTGGAATTTCTTCGATCACACGCTCACGGGATTCGCAGCTGACCACATCTCAGCCCCACAGTTTTGCTATCCGACGCCGAATCTCCGCAGTGTCCCCCCTGATCAGTCCACCAGCTGGTCCACCTCCACCGCTACCGGAGGTCAGACCATGGGAAACCTGCTCCATCATCGCCAGAATCGGCGGTGTCAGAAACCGCGTAACCCGGCTGAGCGAATGCTGATCACTGCGATGCCGATTATGGAAGTAATATCGCTCCGGCCTCAGCACAGTCAGATGGTTCTTGGCTCGAGTCATCGCCACGTAGAACAGCCGGCGTTCCTCTTCAATTTCCTCCGCACTGCCGGTCGCCATATCCGCCGGTATGTTGCCATCGGCCGCATGAATCACGTGCACGGAATCCCATTCGAGGCCCTTGGCCGAATGGATTGTGCTCAGTATCAGAAAGTCCTCGTCCAGCAGCGGATCTGCCGGCAGCTCCTGAGTTGAAGCCGGTGGATCCAGAGTCATTTCCGTAAGAAACTGCTGCCGACTTTCATAACGCACGGCAATCGCTTCCAGTTGCTTCAGGTCATTGACACGGGCCGGCGCATTCTCATACGCACTCTGCAGCAAAGGCTCATAGTACTGCCGCACAGCATGAATGTCTGCACTGACTCCGCCTTCCCCCTTGCGCCCGCGGGATTCCAGCCGGCGCAGCAACTGCACCAGCTGCGGCCACAGGTCCTGTAAAGCCACGGGGGGCCCCCAGCTGTCCCACGCATCAAATCTCCCCTCCGCTTCCCGCAACTGCTCCAGCAGCCGAGCCGCCTTTGACTGACCAATCCCGGGCAACAGCACAAGAATGCGAAAGCCGGCAATCGAATCCAGTGGATTTTCCGCCAGCCTCAGAAAAGAGATGAGGTCCTTCACATGCGCTGTCTCAAGAAATCTCAGACCACCGTATTTCACGAATGGAATATTCTTCCGTCCCAGAGCCGCTTCCAGAGCCATACTGTGGTGCGAGGCTCGAAACAACACTGCCTGCTGCTTCAACTGCACGCCCTGCTCTCGACGCTCCAGAATCTGCTCAATCACATGCTCACACTGCGCATCCTCATCTGCACACGTCACGAAACGCGGGACGGCACCAGGACCACGCGTAGACCACAATTCCTTGTGATGTCTCTCCGCAGCCTCAGCAATCACCCGATTGGTGACGTCCAGTATCCTCTGCGTACTGCGGTAGTTCTGCTCCAGCGCTATCAGCTCAGTTCCCGGATAATCCTGCGGAAAATCCAGGATGTTGCGCACTGTTGCAGCACGAAACGAATAAATCGACTGGGCATCGTCTCCAACGGCTGTCAACCCGATACCGTCAGGACACAGGTTTTTCAGTATCTGCGCCTGCAGGACGTTCGTATCCTGATACTCATCCACCAGAATCCGACTGAACTGCTGCCTGAAAATGCGCGCACCAGCCTCGTCAGCAGCCAGTGCGTTCCAGAACAACAGCAGATCATCAAAATCCAGTACGCGCTGGCGTTCCTTCGTGTCGGTGTAAACACTGAACAGCTCGGACAGCCGCGCCTGATGCTCCAGACACCACGGAAACCACTGCTCCAGGATCCTCGGCAGAGCCTGCTGCGTGTTGATACAGCGACTGTAAATATCCAGACACGTCCCCTTCAGCGGAAACCGATTCTCACTCTTCGGCAGCTTCAGTTCCGTTCTCGCCAGATTCATCAGATCCTCCGAATCTCCGCGATCCATAATCGTGAAATCCGGATGCAGCCCAATCAGATGACCATGCCTTCGCAGCAGTGCCGAAGCGGCTGAATGAAACGTGCCACCACAAATCCGACGAATGGCCGACTTCTGGCAGAGTGACGGATCCCGCACATCATCAGCCCCCAGAGTCGATGTGATCTGCTCGACTCTTCGCAGCATTTCCGCTGCCGCTCGTCGCGTAAAGGTCAGCAGCAGAATACCGGCGGGATCCACGCCTGAAGCCACCTGCCACGCCACCCTGTGCGCCAGCGTCGTCGTCTTACCCGTCCCCGCACCAGCGATGATCAGCAGAGGCGAAGTACCATGCATCGCCGCCGCCAGTTGTCGAGGGTTCAGCGATGCCAGAAATGTCGGAACACCCGACCCGTCAGCAGGATTATTCATGCAGCACCAGCAGCCGAAGTTTCAGAAATGCTACCGCATCATACGTCGCCGCACTCGGACTAACAAATCACGAGCCTCAGGGAATGAATGCCAGTTCATTACTGTTCAGTACCGCTCTGCAAAAAGCCACCAACCCCTCAGATTGCACGAATTCCGCACATTCACGCAACTCATCCTCCGCTGCCGCTCGCCCGAAACAGATCCGAAAGGCAAGCTGGATCTGCTCCGAGACAACAGCACCACCTTCCCGCTGCAGACGCTCCGCCAGCAACTCCGACTGCTGCAGCATGAAACTGCTGTTGAACAGATTCAATGCCTGCAGCGGAGTCGTGGAACGACTGCGACGAGGCACCGATGTGGCTCCATCCGGACAGTCAAATACCCCGAATACCGACTCCCGCTCAAGACGCACCTTCGTCTGGTAAATCATCCGCCGCCAGTCCTCCGGACCATACTGCTGCTTCGGAAAATAATGCCGCACATTCTCCAGCTCCACCTGAAATGCACTGAACCCGGGACCGTACATGTCCCGCCGCAGAACTCCCGCAGACTGCAGAATACAGTCCCGCAACGGCTCCGCCTCCAGACGCCGAGACGGAAATCGCCACAACCACTCCGTACCACCATCCCGCTCCATCCCATCCGCCCGCGGAACACTGCTCTGACGGTACGTCTGCGAACACAGTATCAGGCGATGAATGTGCTTCAGTGACCAGTTGTTTTCCATCAGCTCAATGCTCAGCCAGTCCAGCAGCTCCGGATGAGTTGGGCGCGCCCCGGCTGCACCAAAATCACTCGGCGTCGAAACCAGCCCCCGGCCAAAATGAAACTGCCAGAGCCGATTCACAATGACTCGAGCCGTCAGCGGATTCTCAGACGATGCAATCCAGTTCGCCAGAGCCACACGCCGCTGCTGCTCAGAGGACTGTTCCGCCAGCCCCAGACTGCCCAGTACCGCGACAGTGTCCGGCCCAACAGGCTCCCGCTGCGCTGTCGGCTCACCTCGAAACAGTCGATGTGTCGGCCCCGGCTGCTGAAATGTCCCCGCATAAACCGTCCCCGGAGACTGCAATTGCTGTCGCCGGGCCCGCAGCGACTGCAACTCCGTCAGCAACCGCTGCAGCACCTCGCGCTCAGAACCCCCGGCAGCTCGAAAATCATACTCCGGCTCCGCAGGCGATGCACCAGCAGACACTCGATCAGCATCCGACGCCACCACTCTCCATTCACCAGATCGCTCCGCCACCTCGAACTGATACTTCGTTGCCAGACGATCCTGAAATCGACCCTCACGATCCCGCGACCACACAATCCGACTGATCTCCCGAACCTCAGGAAACTCAAGCATCACCCAGCCACGCCCCGCTTCATTCGAAATCCAGCTGCGAGCATTTCCGGGAACACCGTCATTCAGATGCTGCAACTGATGAATCGCATAGCCGGGCAATGTTCCGGAAGCCGTCACCTTCACTCCCAAAGACGCCAAAGCCACATTCTGCCCCGCGCTGTAAACCTCCAGCTCATCCACACAGGGCTCACCGGAATTCGTTGCCGTAATCGTCCATCGCAAAAACTTTGCCCGCTGCGGAACAAACGTCTCCTCGTTGCCACGAACACTGACCGCCTCACGCTGTACAGTCCCAGCCCTGACCCACGGCTGCAGAACTTTTTGAATTTCACCGATTCTGACTCCAAGTCGGCCCAGCTCCTCCGCAGTCTCCGGCTTCTCAGGAAGTTGGCGGTCGCCATGCTGCACACCGGCAAAGACGGCCTGCAGTGCGTAATAGTCACGCTGCAGGATTGGATCAAATTTGTGATTATGGCAGCGAGCACATCCGACAGTCAGCCCGAGAAACACCGTGGTCGTCGTACCAATCATGTCATCCAGCTCATTCTGACGCTGCATCAGTGTCAGATTGACATCCGGACTCTTCACAAGATCGTACGGCCCAGCCACCAGATATGCCGTAGCCTCCGCAGCACCCAATGCATCGCCGGCAAGCTGCTCACGCACAAACTGATCGTATGGCTTGTCGTCATTCAGTGACCGAATCACGTAGTCCCGGTACGGCCACGCATTCGGTCGCTCCCGATTCGTCTCGTACCCGTTCGTCTCAGCAAATCTCACCAGATCCAGCCAGTAACGAGCCCAGCGCTCCCCATAGTGCGAACTGGACAACACCCGCTCCACAAGCTGCTCCCACGCCTCCGGTCGCTCATCTCGCTCATACTCAAACACTTCCTGCGGCTCAGGCAGCAACCCCAGCATATCCAGATACAGCCTGCGAATCTGATCTCGCTTCGTCGCCACAGGATTCGGGGACAACCCCTGACGCTGCAACCCCTGCAGCACATACACATCCACACCACTCGCTGGCCAGTCCGATCGCAGTTCCGGCAACGGCGGCCGCCGCACAGGCTGAAATGACCAGTGATCCTTTACAGCGGTCTCCTCACCCTCATCCGGCTCCGCCCCACCCGACCATTCTGCACCCTCGCTGATCCAGCGGCGGAGCAGGGCAGTTTCCGCTTCCGTCAGTGCCGGCTGCGGCTCAGGAGGCATCCGTTTGCCAGCCTCACGGCCCAGCACCAACTGCATCAGATGACTGGTGTCAGCATCTCCCGGTACCAGCGCCGGCTCACCGGAATCCCCCCCCCTCAGAACTGCACTGCGGCGGTCCAGTCGCAGTCGTGCCTCCTGCTGCTCAGACCCGTGACAATCCCAGCAATGCTGCTGCAGCAGCGGTCGGATCTGTGCTTCAAAACTGACTTTGTCATCCGCCGTGGCCCGACCCGGAACGCAGCAGAACAGACTCAGCACAACAACCGCAGCAACGCGGCAGCCGGATTTCAACAGTTCCGCAGGCATCGGTCCGTCGTTCCAGTCAGTATCAATACCGCTGGCAGCTGCTGACTTCACAGTTGCTCGTCGGTTCCGGAATCAGCGTATTCTGCCGCGATGTGGCCAGGACAGTCCAGTGAAATCGAAGCATCTGCCCTGCGGTTCGCACAGTTCGTTCACCAGAGAGACCGGCAAATCACCCGGATCAGCCACGCACAATCTGCCAGCGAACATGATTCACTGTCGATTTTTCCAGCCGCAGCGGTTGCAGCTCACGAAACCAACCACCCAACTCTGCCACACGATCCTGACGCACCGGACCCTCATGCACGTACAGCAGATACCGCAACTGCAGCGGCGTTTCCATAGTCGTCAGCAGCGCTCCGTTCAGACAGGGCGATGCACACATCCAGCCGTCGTCCCGCACGTGCCAGCAGGTGGGCTGACCAGGATTCGACACATGATCAAGATACGTAATACCCTCCCAATCGTCGCTGTTGATCTGAGTCGATCCGCTGTAATCCATCCACTCCGCCGCGCCAGCGAACAACTGCTTTTCTCCAGTCACACCCGCACTGCTCGTTAATACTCCACCACCAAAAAATGCTGAGACACCCTTTGCCACCCGCACAGCCAGAAAACCAAAATTCGTCTTCGCAAACTCCAGAGATGCCGCTGTCGGAACAAAACGACTCTGAAGTTCCAGAGTATATTCACCGGCCTCACCCAGCGGGCGAACTTCCACTATCAGCTCCTGTCGCAGCAGCGGTGCCGGATTGTGCCCATCAAACCAGCCCAGTTCCACCGCCATCCGACAGCTGTCAGCACCGTCCTCGAGGGCAAACCACTGCAACTGCCGCACCACCGCCCCGCTCGCGTTTCCCCAGAAGTCAATCCCCAGCACTTTGTTGTGAGCAAACCAGATGGACTGGTGATGATCATGGTCCGGAGCTCCGGGATGCCCCATCCGCGTCAGTTGAGCCCCCGAAGGCGCCAGCACGGGAAAAAAACAGGGCCGCGGATAATCCTGCCCGAAATTCCACCGCAATACTTCGCGATCAGCAATCTGAAATGCGAAATGATGAGGAATTCCCGGCACAACCTGACAACGTGGTACACCCATCAACCGACTCCCGCCACGCGAAGCAAGCTCTCGAACCAGCCACATGTTAAACAATGTTCACTGGCATCTCCACAAACCATCTGCCATTCTGCTGAGACTGTCATACTGTGCAGTCAACAGCATCCGCGAGGTTGTACCATGGCCCATCTTCTGAATCGTCGTCGCCTGCTGCAGACAGCCGCTGCATCGGCATGGCTTCCGTCGGCAGTCAGTTCAGCCCGTATGCCGGTGTGCTCCCCGCACAACCGCGGTTGGCGTGCCGGCATTGCCCGCGAAATCATTACTCCGGAAACACCCGTCTGGCTGGCCGGGTACGGATCACGCCGTGTCCCGGAAGGCAAATTGCACGATCTCTGGATGAAAGCTCTGGCACTGGAAACCCAGGACGGTGCACGAGCAGTACTGATCACCAGCGACTTTCAGGGCGTCCCTGCGTCCATGAGCAATCGTGTGTTCGCAAAGCTCGCAGAACACTATGGACTGCAACGCCATCAGGTGATGTTCACGTTCTCCCACAACCACTGCGGACCCCGACTCGGCGATGATCTGATCGATTACTACCCCGTCGAAGCCGAACAGGAGGAACTGGTGCGGCAGTACACCGACCTGATGGTGGAACGAACCGTCAGACTTGTCGGAAACGCCCTCGAAGATCTGCACGATGCCACCCTTCGACATGGCAGCGGACACACCACCTTTGCCGTCAATCGACGCAACAACCGTGAAGCCGACGTCCCCGATCTGCTGGCTCGAGGTATCCCGCTGACTGGACCTGTTGACCACTCCGTACCCGTTCTGCAGGTGACGCGTCCGGATGGTACCGTTGCCGCCATCCTGTTCGGCTATGCCTGCCACCCCACCACACTCAGTTTCACCACGTGGTGTGGAGACTACCCGGGCTTCGCACAGCTGCAACTGGAACAGGCGTTTCCCGGAGCTGCAGCCATGTTTGTAAACACCTGCGGCGGTGATCAGAACCCGCTGCCCCGCAGAACCGTCGAACTCTGCGAAAAATATGGCACCATGCTGGCCGACGCCGTAAAACAGGCTTTGCAGCAGACCCTCACACCCGTGTCACCACAACTCCGCACCGCCTTTGAGCTGATTGAACTGCCATGGCTGCAGGTCATCACGCGCGACGAACTGCAGCAGGCCGCCAACACCGACCAGGGAATCCGAGGCCGCTGGGCCAGACGCCTGCTGACTCGACTGGATTCCGGTGAGTCCTTTGCCACCGGTTCCCCGTACCCACTCCACGTCTGGCTGCTCGGCAGCGAACTGAAATGGATCGGTATGGGAGCAGAGACGGTAGTCGATTATGCACTTCGATTCAAACAGGAACATGGCACAGGTACGTGGGTCATGGGCTACTCCGACGACATGCTCGCCTACATCCCCAGCCGTCGAGTCTGGGAAGAAGGCGGCTACGAGGGAGGCAGCAATCTGTATGAATACGGGCGACCGGCCCTCCGCTGGAACGGCGATATCGAGGATCGCATCGCCGCAGGCGTGAATCGACTGTTCCAGCAGGTTACGCAGAAGTAATCCCCCGGATCATCACGCGCACACTCCACTTCCTCAGGGCAATTCCTTAAGCTCTTCCCTGCCGTCGCTGCGGCCGTTACTGACACCATGTCCCCGATCCGGAGCTGAATCTGTGAAGACACTGAGTTTCCCAGGCCTTGTGGCCATCGCACTGTTCGTAAACGCCAGTCAGTCAGTCGCTCAGGAATGGAAGAGCGGAGTTGAGTGGCAGGAACCACCACTGGTAACCCCCGGCGCCACTGACAATGCTCCGCCGTCAGACGCCGTCGTCCTCTTCGACGGCAGGAACCTCGACGCATGGGAAAATGGAGACAAATGGCTCATCGAAAATGGCGTTGCCACAGCAAACCAATCCGCCATCACCACCAGACAGCGCTTCGGTGACATCCAACTGCATCTTGAATGGTCCGCCCCCACCGAAATTCGGGGGGAGGGGCAGGGCCGCGGCAACAGTGGCTGCTACCTGATGGGACTTTACGAAGTCCAGATTCTCGACTCATTCCGGAATCAGACATACTTCGACGGTCAGGCTGGCTCGATCTACAAACAGACGCCTCCGCTCGCCAACGCCATGCGAAAGCCCGGCGAATGGAATACCTACCAGATCATCTTCAACGCCCCTCAGTTCAGGGGAAATGGGGATGTTAACAGACCCGCATACGTGACTCTGATCCAGAATGGCATCCTGCTGCTTAACAACTTTGAACTTCACGGCCCCACAAGCTACACCGAAGCACCACACTACAAACCACACGCCGAAACCGGCCCCATCTCGCTGCAGTTCCACGGTGATGCCGTTCGTTTCCGCAATATCTGGCTGCGCGAACTGAAACCGGCTGTGGGGCGACGGGTATCTCCACCCTTCAACCTGCCAATGCCCCCGAAACCCGGAGAATCCGGAACAGGCTCCCAAAAGCCTGCCGATGAAGCTCAGCCCGGAAAATCCGGCAACACAAACTCTCAGACGGATGCAAAGCCGACAACAGCCGGCTCAAAGAACTGAGTCATGGCCTGCGACTTCCCGGTCTGACGGAACCGATTTCGTCAGACCGCGTCGCCACCGCTGTATAATTGTTCGATCACCGCACCCTGATTCAGATGCACCGGACGATTCAGACGATCACGCACAACCGAGTGCGGTTCAATCCCCAGCGCCGAATACACCGTGGCACCCAGATCATCCGGCGAAAATGCCACCGAATCCGGATACGCCCCGATGTCGTCCGAACGACCAATCACTTTCCCTCCCTGTACCCCGGCACCGGCAAACAAACCGGTAAAACACGGCCCCCAGTGATCTCGCCCCCCATCACCGTTGATCTTCGGAGTCCTGCCAAACTCGCCCAGCATGATCACCATGGTGTCCTGCAGCAGACCACGCTCATCAAGATCCTGCAGCAAAGCAGACACGCCTCGATCAAGCGGGCCCAGCAGACGGTCCTTCAGTGTTCGAAATATCGCACTGTGACTGTCCCAGTTCTGCACAGGTCCCATGTTGGCCTGCACAATCGGCACTCCCGCCTCCACCAGACGACGTGCCAGCAGCAGCGATTGGCCAAAGGCATGTCGACCGTAGCGTTCACGCACGGTTTCCGACTCGCGCTGCAGTTCAAAAGCCTGCGTCAGCCGCCCGGATGAAAGCATGCTGAATGCCAGTCGCTGGTCTTCAGCCATCCGCGCCGCTGAACCGCTGACAGCACCCGCAGAATCAGCCGGCTGCAGACTCTGCAGCAGACGACGACGATTTTCCAGCCGCCCCTGATCCAGCCCCTGAATCAGCGACAGGGACTCCACGCGAAAGTCGTCTCGCGATGGATCACCGACAATCTGCCATGGATCATATTTGGGCCCCAGAAACCCGGCGTGCTGGCCCGGCCATGTCAGCGGAGCAGACATCAGCCACGTCGGCAGATTCACACCGCATGGAATGCCATCAGAACGAGGACGCAGAAATTCACAGCCCGCTGAATAACATGGCCAGTCATCCCGCGATGCCACCTTGTCAAAGAATCCGCCCGGCTGAAGGTGCCCCGTCAGCACGTGATGCGTCGACATCAGATGATTGTTGTCCTTATGCGACAAACTGCGCACAAGTGCGTACTTGTGAGCCAGTGCTGCAAGCCCCGGCAAATGCTGGCAGATCCGAGTGCCTGCAACGGACGTGGCTATCGGACTGAATTCCCCGCGAACTTCCGCCGCAGCCTCCGGCTTCATATCCAGAGTGTCGTGGTGGCTGATGGCACCTGTGCAAAACACGATGATCAGCGACTTGGCTCGCGGCTGCAGACCAGTGGCCGTCGCCGGACGAGCCATCGCCAGTTGACCCGCAGTACACCCCAGTAAACCAGACCAACCAATCTGTACCATCTTTCGACGACGGACCAGATTGTTTTCAGCAGAAGTCAGTGGAGACGGCATGGGGAGGGATTTCGTCGGCTGGGAAGCGGGCAGGGTCTGACGGAAGTCGCTCCCCAGTCTAATTGACGATCCCCCGGGGTTGAACAAAAAAACGGTTGGTTCGGATTTGTCGATGAAAAATACTGAGAATTTCCCCGCTGGCAGCTTCAAGCAAAATCGCTCTGAGAAATCGCGGATTTCGATCAATCGGTATGCGTATTGCGGATAGAATATTGGTGTCATCAGGACCGCCAAACTGGCAGCCAGCCGGTTTTCAGCACAGGAGACAGCGGATGTTCGGCTACTTCTTCGACTCAACATACCTTCTCATGGTACTGATTCCCGGACTTTTGATGTCCGGCATCGCCAGCCTGATGGTCAGGTCAGCCTTCAGCATGTATTCCAGGGAACCCACGCAAAGAGGGCTCTCGGGGGCACAGGCTGCCCAGTTGCTGCTGCAGAACGCCGGCATCTACGATGTGCAGATTCAACGGGCCCAGGGATTTCTCAGCGACCACTACAACCCTGTTACCCGGACTCTCGCTCTCTCTGACAACGTTTATGACAGCAACTCCGTAGCTGCCATCGGAGTTGCCTGCCATGAAGCCGGACACGCTATTCAGCACGCAGACAACTACGGTCCCCTGTGGTTGAGATCCACACTGGTTCCCGTAGTGGGTTTCGGCTCAACTGCGTCCGAATTGCTGCTGATGCTGGGCTTCATCCTCCACGCAAAACCGCTGCTGCTGGCCGGAGTCATTGCCTTCGCCACGATCGTCCTGTTCCAATTGGTCACACTGCCCGTGGAGTTTGACGCCTCCGCCCGCGCCAAAAGACTCTGCCTTGAATACGGTATCGTCACCAACAGCGAGTACACAGGCGTCAATCGAGTCCTGAATGCCGCTGCCCTGACTTACGTGGCAGCGTTCGCTTCCAGCCTGCTGACCCTGCTGTACTATCTCATCAGACTCGGCCTGATCGGTGGCAACCGCAGTGAAGAATGATCAGGACAAGCCGTCACAGGGCAGGGCAGGGCAGGCTGACTTACGGATCTGCCCCAGCACCAGCCGTCTCCAGCCACGCCTCGCTGAACACAGTGTGTTTCATCGACTTGCCATCTTTGACAAAATAACTGTAGACCACGTGAATTCGACCATCTCGAGCCTGAATCACGCATGGGTAGTGGGCAGACCCCTCCGACAGATCTTCCAGCAACCGCTTCCACTTCCATGTCCTGCCCTCATCGTCCGACAGACTGACCGCCAGTCGACCACGACCTTCATTGGCATCATTGTGCACCAGCAGCCAGCGGCCACTTCGCAGTCGCACCCCGTCCAGACCGGAACCCGGATTCGGCAGATTCGAAACCAGCACCGGCCCCCAACTGACTCCTTCATCTGACGACTCAGCATACCGCACATGACCTGTAAAGCCGTTCTCCCGCATCCACGCCACAACCGTGCCATCGGATCGCTGCAGGACTGTCGGCTGGATCGCACCAAATCCCAGCAGCGGTTTCCCCGCAAACCATGTTTGCCCGCCATCATCGCTGATTGCCATGATCGACAGTGAAAAAGTGTCTGTGTAGAGCGGCAGCAGTATTCGTCCCGAACTGAGAACAGTGGGTTTGCACCGCGGTTGCCATCCCAACCGCTGCCAGACCTTCTGACTCAGACGCTCCCGTGCCTCGTTGATCGACGCCATTTTCTGAGGGGGCAGGGCAGGCAACAGCGCCAGTGTCTCATCCAGCACGCGAACTGCCTCCACTGAAAAATCGTCCGGCTTCAGCAGGATCGTATCATCACGATTCCACACAGGTGCTCCAGCGCCCCCTGGCTGATCTGAGACCCGCATTCGCGTCAGACAGGTCTCCCACGTGTTCGCGATAATCACCGGCCAGAACAGAAACAGTCGCCCGTCCGCATCCGCCATCAAAGCAGTATTGCAGTCAGGAAACCCCGGAGTATCTGCCAGCAGGAAGGATTCGCTCCATGCTGTGCTGCCAGGTTTCAGTCTGGCCCCCCAGACCGCCACATCATCCGCAGTGCGTTCACCACTGCCCCGATACCACGAAGCGATCAACTCACCATTCTTCAGTTCCGCAAGTCCCGGAGCGTGGTTGTGCTGCGGGTGCAGCGGAAATATCAGCTCCGCAATCGGCTCCTGACTGTTCGCCACACCGCCGCCAATCTGCCATGAAATGAACAGCAGCACTAAAAATCGCAATTGCAGCGAAATCAGATCCATAAAAAGCTCCGAAAACAGGGCAGGGTGCCGGTTGCCGATATCAGTGGCAAGCTCGGGATCGAGAACACAGGGCCACGGCAGCGGCGCAGAGCCATTTCAGATTCTGCGGGTTTTCGGCAAACATGTCGAGTATCCCGCTCCCGAAAAAGACCCGAAATTCGACCAGCTTTACCAGATCAGAAACTTCCATTTTTCCGAAATTCTCGGACAATGCAGCACACTGTGCCTGCGTTTTCTTCCCCCGTTTTTTCCATTTCCGGAGGCATGTATGAGAACCCTGACCAGACCGCACCGCGGTTTCACCCTGATCGAACTTCTGGTGGTGATTGCCATCATTGCCATCCTGGTTGCCCTGTTGCTGCCGGCAGTGCAGCAGGCTCGCGAAGCTGCCCGACGCACTCAGTGCAAGAATAATCTCAAACAACTGGCGCTTGCGGTCCACAACTACCACGACGTAGCCAACATGTTCCCCCCGGGGTATATCTTTGCTCCCCCAAATCTCGTCGTCCGTTCTGCATTCACAATGCTGCTGCCCTACATCGAACAGACCAACCTCTACAACTCCATCGACTCCTCCGTTCCGATGATGATGGGTCCCACCAACTACAACCCCACAATACTTGCTCAGAATGTGGCTGCCGCGGCGACTGTCATTCCAGCCTTCCTGTGCCCATCGTCAATCGGGCCGACAACCGACGATTACATGTATCCCGCCAACGCCTTTGCCGCTGGCGTGCCGCCAATGAATCTGACGTGGAAGGGCGGCCGAACCGACTACGGCGGGACGACTGGAATTCGTGGCGTCTACGGAAACCTCGCCTACAACAACAATCAGGGTGGCGATCGTGACGGCTGCCTGACAGCCGCTGGACTCGGAGGCAGCACCTCACGGATGCGTGACATCACCGATGGAACATCCAATACCCTGATGTTTGGTGAACGTACCGGTGGCGTAAAGCTGTATTACAAATCCACACCGGCAACGAATCTTCCGGCTGTGCTCGGCGTCACCAACGGCGGCTCGTGGTCAGATGCCCTCGCCTTTGAACACTGGCTGCAGGGATCACTGTACGACGGAACCGGATTTGGTGGTGGCCCCTGTGCCATGTGCACCAACATTCGCGGCAATGGCTTCCACAGTTTTCACACAGGCGGCTGCCAGTTTGCTTTGGTTGACGGCTCAGTTCGCTTCATCAGTGAAAATGTGGCCGCGTCAGTGTTCGCTGCCACAGTCACCAAAAAGAAGGGTGAAATCGTCGGCGAATTCTGATCATGTTCGCCTGCCACAGTCGGCCCCCAAAAGTCAGTACTGACAGGGCCCGTATGCGGGCCCTGTTCTGCTTCCTTCCGCCGACCCCTCCGTTTCCCTCCGCCACCTCGCGCTCACTGTTCGAATGGAATCGCAGAATGTCCAAATGCTGCTCACTGCTGTTTGTCGCAGCCCTGCTGCTCGTTTCCGGTTGTGGTGAAGCCCCCAACCGAAAAGCCACTTTCCCGGTTAAGGGTAAAATCACCGTCGACGGCCAGGCTCCGGGTTCCGCAATTCGCATCGATTGCGTACCTGTCGCCGGCCTCGACGCTGCAGACCCAACGGCTTCCGGTACCGAATGTGATCCGGAGGGCAACTTCCAGATCTCCACCTACCAGCAGGGCGACGGCGTTCCTCCCGGGGACTACGTACTGACTTTCACGTGGCAGGAATTCAACCTGATGTCACGGCAATACACCGGCAAAGACAAGCTCAATGGTCGGTATGCTGATCCCCAAAGTCCCACCGCTCAGAAAATCTCCGTAAAAGCCGGGGAGCCTACGGATCTTGGAGTTGTCGCACTCACAACAAAGTGAAGGTACGGACAACGTGCTGGCTTTCCTCGCTTCAACTCAAAAATCATTCTCCTGACGCCTGGCGGAACAGCTCCGATCGCTGCTCCGCCTTTTTCTCTTTCTCGTATTCTGCTCTTTCACTTGCTGCCGCTGCTGAAGCAGCAGCACTCATCTTCGACCGGGGCTGCCCCAGGACTTATTCATGTTGTCCCTCGCTGATTTTCGTAAGCTGCTGGTGTTTCTGTTGTTCGTCGCACCCTGCGTCACCCACGCAGATGAAAATCAGGCGGACAGTGAACTGCCTCAGGAGATCTTCCGGTACATGGACCGTCCGGAACCGGACTTCGCATGGAAAAAACTCGACACTATCGCGGCCGGTCCGAATCGCATCCATCGGTTGGAACTCACATCACAAAAATGGCAGAACATCGTCTGGAAACACGCACTGGTGGTCTACGAGCCAAAGCAGTTGATCCACAAGCAGCAGATGCTTCTCTTTGTGACGGGCGGCAGCAATGGACGTATGCCCCAGTTGAAGGATTTCGCGCTCGGGCTGGCACTTGCAGACGCTGCCGGAGCTCGCGTTGCCACCCTGCATCAGGTCCCCAATCAGCCGCTGTTCGGAGATCGGGTCGAAGATGACCTGATCACTGAAACGTGGTTGCGGTACATTGAAACCGGTGACCCGACATGGCCACTGCTGTTCCCCATGGCTAAAAGTGCCGTCAAGGCAATGGACGCACTGCAGCAGTTCGCCAGCAGCGAGTTTCAGCAGGAAGTCAGCTCCTTCGTCATCTCCGGAGCTTCGAAACGCGGTTGGACCAGCTGGCTTACTCCCGTTGTTGACAAAAGAATTATTGCTACCGCTCCGGTTGTCATCGACGTCCTTAACTTTCCCGCCCAGATGACACACCAGAAAAAAACCTGGGGCGTCTACAGTGAACAGATCGCCGATTACACCAGCAAAGGCCTCGTGCACGAAAACGGTATCCCGGAGGATGGCAGGGAAGCCGAACTCTGGAAAATGATGGATCCGTTCACCTATCGCTCCCGCCTGACCATGCCCAAGCTGATTGTTGTAGGCGCCAACGATCGCTATTGGACGGTCGATGCGATGAATCTGTACTGGGATCAGTTGCAGGGAGTTCGACACATTCATCGCGCACCAAATGCCGGCCACGGACTTGACCAGGGACGCGACTACGCACTGACCACCATCGCTGTCTTTTTCCGACACGTGGCCGCTGGAAAAACGCTGCCCGAAATCAAATGGAAACCCCAGGTCACTGACGGTGCCGTTGGCTTCAGCCTGACACCCTCCGGAAACCCCCTCGCGGTCCGAATCTGGTCCGCCCGATCCGCCTCCAATGATTTCCGTGAATCAAAATGGACTTCCGCTGAACTGCAGGCCACCGAAGGTCAATACACCGGCACCGCCACCAAAAACGGAGATGAACGCGTTGCAGTCTTCGGTGAAGTGCAGTACGAATACGAAGGCCTCCAGTATTCAGTGAACACTCTCGTCTGGTGGAAGTAGGCACTTCAGAAAACGCTGTCACGAGGAGAGTGTCAATGGGTCGTTGCAGCGTCTGCCTGCTGGTGTTCCTGAGTACGCTGACTCCTCTCACAGCAGAGGATCTCCGGCAGAACGAGCGGCAGCGAATCGAGGTCATTCAGCGAATTGCCCCCAGCGTTGTCTGCGTCATGGATTCAGCCGGAGCCGGTGGCGGCTCCGGTGTCCTGATCTCCGCAGACGGATTCGCCATCAGCAACTACCATGTCACCTCCGGGTCAGCCAGTTTCCTCAAGTGCGGACTGAATGACGGAAAGGTCTATGATGCCGTCCTCGTGGGAATCGATCCCACTGGAGATGTCTCGCTGATCCAGTTGCAGGGACGTACTGACTTTCCCTTTGCCACCCCGGGAAACAGCGATAATGTCAGGGCAGGGGACCAGTGCCTCGCGCTCGGCAATCCCTTCCTCCTCGCATCTGACTTTTCTCCAACCGTCACATGGGGCATCGTCAGCGGAACGCGACGTTATCAGTATCCGGCAAATACATTCCTTGAATACACCGACTGTATTCAGATCGATGCGTCCATCAATCCAGGGAATTCGGGAGGACCTTTGTTCGATATTCAGGGCCGCTGGATCGGTATCAATGGGCGCGCGTCCTTCGAAAAACGCGGTCGGGTAAATTCCGGAGCTGCTTATGCCATCTCCGTCAATCAGGTGCTGAACTTTATTGATCATCTGAAATGCGGCCTGATTGTTGATCACGGTCGCACGGACTTCACTGTCGAGTCAGATGAACAGTTCAACGTAATCGTTCGGCAGGTCAGTGAACTGTCGGAAGCATGGCGACGCGGACTCCGAAGTGGTGCAATCCTCGAATCATTCGCCGGTCGACAACTCAGCTCCGCAAACGACTTCCAGAATGTCGTCGGCATCTTCCCGGAAGGCACCCGAATCCCACTCGTCTGGCGAGATCGCTCGGGCAGACATTCCGCCACCGTGCGACTCGGCCCCCTGCACTCCTTCCGGAAGGCTCCGGAATTGCCGCAGGAGCGGCGTCAGGGGCCCCCGGACGAACAGGCTGAAGCCGAGGCTCAGGAACAGCCATCAGCCGAACTGCAGAAACTCTTCATCGCCCGCGATGGCTTCAGCAACTACTACTACAATCAACTGGCCACTCAGCAATTGCTGACGCCCCTTCGCATGCGACTTGCGGACATACCGCCCGCAGCAGCATGGAAAATCCAGCTGAATTCGGTCGAGCAGGATCCCGGGCTGCAGGCAGAACTTGTTGTCACCGCAGACACAATCGGACTCCGACTCAATGACAGGTCCTGGTTGCAGAATACAACTCAACCGAACATGCAGGAAGAACCAGCCATGTTTCCGGGGTTCCTTATTGCCATCGGTCAACTGCACAGAATGCTGCAGAAGGAAGGACCTGCTTTCGATGAACTCACAGCCGCCGGAAAAACGCTGCATCTGCCGTCGGGAAGGACACTGAAAGTCCTGAACGCACGGTCCGGAACCCGGTTGGCTCGCTGGTACTTCGACGATCAGGAAGCCCTGCCCGTCGCCCTCGACCTGGAACCAGAAGCCGCCACAGACGAAATACGCCTGATCTTTGCGGACTGGAAAACATGGCAGGGAGTCATCTTCCCGGAGCGACTGGGAATTGTTGATCCTGCCACCGAACAAGTCCGCTGGCTGCAGACCTCAGATGCCATCGGGAAACAGGAATCAGGCAAATGAAATTTCATCGCAGAACACTGCTGACTCTTGCCGGGACCTTTTTGCCGCCATTCAGCGCACTCCACGGCCGATCGCTCGACACTGACAGTTTTGCCCCACAACAGGTGGTCGTCAAACTTTTCGGAGCGGGACTGGGCTCGCTGGACTCCTACGGAACAGGAGTCCTCGTGACGGCAGAAGGTCACGTATTGACTGTGGCAAGCCACCTTGTGTCTGCGGGCTTCCTCACCGCAGTGACGTCCGACGGGAAAAGATTTGCAGCAGAAACTGTGGCCACCGAACCGTCACTTGACGCAGCGCTGCTCAAGCTGAAAACCGAACCCTCAGACCAGTTCCCCTGTATCGACCTGAAATCCGCACTGGATCCCGAACCCGGTACCCCGGTTCTGGCATGGAGCAATATGTTTCGAGTCGCCGCCGGCAATGAACCTGTCTCCATCGTCCACGGTGTCATTGCGGCTTCCGTCCCACTGGAAGCAGTGCAGGGCAAATGGAAGTTTCCGCTCCAGAGCCGTGTCTGGCTGATCGATGCCATCACAAACAATTCCGGCGCTGCTGGTGGTCTTCTGACCGATGACAGTGGAAGGCCGGTTGGACTCATTGGCCGCGAGATCCGCCATGCTGTCAGCGGTACGTGGGTGAATTATGCCGTTCCCCTGACAACCCTCAGGCCTGCTGTCGAGGCCATGCTCGAAGGTCGAAAACTGGCCGCTGCACAGCCACAGCGAAATACACCGGCACTGTCGGCCAGGGAATTGACCGCCCGATTCGGACTGGCCCTGATGCCCGCAGTGCTGGAGCGAACACCGGCGTGGGTTGATGGAGTAATCCCAGGCTCCACCGCGGCGGCAGCCGGCATCCGCCGCGGCGATCTGATCGTGCTGATCGGTGACGCCGTCATAACCAGTGAAGCTGATGCACGACGTCGCCTCGCTGAATATCGCCCTGGTCAGAAGATTGCAATCACGGTTTCACGCGACGAGCAGCTGCAGGAGTTGTCGCTGGTGGTCGCTGCTTCAGCGACGGACAACCGCTGAAGACTCCCCGCACGATCTCAACACCACCCGAAACCCACAACAAGCAACGTCCGATAATGTCCGTTATGTTAAGTTGTTTCTGAAAAAACCGGCCGTTTTCGCAACACACTATAAAAATCCGCTCGCATCAAATCCCCCGCAATCGCGAACGCAGATCACGGTCCAACTGCTCCAATGACACTCCAGCTCGACCCAGCTGACGCACAATTCGCTCGTCCAGTCGAGTATCCACATCAGTGCCAATGTCCGGATCCCGTGACAGTCCAAGAGCATCTGCATGCCAGTCCTCAAGTACTCGATGTACCACCAGCGATGGCAACCCAGTCAAATGCTCGCGAGCCCCCGAAATGATGTCGGAACGCTGACTGTAAATCGCCGAGATTTCATCCAGCAGCCTCCCGTCCACAGCACTCAACTGCAACGGCTGCCGGTGTCGCTCTGCACCCTGCCCGACATCCGCACCCGAAACACGACGTAACCACCCCGACAGCATTGACCCGGCGCCACTGGATGCCTCACCCGACAATTCCTTCAGCAGACGCTGACGCTCCTCCGGCGTGGACTCCAGCAACTGCCGTAACGCCCCCTCTGACAACTGCTCACGCAACTCCGAAGGAAGACTGCCCAGCAGATCCTCAGCCGACGAGTTCTCCGATGGGGACTCAGATCTTCCAGCCAGTCGCCCCAGATCAAAGCCACTGCCACCCTCCCCCAGCCACGACCCAGGTGCCCCTTCCGTTTGCCCCACAAAGGCCCCGGCAGACGCTGGTCGCGCTGACGCCAGCTCGTCCGCCGCAGGCTGCAGATGCTGCCCAAACCTGTTCAACACCTGCTCCACGGCACCTGTGGAATGATCCGGCACTAACTGCAGCAGTACCTGTGAATGACTGAGAATCAGTGCGGCACCGTATCCCGACCACGTCTTACTGACAGCATTTCGAATGTCCGCCGACATCGTGATCAGAAAGTACATCCCCGTCATACAGATCACAACACCCCGCACCAGCCCCAGCAGCGCTCCCAGATGCCGATCAAATCCACCTAATCGAGCATCCTCCAGCCACTTGCCGATCAAACCGGCCCCCAGAAATGTCGCTCCGCACAGCGACACATAGACTGCCAGCATTGACAGCCAGTGCTTCAGCGGAGGCTCAACCGCTATCAATGGCTCGATCAGTGGCGAAAGTGTGCCCGAGAATTTGAAACACAGCAGCAACGCCGCCGCCCACGCAAGCTGCGACAGCAATCCCCTCGACGCGCCGCGAATCGTGCAGTAAAGCAGCACGCACAGCACCACCAGATCAATAACCTGCGACGAATTCATAGGCGGACATCCATGAGCCGAACTGCAAAATCCACACAATTATAGGCGGGTTGGGAGACCCCGAGAAAGGGCGAACACTGCAGGTATTCTGACGAAAAGTCCGGATCAGTCGCCACCAGAACTGAAAATCCGGCAGAGAAGGGCACTCCCACCCGGCAAACTGCAATTCACAGCATCAGAACTGTCGGCGACTGTCCAGCAGCAGCGTCACCGGGCCGTCATTCAAAAGTCGCACGTCCATATGCGCCTGAAACCTGCCAGTCTCAACCGCCAGACCCTGCCCACGCAGTTCAGCCACAGCACTCTGATAAAGCGGCAGTGCCACCTCAGGTCGCGCCGCCTCCACAAAACTGGGACGTCGCCCCTTCCTGCAGTCCCCATAAAGTGTGAACTGACTCACCAGCAGTACCGCACCTGAGACATCTGCAAGGCACAGATTCATCCGGCCTTCCGCATCCTCAAAAACACGCAAACCCGCAATCTTCTCCGCGATCCAGATCACATCCTTCTCAGAATCATCCCCCGCAATCCCCAGCAAAACCAGAAAACCCCGGCCAATCTGCCCGGTTACTTCTCCGGCAACTGTCACCGAGGCCTCAGAAACCCTTTGAACTACTGCTCGCATCACGCACCCTTCAAACTGCCGGCAGAAAATCGCTCCACCTGCAGATCCTCAAGACTGATCGGGGATCGACCATCCAGCATCAGATCACAGAGAATTCTCGCCGTCCCCGGGGACATCTGCAGCCCGGAACGAAAGTGCCCTGCCCCCACGTAAAGATTCTCACAGCCACCCACACGCCCCAGCAGCGGCAGCCCATCCGGAGTCCCCGGACGCAGGCCTGCCCACGTCTTCACAAGCGGGGCCCCTGTCAGCTCCGGAACCAGGTCACAGGCAAACTCCAGCAGGCCGCGAATACCGGCAACCGTATTCTCACGACTGAACCCGACATCCTCCTCAGTCGATCCTGCCAGCAGTAACCCGTCCTGCCGCGGTACAAGGTAACGCCGCCCACATTCCACCACTCCCGGCAACCATCCCCCTCCCACCTGCAGCAGAACCATCTGCCCTCGGATCGGCTTGATTCGGGACTGCACACCAAACTGCTCAAGCAGACCGCCCGTCCACGCCCCGGATGTCAGACAAACTGCTGTTGGGTACAGTACCCGGTCTGAAGTCGTGACAGCCGTGATCCGGCCAGACCGCCACTCCAGCGATGCATCACCAGCGTTCTCCATGATCAGCACTCCTGTCGCCAGACAGGCAGTCCTCAGCACCTGTAAATGCCACGGGTTTCTCACCTGAGCAAATTCAGGCAGCCAGACCGCAGCAGAATGAGCCGTACTGAGCATCGGAAATCGCCGCCGCAAAGAGCTCCTGTCCAGCACTTCAGCCTGCACACCCTCTTCCGCCCAACGCCCAGCCTCACGCTCCGCCTCCTTCGCAGATTCCGCCAGCACGCAGGAACCGCAGACACGATACCCGTTATCCGCGCCCGTCAAACGCTGCAGCAGACCATTCAGCTCCGTCCAGCACTCGTTACTGAATGATCTCAGCCTGACCTCGGCCGATGCCGCTGCCATTGCCCTGCCCGGTGGCAGCATCCCGGCGCCAGCCCACGATGCCTCACGTCCGATCAACGAACGCTCAACAACCGTCACCTCGACACCACGCTGCCGGAGCAACAGAGCCGTCGTCAGGCCCACAACGCCACCACCCAGCAGCACTATCCGCGAACCAGCATCCGACATTTCAGGGCTGCTTCTTCTGACCCAGACAATACAACGATTCCGTTCGCCCTGCCCCATCACCCGTCGACGTTCGAACAAACAACTGCCCATCCACAGCAGCCATCGACGCAAATCCTGAGTCCCCCAACTGGTTCTGAGCCACCAGTTCGTACTTTTCAGGATTCGCTCGAATCACCCACGTCGTTCCAGACTCATTCGTAGCCAGTATCAGATCGCCAACCATCAAAGGCGAACTCGACACGGGGCCCCGCAAACGCTGCTTCCAGCGCTCCTCACCCGTCTTCGCATTCCAGCAGTAAAACACACCCTGATCACTGAATGCATACACATATCCGCCCGAGACCAGCATCGACTGCTCGTAACACTTCACCTTGTTCTTCCACACGACACCCGATCCATCTGCTCGAACCGCCACCGTCTCTGCGTCCGGATAACCGCCGCTTGCAAATACGAGTCCGTCCTCCCAGATGCAGGTTCCACAGGTGGCCATCGTCAGACACGGAGTACTCCAGAGCGGAGCACCGGAAGCCGGATCGTACGCTGCAATCATCTTTGTTCCACTCAACAGCAACTGGTCACGCCCACCCAGAGATGCCACGATGGGCGATCCCCAGTTCAGCATCAGCGGACGCTCACGCACCCAGAGTTGCTCGCCATCCGTCAGGCGGAATGCCCTGATCCAGGCAGATGTGTCGCAGTCCGCAGTGACAATCAGCGTGTCACGATACACCGTCGGCGAAGCAGCATAGCCGTACTCATAAGCCTGCGGCCGGAAATTCCCGGCATCCACACGCCAGACCACCTTACCCGTCATGTCGAGGGCCACCACTTCAATCTTCTCATGATGACAGAACGACAGATAAACCATTCGCCCATCCGACGCAGCACTGGAAGACGCATGCGTGTTTTTGGCGTGCACCGGTGGAAACCCGCCCTGACTGATCAGAGTCTGCCAGCGCTGACGTCCGTCCGTGCGACTGAAAGCCACCACACTCTGCGTCTCAGCTGACTCATCCGCTGTACCCAGCACCACAAGATCACCGACAATCAGCGGAGATGAATGGCCACGACCAGGTACGCTCGCACGCCAGACGACATTCCTCTCAGCACCCCACTCCGTCGGAATTTTCTGCCCGGACGAAGCCGTGTTGTTGCGATTCGGTCCACGCCACTGCAGCCAGTCCTCAGACCGCAACAACTCCGGGAACGCTGCCACAAAGAACAACAGCCAGACTGCTTTCACCGTCGACCCGGCAAACCGCCCTGCTCGCAACATGGCACTCCCCATCCACCATCAGAAGTCAGAGGCTGACAAAACTCACAGACCACTGTCTGCTGCCCCCAGCCACCAGCGTGCAGTGTCCCCGGATGACGGAACAGGTCAAGCCCGACGGAGGCTGGACGCGGAACCGCCCGGTTTCGCGAATTCCGGAAAAACACTGCCCTACCCGAATGATGCCACTTCGCAACAGCTCCTCAAGTTCGCCGCTGATTCCACAAAAAAACAGAATTCCTCTACCCGGACGGCGATGCCGCAAACATCAAAGGACAGACTTCTGCTTTACGTGCCGTCACCGCGCCTCCCAATCAGATCTCACAGTCGCTTGATGGATCCGCATGACACAGCTGCAATTCGACAATCACATCCTGAAAACAGTGGCGATCGTCGCCACTGTCGCACTGACGTTCTGCCTGCCCTCCCCCGTCGCCGCCACAGACGGGCCGCGCCTGATTGAACTCCGTATCGGCAACCAAGCCTATACCGGTCGACTGCTCAGCCGCAGCGATAATCAGGTCTGGCTGATGGACCCATTCGGGGCCGTCCACCAACTCGCAGTCAATCGTATCTCTTCAATCCAGGTCATCTCTGAAACATTTCGGCTGGCAGAAACAACCGATCACATCAGCAGACTGCAGCACGAACTGCCCCCGTCATACACTGTCATCACCACGCAGCACTGCATCGTCGCTGCTCCCGCAGAATCCGCACGTCTCTACGGTCAGCAACTGGAACAACTGTTCCAGGAAATGCACTCCTGCTTTCAGAAACTTGGATTCAAACCTGAACGACCCGGACTACCCCTTACGGCCATTGTTTTCCCCGACAGAGAACTCTTCCGACATTACTGCGATCGAGATCAGATGAAGTGGTCAGAAGATCTCAGCGGTTACTACTCCATCAGATCCAACCGCATCGTTGTACTGGAACGTGACGCTGAACACTCCAGCCTGCCACCTGCCGAACAGACAATTCTGACATCTGCTCCGAACGCCAGCCGGCATACGACCCAGACGCAGGCAATCGGTCAGCTCTCAGAACTCACACGCACCACGCTGAAACATGAAGCCTGCCACCAGATCGGATTCAACTGCGGAGTTCACAGTCGCACGGCCCACGGACCTCAGTGGCTGGTGGAAGGCCTGGCACTGTACCTCGAATCAGATGCGGCCCGCAAATCCGATGATGAGCATGCTTCCATCGCAGACTGCCTCAACCACGAACGCCTGCAGTGGTTTCACGAACACTATCTGCCACGTTATCAACCCGGCGACGTCGCCGGCATCATCGCCTCAGACGATCACTTCTCACGACAATCACTCGACGCCTACAGTCTGGCATGGGCCTTTACCTGCTTCCTCTGCTCAGATGAACAGTCGGAATTGAGAAAGAATTTCGCAGAATATGTCCGGATGACAGCCCGCCAGCCCGGTCCCGGAGCCGGAAATGCTGAACAGCGACTGAAACTGTTTCGCAGTATCATGGGCGATCCCAACCTCCTCGAAACACAGTTTCTGCGATTCATGCAAACCCCTGAATTATCCGCATCCACAGCGGACTGAAAATCAGTCCTGCGAACGGCAGTCACATACCCCACCCTGTCGCTGCCGCCTTCCTCAGCCTACAATTGCGCATTGTCTGTTCCGCTGATTTACCCCGCATCAGGGCTCGCTGACCCCTATGGCCCGCTCCGACCAACGCTCTGCTCCAGTCTGGCTGCTGCTGCTGGACTGCTGCCCCTTTCCGTCACTGGAATATCAGCGATCAGCGACTGCTGACAGCACTGACTGGCATCCCTTTGATGATCTGGACGCCGAAGCTCTGTTCTTTGAACAGTACTACAGCCGGCACCCGACTGCGGATTGCTCTGTAACAGACTACCTTGGTGGTCCCGAAGTCTGCCGCAGATTCCAGGCACGCATGCAGGTCGCTGGAAAATGCTGTCGACACGCAGAACTCACCGGCACCGGCAGCGGAAACTCAGAACTCCCGGAATCCCGCAGTGGACTCTGCAGCAGTCTGTCGTCCGACACCGTCGGAGACAGCGCCCACGAACCTGACCTGCTGGTATTCACTGCCACTGGCTGCGAATCTTCCGAAACACTCACAGCCGTGCTGCACAGATTCAGATCCCTGCAGCACACCTGCAGCGACTCAACTCAAAAACCCACACTGATCATTACGGGCTTCAGAGGACTCAGTCGAAACCTGCCGAAGCAGTTTGCTGCACCCTGTTCTGAAACGGAAATCCATGTCCCGCTCTGGATTCTGTCATCCAACAGCCGGGCAACACGAGTACAAATGCTCTGCGGCAGCAGCGATCTGCTGCCCACAATCTCCGAACTGCTCGCTCTGCCACCGGAGCCGAAGTCCGGCGCTGTCCCGCAACATGACCAGACAACCCCCCTGCAACTGGCTCCACTCAGCCTGCTGTCGATCTCACAACTGCATCCCGAATCTCTGCAGCGAATGCTGACTATCTCGGGTGATGGCTGGATCGGCCTGCGAACGCAGCAGTACTTCCTTGTGCGGCCTGCTTCCACCGGGTCGGATGAACAGGAGCTCGAAAGCTGCAGCCTCTATCAGAAACCCGATGACTTCTGGAATGTCAACAACACGATCTCGGCCTGCGAAGAAATTGCCACGGCCATGCTGGATGCCGCTGCTGCGGGCCCGTCCTGACGTCAGATCATGTCCAGCTTGCGGTGCCGACGAACAGGCGGACGAGCACAGGCGTCACAGATCCCATGCACCTCCAGCCGATGCCCCTTCATCCGAAAACCATGCTCCGCTGAGACCCGCTCCAGCACCGAAGAAATCTCTTCGTTACGAAACTCCACCAGTTGACTGCACTTCTCACAGATGAAATGGTCGTGCTGGGGATACCCGTAGTCGTGCTCATAGACCTCGCGATCATTCGAACGAGCCACTTTGCGGATTAATCCGGCCTTCTCCAGTTCTCGCAGCGTACGATAAACCGTCGCTCGACTTACGCGACCGCCGTCTCTTCGCGGCTGCGTCAGCCGCGAAACAATCTGGTCGGAGTCAAAATGCTCGTGGTCCGCAAAAATCTCACGCACAATCGTTTCGCGTTCCTGAGTCAGTCGCTTGCCCCGAGTCCCCAGAAACTCACGAAACTTCTCAACCGGTGACACCGTGACTTCATGCCGGGCCAGCTCATTTATGGCAGAATCATTCACAAGGGGGCCCCACGGTCACCGGACAAAACCAGAATTCAGCAAACGACGGTCGATAAATGCTCCGCCCGCATAAGTAGTCTGCCATCCCACACGCAGTTTTGCACCAACAATCCGGACTACAGACGCAATTCTCAATTCTCAATCCGCAGCAAAACCGGACTGATAACGCTGCAGCATCCTGTCAAAAGCTTTGGCCAGCAGTTCCTCCGAGTCGTACTCTCCGGAGTCCACCGCCCGCCGAATCGCAGCCAGACGCTCCGCACGCTGCTGCAATGCGGCATCAGCCGCCGGCAGTCCAGCCTCACCCTGCTCCGGCAAACCCGGTTTACCGCGTCTCTTGACCATGACACACATGCCCCCGAAAAGGCGCAATTCCGCAAAATCTGCCGACTACAGCACCTCTCCGGCAGATTTCCCCGTAAATAATACGCTCCAGATCGAAGCCGGTCCATGGCGTTTGCAGGAATACTCAAAACTCCCCCCTCCCTGACACTCCACATGATCGTCACCAACTGCAGCACGGTTGAGTTCCCAACTGGCGTTGGTTTGCAGTTCCCGGTCACACCTGCTGGAATGCCGGCTGGGCGGAACACGCCGGCTGTAACACACGCGATCCCCACCTCTTTCAACAGTCCTCGCTTTCCGAGACTTCATAAAATGCTCAGATCTGTCAAATACACACTACTCACACTCCTGTTCACACTGCCCTGCTCCACTCTGCACGCAGATCCACTCAAAAGCCTCGAACAGTGGCTGTCCGCAGCCCCCCTGTCCAATGAACGCCTCAGCGACCTTGCCAGCCAAAACTTCGCTGCCGAACCGTTGTCGGCCGACCAGGCTGCCGCAGCCGCAGAACACCTCTGGCGGGCACGACGTGATTTCCTGAAGACAGAACGCCAGGCAGAATTTGACAACCGCCAACTCGTCATCGGTGATCTGAAAATGCCGTTCTGGTACCGAGCATTCGGTGACCCACCCGCTTCCGGAAGACGACTGTTTATCTCCATGCACGGAGGAGGCGGAGCCCCGCCGGCAGTCAATGATCAGCAGTACGAAAACCAAAAACGCCTGTACCAACCCGCTGAGGGCATCTACCTCGTGGCCCGGGCTGCAACCAATTCCTGGGACCTCTGGCACCAGGGACACATCGATCAGTTCTTCGATCGTCTGATCACCGACATGATCGTTTTTGAAAACGTCAACCCGAATCAGGTCTTTATCATGGGTTACTCCGCCGGCGGAGACGGAGTCTACCAGTTGGCGCCACGCATGGCTGACCGACTCGCTGCCGCAGCCATGATGGCGGGCCACCCCAATGAAGCCCGACCCGAAGGACTCCGGAATATCGGCTTCACCATCCACATGGGAGCCCAGGACTCCGCCTACGGAAGAAACAGCGTCGCTGCCGACTGGGGCCGACGACTGAAAACGCTGCAGGATGCTGACCCCAAAGGCTACGTTCACAGTGTCACACTCCACGAAGGAAAGGGACACTGGATGAATCTGGAAGACAAAGTCGCCGTACCCTGGATGTCCGAATTCACCCGTCAACCGTGGCCAGCCCGCGTCGTCTGGGTACAGGATGACGTCCTGCACAAAAGATTTTACTGGCTGCAGGTTGATCCCGGAACAGCGAGGGCCGGTGATCAAATCATCGCTGAAGTGCAGGCGGAAAAAATTCGCATCATCGAATGCTCGCGAACCGATATCACGCTGCTGCTCAGCGATCGACTGCTGCCACTCGATAACCCCGTCACCGTGGAAATGCCCGATGGCACCAGTCATGTGCTGCCTGTACAGAGAAAACTGTCTGTCATGGCAGCCAGCCTGCTCGAACGAAATGACCCGGCCGGGATCGCCTCAGCCTCCCTTTCGCTGGCCGTCCCCGCCAAACCCTGACAGCACCCGCAGCCCGTCACACTTCGTTTAACAAACATCAGGCCCATGCCCCGCGAGCTTCAGAGATTTCCCGGCGTCGTCGCTGCATTCGAGGAGGGAGTTGCCCGCGGCCTGCACACGGGACTGCAGATCTATGTGTCCATCGATGGCGTCCCACTGCTCAATTCCGGCCTCGGTGATGCAGCCCCCGGGCGCCCCCTGACCGCTGACACTCTCATGCCGTGGCGAAGCGCAGGAAAGCCGGTCACGGCACTCCTGCTGCTGAAAATGCTCACTTATCCGGAAACCCTGCTGGAACGGCCCCTTTCTCACTGGCTGCCCGCCGCCGCAGATTCCGACAAAGCCGATCTGACGCTCCTTGAACTCCTTACTCATACATCTGGCTTCCCGACAATTGATTCCGGATGGCCGCACAGGTCATGGGATGAAAGCGTCAAAACCGTACTGCATACGCCCTGCCAACTGCCCCGAGGCACAGCGGCATACCACCCTCAGAGCAGTTGGTTCCTGCTGGGAGAAGTTATCCGGAGCCTCGCAGCGCCGGAAAACCCCAACGCAGATTCCTTCGCCGAAATCCTCCGGCAAAGACTCCTTTTACCCCTCGGAATGCTTCACTCCTCCTGCGGCATCCCACACCATCAACAGCCCGAAACTGCAGCCAGACTGCCCCTGCTCTACGAACGACAGCAGGGACGATCAGACATCAGCCCGGCTGCCGGGCCACCATGGCTGGACAGTCCTTCCGCCGGCGGAAATCTCCGCGGACCAGTCTCAGAACTTGCCGCCTTCTACGAAATGCTGCTCCGACAGGGACGATCCCACAGCGGAGAACCCTTCGTCGACAGTCACATCATACAACTCATGACCAAACGCCACAGAACCGGAATGCTCGATTTGACCTTCCGACATATCATTGACTTCGGACTGGGCATCATCTGCAACTCCGCTGTCTACGGCCCCGATACCGTCCCATACGGATTCGGCCGACGCTGCTCCCCTGCCACTTTCGGACACGGCGGCGCTCAATGCTCGATCGGGTTCTGCGACCCGGAACAACGATTGGTCGTGGCGTGGGCTGCCAACGGTTTCTGCGGTGAAGCTCAGCATCATCGGCGAAATCAAATGCTCAATGAAGCCGTCTTCGACGACATTGGGCTCTGAAAAACAACACTCCTCATCGCTCCGCCTGCATCAGCACGACAGGAATCACAAAACATGATCAAAGGTTTTCGCAGTCAGCTGCTCGCCGGAAAAACCCTCTACGGCACTATGCTCACACTGCCCTCTGCGGCAGTCGCTGAAATACTGGCTGACGCCGGCTTCGACTGGCTGTTCATCGATTGTGAACACGGGACGATCGAGATTCGGGATATCCAGAATATCCTCCAGGCTGTCGGCCATCGGATCGCCTGCATCGTACGCATCCCCGAATGTTCCGAAGGCACCATTAAACGTGTCCTCGATGCAGGAGCCCAGGGAATTATCGTGCCGCAGGTCAACTCCGCCAGTATCGCTCAGGAAGCCGTACGCTGCGCCCGCTATGCTCCGATTGGGGAGCGCGGAGTTGGCATCGGACGTGCACAGGGATACGGCGCACGGTTCAGTGACTACGTCCGCGATGCCAACGATGAAGTCGTAGTCATTGTCCAGGCCGAACACCGCGACGCCGTCAGCAGCATCGAAGACATCGTCGCTGTACCCGGCCTCGACTGCATCCTCCTCGGACCTTACGACCTCTCCGCCAGCTTCAATCGCATGGGACAGATCCACGACCCGGAAGTCGTCGCCGCCATTGATCGGGTACTGCAGTGCTGCCGCGGTCGACAAATCCCCACCGGATACTTCGGCGTGACAGCCGAAACTGTTCTGGAATACAAAAAACGCGGCTGCTCTCTGCTGGTTTCCGGTGTTGATGTCACGTTTCTCTCGAATGGATCTGTACGCATGTACAAAAATATGACTGAAAAAACCAATTAACTCCAGTCATGCCAACCCAGTGCCCTGCCCCGAATCCACGCTGCCACCAGGTCACAGCCCCAGCCGGATTCACAGAAAAAATGACCCGTTGAATGTTCTGCAGAGCATCTTACGTTAGGATTCCGGTGACGGTCGCTGCGCGTCAGTCAGGAGGGAGTCATGCCGTTAAAGACAGAGAATCTGGAAGACCCAATACTCAATCTGACCCCGATGATTGACGTCGTCTTTCTGCTGATCATTTTTTTCATGGTGGGTGCCCGATTCACTGAAGAAGCAAACGATCAGAAATTTGATGTCCAGTTGCCAACGGCAGCCCCCCTGCAGACCCTCAGCCGGGAACCTGACCCGCTGGTCGTGTCTGTCAGCAGATCAGGTCAACTGTCTCTTGGTGGACGCCCGATGTCACGGGACGAACTGCGTGCCGCGCTCGAACAGGCTCGCACAGCGTGGTCCGGGCAAACGGTGATCATCCGTGGCGACGGAGACGGCAGTTATCAGTCCGTGGTTGATGTCATGAGCCTCTGTCATCAGCTGCAGATCACCAGATTCTCACTGGCATTCCAGCCGGAATCCGGCAGCGGCGGAAAGGCTGAAAAATAGTCATGGACGCTGTGCGGCAACTGCTGGACAAACTGGAGAGCGGTGCGAAGCTGTCGGGTGACGACATCATCGCCCTGCTGCTGGTTTCCGCTATGCTGCTTTCACTGGCCCACCTGGGCACTATGCTGGCAACACGCTGGGGTGATCGTCACACGGCCGCCAAATCACTGATGGGCTCCATTCTCATTCACTTTGTCTGCCTGCTGGGTCTGGAGGTGTTCGATCCTGCACCGACACCTGCCCCGCAACCACCGCAGACTATAACTCAACAACCAGAGGTGTTGACCGAGGTCCTGCCGGAGTCTGATCGAGAGGTACTGCAGGACCGAGCAGGCAATGTCCCGCTCCTCGATCGTCCCACTGCAACGCAGGCTGAGCTGCTTCGGTTTGAAGCCGCATCGCCCGTGCTTGCCCCCCCGGAAACACCGGAACGAACTCCGGACACACCAGCTGCCAAAGCCATCTCGGCTGCTGATGTAACGCAGTTTGAACCTGCACCGCTCACGGAACTGGCTCCGCTGCAGGAAGCCGGTCAACAGGGCCCTCGGCAGGTAGCCGCTGCTGCCTCAGACCCTGCCGGCGATCTTCGCACCACCTACGAATCCAGCCAGGCGGACCTGCCTGCCCTGCAGAGAAGCCAGCAGCGTTCGCGACCTGGCGGGGAAGTCGACTCGCTCCAGCCGGAGCGTCCAACAGCGGCAGCAGCCCCAGCCACGGCATTGCAGATTCAGGCAGCGGACCTGTCTCTGCCAGCCGCACTGTCTCAGGATACCGCCGCGGTACCGCTGCCGGCTGCGATGGAGGATAACGTGCGGGTCGAAAAACCAACTGCACCCCAACTGTCGGAATCGTTCGTTGCCGGAGCCCAGACCGGAGCAACGCTGCCCGCAACGCAGCCTGATCGAGCCCTGACTGTGCAGTCTCGATTGCCTCGCCCTGCACGCAGCCTGCCCGATACAAACATGCAGACTCGCCCGGCACGCGCCACTCCGGACTCTGCTCGTACCCCACTGCCACTCAGTTCTCAGTACGAAGACGTTCGCTCCGGCAGCACTGCACCGGAATTCGCAGATTCACTGCTGTCAGCCGGGGAAATCATGGTGGCCGAACTGCCGTCTGTACGACGCCGGCCGACTCCGCCGGCCGCTTATGGTCTGCGAGGTGTCGACGCACGCCGGAAGGCAACCGAAGTCTACGGCGGTACCCGACAGTCAGAAGATGCCGTCGAAAGAAGTCTGCGCTGGCTCGCCGGTGTGCAGTCACCGAATGGACGCTGGGACGCTTCTGACCACGGCGCCGGTCGCGTGGATGTCGATGAGAACGGAATTGACCGCGACTTCGCCGGCCGCGAGGCTGACGCAGGCTTGACGGCACTTGCAATCCTCTGCTTTCTCGGAGCCGGTTACACTCACGAACAGGGACAGTACGCCGTCGAGGTCGACCACGCACTCGACTGGCTGATCCAGCAGCAGACGGCTGATGGATGCCTCGCCGGAAATGCTGAACATTACGCACGCATGTACTGCCATGCCATGGCCACATATGCACTTGCCGAAGCCTGTGGTATGCAAAAAGAGATTGTGCTCGGTTCGATCGTTGAACCCACAGTGCTGTCGTCAGCATTCCAGACAGCAAAATTCATGGCTTCCGCCGTGGCCGGTCCAACCGCCGGATTCGTGCTGCCAACGAACTCCACACTGCATGAATCCATCCTCGCAGATCCTCTGCTCAGATGGTCATGGCAACTGCGGCGAGTGGATGATATTCGACTGCGATCTGCACTGGCAAAGGCCGTGACATTCACAATCGGACAGCAGGATCCCGTCAGCGGAGGCTGGAGATACAGGCAGTTTCAGGAAGGCGATATCAGCATGTTCGGCTGGCACCTGATGTCACTCAAGAGTGCTGAAATGGCGGGAGTGACGATTCCGGAACCGGTTCGCACACGCATGCAGGCCTTCCTGAAAAATACCGCTCAGGGCTCCGCCGGCGGACTCTATGGCTACCGACGCTCCATCACCGGCTCAACCGGTGGCTCTGAACCCCCAACCCCCGTAATGACCGCCGAAGCTCTGTTTTGCAGACAGATGCTGGGGGCCTCGCCGGATTCACCGGCAACCCGCGAAGCCGTCGGATTCATCGGACGAAATCCACCGTCCGTGGCCCGCACCGATTTCTACTACTGGTATTACGGTACTCTCTCCATGCATCAGCACGGGGGAGCCCCGTGGCGACAGTGGAACAGTATGATTCGGGATCTGCTGATCTCCGAACAACTGACATCAGGAGAATTCGCCGGAAGCTGGGATCCCAATGATACGTGGGGACGCTACGGAGGCCGTCTGTACTCCACAACACTCGCCACACTCACACTCGAGGTCTACTATCGGTTCCTGCCCCTTTACCAGATCAATCGGCCCGAGAACTCAAATGCGACCGAACCACAGAAATAACCACCCCGGCAGGTTTTCAACGTGGCCCGCGTTCCATTCCTCGCTGGCTCTGCTGCATTCCATGATACTGCTGATGAATTGACTCACGCTGCAGGTCGTAGGCCTGCATCGGAGACACTGCTGGTACGGCCTCAGGCCACGCCTCATACCCACTGCGCATCGCCGCTCGCTCTGCAGCCTGCGCCGACATCTGATCTGACAACTCCTGACCAGGCAGCACACTCCGCGGTGGGCCGTAGTAGCCGCTGTTAATGCCCGCAGACATGTTTCCACCGGCAGTTCGCAGACTGGTCGCCGTGTCGCGCCCACCAGCAGTAAAACCTGCCGGCTGGACACCCGGTCCCCCCACTCCAGGCGATGCATTCCTCATGCCGGCCTGCACATTCCAGCCCTCCGGCTGATCGCCATAAACGGGGAACAGATTGCCCGGCCCCGCATTTAATCCCTCCAACGGCAGATTCTCCCAGCCGGAAGCACCATCGTCATAGCCAGCCTGCGGCCCCATCTGATCAGCCTGCCCCCAGCCTACCGCGCCAACAGGCTGCTGGGCTCCGCGAATCTGCATCCCGGCCGGAGCTCCGTAACTCTGTGCCCCAGGCAGAACGCCCGCACCACCCGATCGAATCGGAACGGGGCTGCCGGTCTGGACCGGAGCCACAGGGGCCATAGCCGCCCCCGGAACCTGTGGTCGCGAACCACCCCACGCCCCTCCGTACATTCCCGCAGTACCAGCTGTTGGATACCCCCCTGAAGAGCCGTACGGCGCCGGTTGAACCCAGGAACTTGGTTGAATTGCCTGCTGCGGCGGGTAATCGGGACGCCCTGCAGCCTGCAATGGCTGCGGTTGGTTCCAGCCAGCGGTCCTCGCATTTGACTGACCCGCTGGCCACTGGCCGCGATATCCCGCCTGAGCCGCATCCCGAGCGTCCAGTGGTGGCATCGATGGGATCCCTGAATCCGGCTGTGGAACCGGCCAGCCCGACTCTGGAAACTGCCCAGCCGTCCCGTCACTTCCCACGCCCCCTGAACCCTGCGACCAACCACCACTCCCAGGTGGAATCGGACGGCCTGCGTTCTCCTGTACTCGTCGTCGCAACGATGCATCACGCTGCTGTCGAGCCAGTTCCTGGACTTGCTCAAATGGCAAGCCCGCAGGCACCTCCGGAAGTTCGCCCGCCACATCCGCCGGCTGACGCCCTGACACGCTCGACTCATTCGCCTGATACTGAAGTTGAGACATCATCTCGGCGGCACGAGCTGTATCACCGTAGAGCTCCCGAACACGCTGCTCGGCTGCATCAGGACGTCCCAGCTGCAAATCCAGCAGTGCCAGGTTCACGCGAGCATTTTCATGCTGAGGATCCGCTTCCAGAGCCTGATTCAGATACCTCGTCGCTTCGGCAAAACGCTGCTGCAACAGACAGGAATACCCCAGATCTGAAAGTATGTTCGCATCCTGCGGACTGGCCTTCAATGCCTGCAGATAGTAGTACTCCGCGTCTTTCCAGCGGTGCTCCAGATCAGCTGACATCGCCAGCCCATGGTTGGCTGCAGCATGCGTCGGCTCCAAAAGCAGAATCTCACGGTAAGCCTGCTGCGCGCCATCCAGATCATTTTGTTCCAGTGCACGCTGCCCCTGCTGAACCAGTTGCTCAATCTGCTGAGCCTGCTGTGCGATCAGAGGTTCAGCCTGATCTGATTCCTTATCGCTGGATTTCGTTTTCCTGCCTGTCAGCCCGGCAAACGAAAACTTCGATTTCTCCACATCCTTTTTCTGGCTCTGACCGTCCGCCTTCGCTGCAGTCGACTTGCGGTCCGTCTGATCACCGCCTCGCTTCCAGAATCCGGCGTTCTGACAACCAGACCCAAAGCTCAGCAGCAGAATCAGTATGAGTCGCGAAAAACCGGACATCAGCAGGCCTCCGGGCCACTTCAGGGTGCATAGTGCATGCATTTCGGAACGTCACACACACAAACTCCGACCAACCGAATTATCACTTCTACCGCACTCATTCCTCTCCTGTCCACACAGAACAGGATTTGACCTGTGTTCAGCATCGAAGAATTCCGCCTTTCGTCGCAGAGTCCCGCCGATAAACTGCAGTTTCTGCCGTTTCCCCGTACCCTCTGGCATCAGGAGTACAGCAGACCAAGGATTCCCAGACCGTAAAACGTATACTCCACATCCGCCTGCTGATCCCAGACAGCCCCCCGAAACCCGCCTGACTCCAGCTCCAGTCCGCCCCGCACATACGCCAGCATCTGCTCTGTTGGTATCAGATCACGACGCCCAAGATCCTGCGCCGTCAAAAGTCCGGTGAAGGTGGACAGACCGTCGGCAAATGGAATTCTGGTGTTCGCCTGAAATCCACCCTCGCTGCTGACCACGTCCGTCAAAAAACCCAGCACATCTTCGGCAATTTCATCATCCATCGCCCCCAGACTTTTCAGCAATGCGACTGCCGCAGCTGTCGGATTCGTGCCACTTCGTTTCATCGGCGCAATCTCCACAAAGCCACCGTCCTCCCGCTGGCGGTCATACAGAAACTGCACGAGGGCATTCCGCCGCGGAATCTGCTGCCCCAACAGCTCAAAAACCAGCGCACACATGAACGACTGATAGGTACTTCCCGCCGCTCCCTCGGTGGTCCGCGAAAACCCGCCATCAGCAGTTCTCAACTGCAGCAGGCTCCGCAGAACCTCCGCTGCAAATTCCGCCGGCTTCTCGCTCAGAACGCCACCACCTTGAGACGCCTCAACCACAATTGCGCTGTACAGCCAGCTCAGAAGATCCACGGCATTGAGCGACAACGCGTCCGCAGACTTCAGAAACCCATGAAGCCTCGCCGCATTTTCAACCGGCAAACCACCCGTCACCGCCAGCGCTCGGACAGCAAAACCTGTGTAGTACAGGTCACCATCTCCCTCCCGACCACGAAATCCACCCGAATCACACTGCTGCCCAAGCAGAAACTCACGATGCAGCCCCAGTTGTTCCACCGGCAGCTTTCTCAGCCCCCGGGATACCCGATCTGCAAGCCTCATCAGATACATCACACCGCCCCCGTCGTCCTGTTCCAATCATGCCCGTTCGTTGCCTTCGGACAACATGCATTCTGCAAAAACACTGGATTTTACCGCCGCTTGCTGCCCTGCAAAAACACCCTCGCACGATCCAAACAAACATTCCGTTCAGTGTTTCCCGAAAGTTTGACGCACAATAACAAATCCTGACCTATATGTTCGTCAGTCAGTCTTCAATCCCCGGAACAAAACGTAAAGCTATCGAAACGAAGCTTGTTTACTCACCGCTGCGAGGTAGCTGTGAATAGGAAATTTCCTCAGATCCCCGCCCCCGTGGGCTGCCACCCGAAATGCCGGACCGGGGCCGCTACCGTTGAAACGGCCGTCTGTCTGCCATTTCTGCTGCTCCTGATCTTTGCCGGTGTTGAATTCGCAAATGTCGTTTTCCTGAAACAAACTGTGAACCTTGCCGCATTCGAGGCTGCCAAATCCATCTCATCTCCAGGTGACAACAACGCGCTTGCTCTGCAGAGTGCTGCCAGTGTCATGACCTCCCGTCGCACCCCAAACTACACCATCCTGATCTCTCCCACAGTCACACAGGATACGCCACGAGGCACCACTATCACCGTCACTGTCACGGCCTCGGCCTCAAACCTTTCTTTCGGCCCCGTCAGCTTCATGAGCGGCCAGAATATCTCTGCTGTTGTCAGAATGGCCCGACTCTGATCATCCCGCTGAACGCTTTCTGAGAGACGCTCCATGAATTCAAGACATCGCGATACCCGGATTCATCACCGTCCCGGCACTCCTGCAGGTCGACGCGGTGCCGCCCATGCTCTTATTGCCTCAATGCTGATTGCTTTCGGCATGACAATAGCCTTCTCCATAGATTTCGCTTACATGCAACTCGTGCGCACCGAACTGCGCACCGCGACTGATGCTGCAGCAAAGGCAGGGGCCGAAAACCTCGCACGTACTCGCGATCCTGATCAGGCTGTTGCTGCCGCCGTGCAGTTTGCCAGCCTCAATAAAGTCGGCGGACGTGACTTTCAAATCCGCCCGTCCGATGTGATCCTCGGACAGGCAGTGGCAGGCCAGAATGGACAATGGACCTTCAACCCCGGCATGTCACCTTACAATGCCGTTCAGGTGCAGTCCAAAGTGGGCGGCAGCGGTGTGTTCTCTCAGGTTGAACTGTTCTTCAAGTCCCTGACCGGCCGGGATGGGTTCAGCACCTCGGCAAAGGCAACCGCCGGTCGACAGGATATCGAAATCTGCCTGTGCCTCGACCGATCCCAGTCCATGATCCTGCGATCCGACAGCAATACCTACCCCTCAGGAAATCCCCTGCTTTACCCCCGATCCTACTACCCAAGCACAGCACTGCAGTATGACCACTCTCCGCCGCACCCCAGTCTCAGCCGCTGGTCTGCCCTGCGAGATGCCATCACTGTCTTTCTCGATGAAGCCGGCGCTGCACAATCACCACCCAGAACCAGCCTCGTGACGTGGAGCAGCGCCACTCGACAGTCGTATTACCCCAGACTGTCATCCACAGACTACACCTGTGACATTCCCCTTCCCAATGCATCAACTTTCACATGGAGCAGCAACCGAACTGCCGTCGCCGACAGAATGACGGCACTGTCGGCAGGTCCACTCATCGGAAATACAAAACTCTCTGAAGGAATTGATGAAGCCGTTCGCGTCCTCACAGGCTCAAACAGCCTCGTGCAAAGCAATAAAGTCATCATCCTCTTCACAGACGGCCTCTGGGCCAACTGTCGTCACCCCGAAGACGCAGCCAGAGATGCCGCCAGCGCAGGCGTCGTCATCCATTGCGTCAGCATGCTCACCGGTTCGCAGACCGTTCTGCGAAACATCGCCAGCATCACTGGAGGCTCATACAACGAAGCCACCAACGCAGAACAACTCCGTACGACCTTTCGCAACCTCGCACGAACCGTCTCCATCGTACTGACCGAATAGTCCCGTCCGCCGATGCCGGCACCGGAATCTCAGCATGAAACGCAGCCAACTGCCACGCTTTACCGAACGACGCGGCGCCGTGACTGTCGAATTTGCCCTTGTGGTACCAATTATCCTGCTGCTCTTTTTCGGAGCACTTGACATTGCATCCATGAATTTTGCACGGCACACCATCGGATTTGCTGCATACGAAGGAGCCCGCAAAGCTGCTATTCCCGGCAACACCGCGACGCACGCAACCACCGAAGCCATCCGACAGATGGGGCTTGTTGGACTCGGTACCGGTGCCGCAATCTCAGTCACCCAGACAAATACCGCAGTGACCGTCAGCATCGAGGTGCCATCCAGCGGATTCTCCTGGAGCCCTCTTGGCTACTTCGCCAATTACTCCATCCGCGAAACCTGCACGCTCAGAAAAGAGTGACAGATCCGCGTCTCTCTTTCAGTAACCAGCAGCCATTCCGTCCTTCCGTGACTCGCTCGCACCAAAATACACTCCACGCACAACGTCATACATGATCCCCTGATATCCACCAAATTCCCCACGCGCCGGTTTCAAAACATGCCCCCGCGCTCGCAACTGCTCTGATAAACCCTCCGGAAAACCCGATTCCAGAGCCACAGTCCCGCCCGTTGCCATCTGCTCACCAGTGGGTTCCGATGAACCGGAATGCAGGATTCGCGGAGCATCCCCAGCCTCCTGAATATTCATCCCGAAATCCAGAACATTCATCAGTATCTGAACATGCCCCTGTGGCTGCGTCGCTCCACCCATCACCCCAAAACTCATGAAAGGCTGCCCATCCTTCGTGACAAAGGCCGGAATGATCGTATGGAATGGCCGCTTGCCCGGCGCATACGAATTCATCCGGCCAGGCTGCAGGTCAAACATTTCCCCACGATCCTGCAGCGAAAAACCCAGCCCCGTCGGACAAACTCCGGAACCGAAGCCACGATAATTGCTCTGTATCAACGACACCATGTTCCGATCACGATCTGCCGTCGTCAGGTAAATTGTGTCGCCCTCCTCAACCGCCGCTGGAATCCCGACCGGATAGCTCAAAGCAGCACGCTCCGAATTCATCAGCACTCGACGACGAGCTGCGTAATCAGCAGAGATCAGCTCCGCTGTTGGAACTGCAGCAAACTGCGGATCCGCATACAGCCTCGCCCTGTCCTCAAAAGCCAGCTTTTTCGCCTCTACAAACCAGTGCACATGGTCCGCACTGCCGAATCCAGACTTACCCACGTCAAAACCACTCAGCAGATTCAGCATCTGCAACGCTGCGATCCCCTGACCGTTCGGCGGCAACTCCCAGATATCATAACCCCGGTAATTCGTCGATACAGGTGCCACCCACTCCGACCTGTGCTGCTGCAGATCCTCCAGCGAAAGATACCCACCATGCTGCCTCACAAAATCTGAAATCCTCACCGCTGTCGAACCACGATAAAACTCGTCCCGACCCCGCTCGACAATCCGCTCCAGAGTTTCAGCCAGTGCCGGATTCGTAAACACGTCACCCTTCCTCGGCGCTCGGCCACCCACCAGAAAAGTCTCCGCAAATCCAGGCTGGTCACGAAACACTGTTTCGCCACTCCGCCAGCCCTCAGCTATTACCTCGCTCACAGGTACGCCCTCTCGAGCATACCGAATTGCCGGTGCCAGCAACTCGGACATCGGTAGTCGCCCGAACCGGCCATGCAGCTCAAACCAGCCATCCACACAACCTGGAACTGAAAGCGGCAGCACACCAAACGATGGAATCCGCGACAGCCCCCGACGACGAAACTCCTCAGCCGTCAGCCCTCGCGGTGATCTGCCACTACCGTTCAACCCCTGCAGCTCTCCAGTCTTCGAATCCCACACAATCGCAAACAAATCCCCGCCGATACCACACCCCGTCGGCTCAGCCACACACAACACCGCATTCGCTGCTATCGCCGCATCCACAGCCGAACCGCCCCGCCGCAGAATGTCCACTGCCGTCATTGTCGCCAGCGGCTGACTTGTTGCCGCCATGCCATGACGCGCTATGACTTCAGAACGAGTCGCGAAGGATCGCCCGGACGGGCGATCCCCCGCTCCCGCACAAACGCTGCTCGTCAGTATCAGTAACATGGCCACGAATCTGATTTCTGACCTCATCGCCAACTCCTTCAGCTCAGAAACTCACGCCACCCACCGATACCCCGAGTTTCACCGGAAATCACCAGCCCGAATCACAACCAGCTTCGCCGGATCAATATGCCGCCGAAATGCGTCTCTCACCTGCTCCGGAGTCAATGCCGAAATCCGTCGCTCCTCCTCAGCATCCCTCGCAAACGTCCGCGACAAATGCAGATTCGAAATCAACTGCCCGGCAATCGCTCCGTCGCTTGAACGAGAGACCTTGCGGGATTCCAGCCACGCCGTCTGAGCATCCGACAGCTCCTTCGCCGTCGGACCATCCTTCAGAAATCGCGCCAGCTCCTCCATTGCCGCCTTCTCCACCGCATCCATGTTCGCCGGATTCGTAATCGCATTGATGCTGAACCTCGCATCATTACCCGTACTCGGAATGCTCACGGAGGAATTCACACCGTAGGAAAGGCCCTCATTCTGCCGAATGCGATCACCCAGACGCGAACTCAGTGTCCCGCCACCCAGAATGAAATTCCCAAGCTGCAGCGCCGCTGCGTCCGCATGATCGTCATTCATCGCAAATGACAAACCCGTCGCAAAAACTGCATTCGCCTTGTCCGGAGTCACAATGTCCTGCTTCTTCGCCTCCACATCAGACCGTGCCTCGCGGGAAATCTCCTGCCACGGAGTCTCTGACTTCCAGCCTTTCAGAATCTCACGCACAGCAGACATCGCAGATTCCACTTCAAAATCACCCACAATCGCAATCTCCGCATGACTCGCTGACAACTGCTGCTGATACACTGACTTCACCTGCTCCAGTGTCACTGATTCCAGTTCCTCCTTCCGCTCCGTCATCGTCATCGAATAACGCACATCCCCCTTCGGATACTGCGACAGACTGCGAGACAGCAGCTCAGAACTCAGTGTCGCCGGATCAGACTCCATCGACGCAATCATCGACGCCGAACGCAAACGCATCTGCTCAAATTCTTCGGCAGGAAACGCCGGCTCCCGAAGAATCTCACCCAGCAGATAGATCCCCTTCTCCAGTGAATCTCTCCGGGCTTCAATGGAAAATGAGAGAGTGCCGGCAGCACCGCCGCCACCACCTCCACCGCCCCGACCACCCCGACGACCACGTCCGCCTCCACCACCACCTATCTGCACGTTCAGACGATCCATCTCCTGCTGCAGTGCCTGCCGATCCAGACGCTTCGTACCCGCCATCAGCATTGACGGAATCATCGAAGCCGCTGTACCCTGATTCTTCAGCGATTCCTCATTCCCATAACGCAGCGCAAGGGTCATCGCCACCGTTTCACCACGATTCTTCTTCGGAAGCAGCGCAATCCGCAGACCGTCCTCCTCAATGATCCGAGTCCTTGCGTCCAGATTCGCAGGAGTCGGATCAAAGGCTTCGCCCGCAGCGACAGCAGTACCACCCTTGTAATCCTTAACCACATCTGCAATCGACGGCACTGAGGGAATCGTCAGGCGTCGCGGAGCATCGGACGGAATAAAAAGTCCCAGTGTCCGATTCCATGGCTTGAAATACGTGGCCGCAACCCGATTCACATCCGCTGCCGTCACACCCTGCACACGATCCCGCTGCAGAAACAACAATCGCCAGTCACCCAGCGACGCCGCCCCACTCAGCGCAGATGCCATCGCTGATGCACTGGTCATCAACTGCTCAGAACCCCGCTTCGCCCGCAGCTTCGCTCGCTCAACTTCCTCAGCCGAAAACTCGATACTGCCAAGTTCATCAATCGTCTTCAGCAGCAACTCGCGAGTTTCATTCAGACGCCCCTCCACCGGAGACGCTGAAAATGTAAACAATCCCGGATCATGCGAACTGTCC